>NZ_JBQSXT010000004.1:0-170848 GCF_052378605.1 Halomonas sp. AOP27-A1-41
ATAACTATTAAAGAACAGGAAACCATGACTTCCTGACGCACTCCACCTATCAGCTCAATTATAAATAGCGGGATTACCACGCATGAGACTCAAGCAACGTACAGCACTCATTACCGGCGGGGCCAGCGGCATCGGGCTAGCAACGGCTGAGCGTTTTCTTTCCGAAGGCGCGAGCGTGGCACTGCTAGACCGGGATAGCCATGCGCTCGCCAGGGAGTGCGCCCGGCTTGAGCGCGAAATTGGCCGCCCTGTCCTGGGCGTGGAAGCCGATGTCGCTGAGACGACCGCGATAAATCACGCGGTCGCGGAAGTCGGCGATGCCTTGGGGCGAATCGACATTGTGATCAATGCTGCTGGCGTCAACGTTTTCTCAGACCCGCTCGAAACAGATGAAGCCACTTGGCGGCGTTGCCTGTCGGTCAATCTGGAAGGCGCGTGGCGGGTCATTCAGGCTGCGCTACCTGGTATGCTGGCCCGCGAGTATGGCCATATCGTCAACATCGCTTCAGTCCACGGGCACAAAATTATTCCCAGCGCCTTTCCGTACCCGGTCGCCAAGCACGGCCTGATCGGTCTGACCCGCTCACTGGGAATCGAATATGCGGCGCACGGCATCCGCGTCAACTCTATCTCACCCGGCCTAATCCGCACGCCGCCCGCACAAGCCTGGCTGGACGGCTTAAGCGAAGCCGAACGTCAGCAACAGATAGACTTGCTACCGTGCCAGCGCATCGGTGAGGCCGATGAGGTCGCCAACACGGCGCTGTTTCTATCCAGCGACGAAGCACGCTTTATCAATGCCACCGACATTCTGATTGATGGCGGCCGCAGCCAGGTCTACCACTCGTAACGCGGTACCTAACTAGCCACCTTCGGCGGCGATGGAAATACGACATAGGCGGGGCTCGCGGTACAGTTTGCCGTGCTCATGACGCTTGGGTGGTTGGGGTGGTGCCAGCCCGAGGGATAAATCGACTCGGGCCGTTGAATGATCAAGCGCCCCAAGCACAACGTCTGACTGGTGTTAAAGCAGGCGCGTGAGTAGAAAGTTGTTGTCTACCGCCCTTCCATGTACGACAATCCGTACAGTACAACATTACGTACAGGAGTATTATTATGGATGCTATTAGCTATACCGCCGCCCGAAGCCACTTGGCCAAGACCATGGAGCAGGTCTGCGAAGATCACTCACCTGTCATCATCACGCGCAGCAAAGCACCTTCGGTGGTCATGCTTTCGCTGGAAGATTATGAGGCGCTACAGGAAACCGCTTACCTACTGCGTTCACCCCACAACGCGCGCCGTTTGATGGACTCCATGGCCGAACTGGAACAAGGTGGTGGCCAAGAGAAGGAGCTCCTGGAGTGAGGCTCATCTTTGCCGAGAATGCCTGGGAAGACTACTTGTACTGGCAGAAAACCGACAAGAAGGTTCTCGGCCGCATCAATAAGCTGATCAAGGAGATTCAGCGGCAGCCGTTCGAGGGCGTAGGCAAACCCGAACCGCTCAAACACGGTTTTTCCGGCTACTGGTCTCGACGAATCAACGACGAACATCGGATTGTTTACAAGGTGGCGGATGATGCGCTACTGATTGCGCAGCTTCGGTATCATTATTGATTCATGGTCAATAACGCCGAAGCACAGGTGAAGCGAAGCGGAACAGCGGTCAACTGCAGCAACTTGTTAGTTTTTACCAATGTATTCTTTAGCACACAGACCAACGAACCTACGCCCAAGATTCTGACCGTTAATCCACTCATCAACGGAGAATAGCTCAAACAATCCAACTTTAATCAAGGTCGGTACTGCGATCTTCAGCTGCTCTTCTACCTCGCCACGCTCACCTGCGTTGTATAAAGCGATATTGCGGAGCATTGTGGCAACCGTACCTGTTTGTACCTTACTTCCATCTTTAAGGGTTACAGCGGGGAGCTCTTCTCCTTCGGCCACGATCTTTTTATTGATCGAACCAAGTTGCTCGGTATTCTCTGGTGAACCTTCGGACATCTCTATCTCCTTCAATAATTTTCGCAATAACTAACGCCACCAGCACGCGCAGCTTTGTAGTGAAAGCGAAGCCGCAACGAAAAAGACGTCGCCGTACCTGGCCTTGTTAACTTTTTATAGCGCCATATGCAACAGCGGATAAGGCTTACCCTGACCATCGACTGGTGACCTATCTGTCACTTTAAAGCCAATGTGCTGATAAAAACCTACCGCCTGTTCATTCTGCTCGTTTACATCGACCCTTGATGCTCCCTGCTCTTTGATAGCATGGGCCGCTAACATGGCACCAATGCCTTTTCCGCGTGCATCAGGTGAGATGAACAACATCTCAATATTACCGTCATGTACTCCACAGAATCCCTGAATTTCACCGTTACCGTTTTTAGCGCACCTTAAATCAACTGCGTCAAAATACTGCTCCAGAATTAACGGCTTTAACTCCTGTAGATCATCTTCAGCCAGAAAATCATGCGTTGCCCTGACCGACGCTTCCCAGACTTCTATCAGCTTAAGGTGATCTGCTTTTTCTACGACCTCAATATTCATCACTAAACTCGGTTGAAAATTTAACGCCGCGTAATGGGCAAAATTTAGTTGGTTAAAATTGTTGAGGAATGAAACACAGCCAACTGTATTTTGTCCTGATTAAACAGTTTGATACTCATTGAGCCTTCTCCTCCAGCTCAGCTGTTTGGCTAAGCTGAAAAGGCGACCAAACCTAACAGGAGAAGACTCAATGAATTTTTACAATAGCACTCATCGTCACTACTGTGGAATTGATCTGCATGCCCGTAGCCTGTATGTCTGCATCCTGGATCAGCAGGGCGAAACCCTTCTGCATAAAGAGATTTCAGCCAAACCAGAACCTCTGCTTCATCTGATCGAACCTTACCTGGACGATCTGGTCATCGGGGTTGAATGCATGCACTGCTGGTACTGGATCGCTGATTTCTGTGAAGACCAGGGCATTGCTTTCATTCTCGGTCATGCCCTTTATATGAAGGCCATTCATGGCGGTAAAACCAAGAATGACCGCGTGGATTCTTACAAAATTGCGGCGCTTATTCGAGGCGGTAATTTTCCCCTCGCTTATGTCTACCCACGCAGCATGCGAGCTACCCGTGACCTGCTTCGCCGCCGAACTGGGCTCGTTCGCCACGGCGCTGATCTCAAAGCTCATGTTGTCAACACAACGAGTCAGTACAACCTGCCACCCAACAAGGTCAATTTAAAAAATGTCAGTGCCAGAGAACAATTGGGCAGAACCTTTGATGACCCGCTCGTTCAGCGCAATATCGATCTAGATATGGCCGTTTTAGAGTGCTACCACCGGGAACTAAGCCAGGTGGAATGGCTATTGGAAAAGCAGGCCAAAAAGCATCAGCCGACCTACTACCACTTATTAAAAACCATTCCCGGCGTTGGCCGTATTCTGGCCCTCACCATTCTGTATGAAGTGGGTGATATTCGACGTTTTGAATCTGTTCAGAAGTTTGCCTCCTATTCCCGAATGATCAAGTGCAAAGCCGAATCGGCCGGTAAGACCTATGGCACCCAGGGCAACAAGATTGGTAATGCCCATCTAAAATGGGCTTTTTCTGAGGCTGCGGTGCTTTATCTGCGCGGCAATCCAGGTGCACAAAAACTGTTGCAACGCTTTCAGAAACGCATGAGTAAAGCCAAAGCCTTATCGGCCTTGGCCCACAAGTTGGGGCGTGCAGTCTATTTCATGTTAAAGAACGAAAAGGTGTTTGATGAACAACGCTTTTTAAGGAGTTAGTCACGCAGCAGGATGATGATCAACGTCTAACTGGATCATCATGGAGTGTGCTGAACAGGGTGTCTGCTGACTGATCTTGAGATCTGAAACCCGACTTCTACACCCAGCTCGAAGCCCGTCGCTTTGATTATCCATCCTGCTGGCGTGCATCAGCACCCTGAGCGAGTGGGCTTACACCGGCGCTGAACCTGAAACTAACTGGGACTGTAAAGTAACCCGCTTTTTGAATAGGACAGATGCTGGTTAACCGATGAATGTCTAGTGCCCCAGACCCACCTGCAAGGAGCAACCCGGTTTGGCAGTGGTGAACTACCACGTTAGAGAGCCTCAATAGGTGTTTGCTGTAAGCCACCAACAGCCAACGATGACAGATGAAGTAGGATCACTGGCTCAGGGACTTGAGATTGACCGCTTACGCGGCCAATAAAAAATGCTGCAGCCTATTGACAGACAGAAGGCTCATAGGTGTTATATGCCGTTTAACGATAGTCTTGCTCATTTAACCATTCAATAGAATCCTTGTCCGGATTGTAGTGAACAAAGATCATGTTAGACGGCGGCCTATCTCCTTCCCATGCGCAACCTATAGAGGCTAGAGTATGAAGGCCCAAATGGTAGTCCGAAAGGAATTCCATAAACCGGTTGGTAATTAGACCATAATCGCAACTGCTGGTTGATTTTGGGATTAGCAGCTTAAACGTATAACCATCCTCAGCTTCAGCGTGAACTGAAAATGCGAGCGAAAAAGGATTATTGGTACTGATTTTTCCCTGGGTTCCAAAAAGCGTAGGCTCAATTCTTGGATTAGCCATTACATTATTAGTTAAGTTGGAAAGGCTCTCTTTGAGCGACTGATAGTGATCTTTACCGGCCTCTTTTAGAAAGCCATCAAAGTAACTCTTCCCTATGAATGCGGCAATAACCGGAAACATGAACCACTCTGGGCATGCCATCGCCCCTGATGGCTCTCTAGATTCAACAACCAATTTTAAACCGTCTGCCTTTATACTATTTTCGAAACCCTCAAACATTTCATTTGAAACACTTTCTTCGAAAACTAATCCAATGTCAGGCTTAATCACGATTTCTCCTTAGACATATAACGCCTCAATCAGCCGACGCGTCAGCGGTCGGCTGCATTGAATTGTTAGACTTTGGCAAGATGTGAGTTTTTCGTTTGAAGGCGTAGCTGAATCCACAGCCATATATGAACACCATGAATGCAAATAACGCAGACAGCAAGACGAAGCCTTTTGCATTTACTTCGTTTGTTGTATGCAAATGTGCGAACAAAGATATGGCGAGCATAGCCCCTGTAGCGGCTGAGCCAAAAACGTATATGGTTTTGGGCATTTCACAAAGAACCTCATTCACATAGTAATCTAAATATTTATTATCGAAAATCCTACCCAGGGCAGAAAACAAACCAATCACCACGAGAATAGCCAGAAACGTGAGACCCAATTCTGCGAGAGATCCGTCATTGATTTTTTGCTCTGAAAATGCAACCAGTTTTTCTTCACTATTTAAAAAATTCGATGTAAAAACCGCAACCATAAAGAACACTGCAATCTGGGACATAAAGATCACGAATTCTCTGAAAACAAATTTAACGACACTTTTTTTATATTGATCTACTTTTTCCAAATCCTCTACTCCGTTTCCTTTAGAATCCTAATGCCCGCAGCATGCGCGGCTTTGAAGTGAAGGCAACGCCGCAACGTAAAAGCCGTCGCCGTGCCTACGTTTGTTAACTGTTATAACCAAGCTCGCTCCTCATCTGCTTAATTATTACATCTCGAAGAAAGCCTAGATCCTTGCCCATCTCTACTATTTTTACTTGTGTGGGAGTTTCGAAATTAAACTCACCAGAAATAAACGAATCTGGCGTCATAGACTCTTTTATTTCATGAAGCATTATTGGCTGGAGAGCAAGAATTTCCTTATACAACGACTCAAACTCATCAAGTAGATCAGCAAGTGCATCAGAACACACGATCCGCAACCCAACCAGCTCATGCGTTGCTTTCTGAAAGCCTTCCTGAATGCCTTTAGTAAATTCACTCATTGTATTCTGATAATTAACTATCGATTCGGGAGAGAATTCCTTCTTATACAAACGCAACGAAGCTTCAGGTAATGTGCTAGACAAAAATTTAGCATAATCCTGACCAGCCAAACGTGCAGCTTTTTCCATTACCTTAAAATATTCTTGATACTCGGATTTTCTAGTGTCGAACAGCTTTTCTTCGCGTTCTCTAGCCATTTTATATTTATGAAGAAGGAACGGAAAAAGCCCGGATGAGAGCAATACCATGGCAGCCGGAATGATATATTCTGGCTCTACCCAAGTCCCAATTAAACTGCAAGATTCTTCTACCAATGGCACACACTCCGAGAAAAGTTAACAGTTAAGCATTTATTCGCCGTGCGGAGCATGGCGGATAAATGTCTGTTGGACTAAGGCGCGTCCATCAGGCGGCTATTTAATAGGGGATTGTATTCACAGGCATGCGGCCTGAGGCACCAAGCCGTGCGCATACGTGCCTGTTGTAACTCGCTCTAGTGGTATATTGGTCATTATTTCAGCGCCCCCGAATCTTAATTAACCTAATGTAGCGCGCCTTAGGGCTAAAATCTATCCCCGGGACGAGCGTATCCGCGACCCGCCAGCAGGTCGAATAATCAGGTTCATTGTAGGGGGATGGCGGTACATCATGCTCGATAGCGTTGCTCCTTGTCGTTAGGCGTTGGATCGTAGATGGGTCTCTGGGGTGTGAGCGTCCCGATCATCCGTAATAGGTGTAGGCCAGTTCCACATCGCTGGCAGTCATATCGAATAGCATGGCCGTTGCCTTTGGCTAAGCACTCATCCCCCAAAGCGCGGCGTAACAGCGGCGAGGCGGCTCGCGTTTGATTGGCGCGATAGAAGGCTTCCCAACCCGTTTTGTTATCGGTGGTCAATGTCAGTACTTCCTGATCGCATCATGCTGTGGTGGTGAGTGTTGATAGACATAATCGATTCAAATTAACACGTAGCACCGTCGTTCGCCCCCTTGCATCTCCCTCAACCGCCACCTAGACTCGCTGAGTTGAATGCTTGACGGGGTGCCGGTGAATCCGGCTGAGATGGCGCAGGGCGTAGCAATTTTGCTGCCAAGCGCTGGTCCCGCTGAACCTGATCCGGCTAATGCGCTGCTTTTGATGTAGCGCGGGTACCGGCGTAGGGATCAAGCGATGGCACTGGCTAGCTCTCCCACAATCGCTCGCCCCCCTTCCGTGCCATTTCCTCGATCTTTTCGCCTGCCCTTCGGATCACCACCACCGGAGGATGTATGGGCTACCGCTTTACTGATTTAACCACTGCCTGCCATGACGATTGGCGCGCCTACATTGAGCACGACTTTGTGCGCCAGCTGGGCAACGCTACGCTGCCTGAAGCGTCATTTCGCCACTACCTGAAGCAGGATTACCTGTTTCTGATTCACTTCGCTCGCGCCTATGCATTGGCCGCCTACAAAAGCCCTACGCTTGCCGATTTGCGCCATGCCCATGAAGGTTTAAAAACCATTGTGGATGTGGAACTGGGCTTGCACGTGGGCTTTTGTCGCGAATGGGGTATTTCCGAGGAGGCACTTGCCGAGCTACAAGAAGCTCGGGCGACCATGGCCTACACCCGCTACGTGTTGGATACCGGCAACCGTGGCGACCTGCTGGATTTACACGTAGCACTTGCTCCTTGCCTGGTGGGCTATGGCGAGATTGCCAACTGGTTGAATGCAAAATCCACAACCCTACGCGGCACACACAACCCGTTTGATGCCTGGATTGCGATGTACGAAAGCGCGGAGTTTCAGGCGGCCATGCAGGCCGAGCTTGAATGGCTGGATGCTCGCCTCGCCGACGTCACCCCTGCCCGCTTTAATGAGCTCAGCAAAATTTTCCGCGATGCCACGCGCTTGGAAATCGACTTCTGGCAGATGGGCCTGGACCTTTCCCATTAATTCCAATAACAAGGATATAACCGTGAACACAACCGTTACTCAGAAGACAGCCCGCTTTCTAGCCGAAACCGCCCAAGTGGATGCCGCCGCGATTTCTCCGCTGCCCGGTTCACGCAAGGTGTATCTTGAAGGCTCGCGCCCCGACATCCGTGTACCGTTTCGGGAAATCAGCCTCTCGCCGACCAAAACGACCAGCGTGGATGAACAGAATCCGCCGCTGCTGGTGTATGACACTTCAGGCCTCTACACCGACCCAAACGCCCAGATTGATCTACGCCGTGGGCTTCCCGCGCTTCGCCGGGCGTGGATTGAGGAGCGCGACGACACCGAGTTTTTAGAAGGCCATACGTCTGAGTACGGCAAACGCCGCGCCAACGACCCTATGCTGGCCCAACTGCGCTTTGATTTGAAACGCACGCCGCGCCGGGCAAAAGAAGGCAAAAACGTTACCCAGTTGCACTATGCCCGCCAAGGGATTATCACGCCGGAAATGGAGTTTATCGCCCTGCGTGAGAATCAACGCCGCCAAGCGCTGGGCAATGCCGAGGTGGAGCAAATTTTGGGCCACCAGCATCGCGGCCAAAGCTTTGGCGCCAGCATCCCAGAGGAGATTACGCCGGAGTTTGTGCGCGATGAAGTGGCTCGTGGGCGGGCGATTATCCCCAATAACATCAATCACCCCGAAAGCGAGCCGATGATTATCGGGCGTAACTTTCTGGTCAAGATTAACGGCAACTTGGGTAACTCGGCCGTTACCTCGTCGATTGAAGAAGAAGTCGACAAAATGACCTGGGGGATTCGCTGGGGCGCGGATACCATCATGGATCTCTCCACTGGGCAAAACATCCACGAAACCCGCGAATGGATTTTGCGTAACTCTCCAGTACCTATCGGTACAGTGCCTATCTACCAAGCGCTGGAGAAGGTCAACGGCGTGGCCGAGAACCTGACCTGGGAGGTGTTTCGCGATACGTTGATCGAGCAGGCCGAACAGGGTGTGGATTACTTCACCATTCACGCAGGCGTTTTGCTGCGCTATGTGCCGCTGACCGCCAACCGGGTAACGGGCATCGTCTCTCGCGGCGGTTCGATTATGGCCAAATGGTGTTTGTATCATCATCAGGAGAGTTTTCTGTATACCCACTTCGAGGAGATCTGCGAGATCTGTAAGCAGTACGATGTGGCGTTTTCATTAGGTGACGGTCTGCGCCCAGGCTCTATCGCCGATGCCAATGACGAAGCGCAGATGGCCGAGCTTAAAACCCTGGGTGAGCTGACCCACATTGCCTGGAAGCACGACGTGCAGGTAATGATTGAAGGTCCTGGCCACGTGCCCATGCACCTTGTGAAGGAGAACATGGACAAGCAGTTGGAGTACTGCGACGAGGCGCCCTTCTACACACTCGGCCCGTTGGTCACGGATATCGCACCAGGCTACGACCATATTACCTCGGGCATTGGGGCGGCGATGATCGGCTGGTTTGGTTGTGCGATGCTCTGCTATGTCACGCCAAAAGAGCACCTGGGCCTGCCCAATAAAGATGACGTCAAGACCGGCATTATTACCTACAAAATTGCCGCCCACGCGGCGGATCTTGCCAAGGGCCACCCGGCAGCTCAGCGGCGTGATAATGCGCTTTCCAAGGCGCGGTTTGAATTCCGCTGGGAAGATCAGTTCAATCTGGGGCTAGACCCGGACACCGCGCGGGAATTCCATGATGAAACCCTGCCCAAGGATTCCGCGAAGGTAGCGCATTTTTGCTCCATGTGCGGGCCCAAGTTCTGCTCGATGAAGATTAGCCAGGAAGTGCGCGACACCTACCGCGACCGCACGCCAGAAAGTACTAACGACGCAGAGTCCGTTAAGCGCGGCATGGAAGAGCAGGCGGAGAAATTTCGCCAAACGGGAAGCCAGCTGTATCAGGAAGTGTAAAGCGGTTTAAAAACTCAAGGGTTAAACGCAAACAGGGGCCTGAAAGCCCCTGTTGTCGACGTGTTACGCTAACTTTCTGGTAGTCGCGTAGGCTCCCAAAGATTAAGCAGATAATGCAGGCACGCCATGACGAGTAGCGTTACTACCAGCGCCACGCTCATGGATGAGAAGCGATACAGCGCGCTATAGACAAGGTCCTGGCTGGGGCCTAAAGATTGACCAAACAAAATGCCTAAAGTGGTCATCCCGCCAAACCCGATACCTGAACCGCCGCCTTCAAGTATGTGTTCGCGCCCAAACAGCAATAGCCCCAACCAATAAAGCACAATCGCCAGCAGGAAGTGGTTGCTTTGTGTGTACAGCAGAAGCTGCATAATCAGCGCCAGGTTACACCCCAACAGCGTGCCGATGGCACGTTTGCGAGCGGATACGCGCGCACCGGCATAGCCCATCGCGAACAGCACCAGAATGGTCGCCATTTGTGCCGAGAGCGACCCCTGCAGGTCAAACACCTGAAAAACGACAAAGGAAAGTGTCGCGGTAATGCCGCCCATCAGCGTTTCATGGCGCATCTGCGCTTTCGTTTTGGTGCTTTTGGGCGGCGGTTGGCGGGGCTCAACGTCAGGGAAAAGAGTGTACATCAGCATGGCGATGAACACGGCGAGCACGCTGGCCACAAAATTGGAGGCCAACAAATCCGCTAGATCGACGCTGGGGTAGCTCGCAAAATGCAGCAGAATGCTTAAGGTTAATACGCCATTGGCCCCAAACAGAAACAGCGGGCCTTTTGCCATCAAGCTAAACCGAAACAGGAACATACCCAACACGACCAGCGTCATCATCACCGGCATATGCTTAAGCAGGCCGACCACCAGGCTGACTTCCAGCGCATTCACCGATACGTTACCTAAAAACTGGCGAATAATGCTGATATTCAGAATGGGCACCATACCCAGCAAAAACATCGGAAAAACGGTAAAGAAGACGCCGTAGTTCCAACCCATTAACTGACTGATGATAAACCCGAGAGTGCCACCACCAGCCACCCGCAAACACTGGCGCAGGGCATTCTCACTCAGGCGATGGTAGGCAGGTGCCTCTGGGCCAGCGCCGCTACGGCGGGGCGTGCGCTTAAAAAAACTACGCAGCGCGCGACTGATTGACCACGTGCTGGCATCCGCCGGTTTTGTATCAGCGGGCCCTGCAGTAGTAGAACCCGCATCAGTAGACATAATGTAGCCAGCTGATCAGATGCGTTTGTAGCCATGCAAAGGGATGCGCCAGCGCATGTTCCCCCGGCAGCAGTTGCACCGTTGCCCGGGCACCACTTGGCAGCAGCGCCGCAATGGGTTCGTTGAGGGCAACATGAATACGCAAACGCTGCGCATCGCGCACCCAGCGGTCAGAGGTAGGAATATCCGCCAGCTGCCCATCAGCGGTCAGCTGTCCTTCCCGTATGCCAGCATCAAAAGCACTGACCTGCCCTTCAAAGATATGCCCAGGCATCGCATCAAAGATCACCGCAGCCGAGTCGCCGGGCAGTACGTGGCGTAGGCTTTTTTCACGGAAATCGGCAACGATATCCATGTTCTGAGTCACCAGTGCAATCACTGGCTGCCCTGCCTGAACATAGTCGCCCACCTGAAGCTGCAAGTTCGTCACCTGGCCTGACTCTGCCGCCCGCACTTCGGTACGTTCGACGTCCAACTGCGCTTTCTCAAGGGCGTTGTCGGCTTGGCGCAAGCGCAGGTTGGTATTTCCGTTCTCGCCTAGCTGTACTTCCAGGCTCTGTATGTTCGCCTCGGCGGAAGCCACGTCTGCCAGGGCGGTATGCTCAGCCGCCACCTGCTGCTCGTACTGCTGGCGTGAAATACTCTGCCGCCCCACCAGGGCTTCGCCACGGCGCCGCTCGCCGCTGCGCTCCTCCGCAACGGCCTGGGCAGAGGCCAGCACCGCCCGGGCGGCGGCAAGCTCTGCTTCAAGGCGCGTGTTTTCGCGCTCAGCCTGCTCACGGTTTAGCCGCGCTTGATCAAGGGCAAGCTGAAAGGGCTCGGGGTCCAGACGAAACAGCACATCGCCTTTAGCAACCTGCTGATGGTCACGCACGGTCACTTCTTTCACTGGCGCGCTGAGCTCTGGTGCCACACGGGCAACCGGGCGCATTACCCTGGCCTCGGGCGTCATGGGCATGAAGCTGTCAGCTATCAAGAAATAGATAAACAGCAGTGCAAAGGCAGTCAGCGCTACCTTCACCCAGCGGGCGAATTTTTGATCAGGGGACATGAAGTTTTACTCGTTGATTTGCGCACCTTCTGAGTACGCGCAGAGCGCTTATGGCCAGCGCATGCTTAATGGAATAGCGTATTTTAGCAAATGATTAGCAAGCTAACAATTAGCCACGCTTCTGCTTTATGAGCGTTATTGAGTAGCCCCCTTGGCTGCCTGCAGAAAAAACCCATAAAAAAAACCCAGAGCCAAAAGGCCCTGGGGTTGGATACACCACTAACGCGTTTTAAGCGTTAATCATTAAAAACGGTATTTTAAGCCCACACTTGCGGCATCGAAATCGTAGGCAGACTTGTCCAGATAACGCATGTAATCAGCGCTGATGGCCAGATTGTTGGCGACATCAATTTCACCGCCCGCGCCATAGGAGAAACCGCTTTCACTGTCGTGGTCGAAATCCACTTCAGTGACACCGACCAGACCATAAAGGCGTGCATTGGGGGTAATAGGCGCGATGCCTTTTGCGTAAGCACCTACCAGGTAATCCAGCTTGGTATCACCATCCGAGCCACCGGTACCCAGATGCCCTTCGAGCGCGAAGTAATCATTGAACTGCGCGCCGCCGCGTAAACGCAGGCCTACGTCGTTACGTGAGGAACCGCGGTCAGGGTCAAGGTTCCAAAACATGGCGTCGCCCGCCACGTAACCTTCAGGGTAACCCAATGATTGCTGTGCCTGTGCTGATGCAGCGAATGCACCTGCGCCGACCAAGAGTGCCGCAGAAGTGAGTGATAATACGGTCATCTTCATCGTCTTGTACCTCCGTTAAAAAACAGTGTTTCCTTACACAGATTCATTGTGGTACATGTCCGAAAAGAACGCAACGTTTACCGCCCTTTGGATAGGCTAAGTGCGACAATACCACCCACCACGACCGCCCCACCCAGTAACTGGCCAGGGCTTAGCGTTTGCCCTAATACGAAATAACCGATCACCAAAGAGGCGACAGGTTCGATATTCATGACCGGGGCGTTGCGCGCCATATCCAGGCGCGGCACAAAAATAAACAGTGTCGAGAACGCGGTGGCGTAAAGCAGCGCCAAAAGCCCCAAACCCACCCAGCCTTGGCTATTGTCAGGTAGGCTCATACCACCAGGCACGACACCTAAAGCCCCACCGATTACCATGGCGAAAAACACGGTTTGCATGGTTAAAAGACTGCGCAGCGTGCTGCCTACCTGGGATAAACGGTGCTCGGTAACCCATAGCGCGCAGGCGAAAACGAACGCGGCCAGCAACCCAAATCCAATACCGGCGACCCATTCCGGCCCCATACTGTCAGCACTGGAAAGCCACGCAGGAATATCCAGCACGACCAACAGCCCGATTAAAATGGTCCCCATAATAAGGCAACTGCGAAGCGACGGACGCGGCCCGCCCAGCGCCCAACTCAATAGTGCTAACTGAATGGGGAAGGTATTGACCAACAGTAGCGCAATAACGACAGGAAGCCGCGCAACCGCTGAATAAAGGCTGACACTTTGAATGGTGATAAGAAGACCTACCACCAATTGCCAGGGCCAAGTGCCCGAAGGCAGCCATAAGCGTTTCTTCTGAACGATCACAAGGGCGAGCAGGATCAAACAGGCTACCCCGGAACGCGTTAATACGGCCAGCAGTAACCCTGTACCGTTATCAAAGGCAAGCCTGGCCGATACATGGTTGGCAGCGAACATAGTGCCAACGGTCATTAGCAGCAAAATGGCTAAGTGGCGCGGCAGGTGGTTGGGTAACGAGGACGTAGTCATAGGCTCCAGGCAGCAAAAGAACGTTAACCGCCAAGCATGCCCGGATTTGAGTCGAATGGCTAAACAAATATCCGCCTACGTTAATGCCCCTTGCCGCCTGTCACACTAACGTACAAACTAAACCTTTACTCTTTTGGTAGATTCTTTATGAATGCACCGGTGCTGGTTATTAATTGTGGTTCATCCTCTATTAAATACGCACTGATCGATCCGGCCCCTGATGCCCCGCGCTTAGCAGGCTTGGCAGAGCGCTTAGGCAACGCCGATGCCCGCTTAAAAGGAATAAATAGCGCGGGGGGAAGTTTTAGCCATGCACTCCCCAATGCTGATCCTACTCAAGCGCTCAACGCCATTTTAAACAGCCTGGAAGAACGCATTCCGGGCGCTATTGGGCATCGCATTGTTCATGGCGGAGAGAAGTTTACTCAGGCCGCCTTGATTGATAGTGATGTTATCAGTGCGATTAAGGCCACCGCCGCGTTGGCGCCTCTGCATAACCCTGCCAACCTGGCAGGCATCAGCGCTACTCAAAAGATATTTCCAGCACTACCTCAGGTTGCGGTCTTCGATACCGCGTTTCACCAAACCCTCCCCGTAAAAGCTTACCGCTATGCCCTGCCAGAGAGCCTCTACGCTGAACACGGCATTCGTCGCTACGGATTTCATGGCACTAGCCACGCCTTTGTTAGCCAGCGTGCGGCCGAGCTTAGCCCTCGCGGCGCGGGCGGTTGGTTAACAGCCCACTTAGGCAACGGCTGTTCCACCGCAGCGGTGTGGAATAATCAAAGCCTGGACACCAGCATGGGCCTTACCCCGCTGGAAGGCCTGGTGATGGGCACGCGCAGCGGCGACGTCGACCCAGGCTTGCACGCCCATTTACACCGCCAGCTGGGCTGGTCGATGGACAAGATTGATGATGTGCTGAATAAGCAAAGCGGGCTATTGGGGCTTTCTGGCTTAACCAACGACATGCGCGAAATCGAGGAAGCAGCCGAGCAGGGTCACGAAGGAGCCATGCTGGCGCTAGACGTGTTTTGCTACCGCATTGCCAAGTCGCTTGCTGCTCTCTCTTGCGCACTGCCGACGCTTGATGGCGTCATTTTTACCGGTGGCATCGGTGAGAACTCTCCTCTTGTACGCAGCCGCGTTATCAGCCTGCTGCCTCACTTTGGCTTTGCCCTTGATGAGACGAGCAATGACGTGCTGATTCGCGGCAAAGAGGGCAAGCTGGACAAGGCAAATCATCAGGGCCCCGAAGCCTGGGTTATCCCTACCGACGAAGAAGGCCGTATCGCAATGGAAACACGTCAATGTCTGGAGGCCCACGCATGAGTTCGTCCCCTTCTCAACCCCAAGCCATTCTTCTAGTGCCCACAAGCATGGGGGCCGGGTTAACCTCGGCCTGCTTAGGCTTGATTCAGGCGCTCGACACCATTGGCCTTAAAGCCGGTTTTTTGAAGCCGTTTATGCAAAAAGAGCTGAACGGCCCGGGCCTTGATCGCTCAACAGCTCTGGTGTCTCGCACGCTCAACCTGCGCCCGCCTTCGCCGATCTCACAAACCCGGCTGGAGCGCCTGCTACGCGATGACCAAACCGATGAGCTATTGGAAAATGTGGTCGAGCTTTATGAACAGGTAACGCAGCAAGCTGAGCGGGACGGTAACGCGCTGGATTTAGTTGTAGTGGAAGGCGTAGTGCCTACCCAGTACACCACGTACGCGACGCAAACCAATGCTCAACTGGCGCATGCACTTAATGCCCGCATCATCCTGGTGGGCACCGGGGATTTAAACGAGCCACAGGCACTTGCTGATGAGCTTGATATGCACGCCAGAAGCTTTGGCGGGGTTAGCTCGACCCGAACGCTGGGTGGCATCCTGATGCGCATGAAGAACCTGCCTTACGGCCAGGAAGATGACCTTTCGGCAGCGCCGGGCACTATTAAACCGCAGCTTGAAGAGTCGGTACTTAACGAGCTTCGCGGCTATTCACCGTCACTGGCCACCGACAGTTTTCACCTAATCGGCATTGTGCCTTACAGCAAAACACTCAATGCCCCCCGCACGCTGGACGTAGCACGGGCACTGAGTGCCAAGGTGCTGAATGAAGGCGATGCGGCGAGCCGCCGGGTAATGTCGACAAGCCTGTGTGCGCGTAGCGCGGCGAATGCCCTGCATATCTTTACACCCGGTAGTCTGGTGGTGGCGTCTGGCGACCGTGACGACGTCGTGCTGGCATCCGCCCTCGCGACCATGAACGGCACTCAGTTGGCGGGCATATTGCTGACCAATGGTTTTTTGCCTAACGACAATATGATTGAGATGTGTCGCCCAGCGCTAAGAACCGGCCTGCCCGTGCTGGCGGTTGAAACCGACAGCCTGACCACGGCTCAAAACTTGAGCCAGCTTAGCAGCGAAATCCCCGTTGATGATTTCGAGCGTGCCGAGCAGGTGGCGCGCTTTGTCGCTGCCCATATCGACCTTGAATGGCTAAAAGACAAGTTAAGCCACGGCTACGCACGGCGCTTATCGCCTTCGGCGTTTCGCTATCAGTTGGTCAAGCAGGCGCAGCACGCAAAAAAACGGATCGTACTGCCGGAGGGCGACGAACCCCGCACGGTGGAGGCAGCGATTATTTGTCAGCGGCGCGGCATTGCCAACTGCGTACTGCTGGGCAGTCGTGAAACCATCGAGGAAGTGGCGCGTAACCGCGGTTTAGCACTGCCCGGCGAGTTGACGATTATCGACCCCGAAAGCACGCGTGCTCACTATATCGCGCCCATGGTAGAACGTCGGCGTGGCAAGCTTAACGAACTCACCGCTGAGGCCCAGCTACAGGATAACGTAGTGCTTGGCACCATGATGCTCCAGCTGGATGAAGTCGATGGCCTTGTCTCGGGTGCTATCCACACCACCGCTAACACTGTGCGCCCGGCGTTTCAGCTGATAAAGACCGCGCCAGAATATAGCCAGGTATCATCGATCTTCTTTATGCTGCTGCCCGAGCAGGTAGTGGTGTATGGCGATTGTGCGGTGAACCCGGACCCGGATACCGAAACGCTGGCTGAAATAGCCCTGCAAAGCGCTCGCTCCGCAGAAGCGTTTGGTATTGAGCCGCGCGTGGCCATGATCAGCTACTCAACGGGAGATTCAGGCACCGGCGCGGATGTCGATAAAGTGCGTGAAGCTACGCGCATCGCCAAAGAGCGTGCCCCGCACTTATTGATCGATGGCCCGCTTCAGTACGATGCAGCCGCCATTGAGAGCGTGGGTAAGCAGAAAGCGCCAGATTCGCCCGTAGCGGGCCGCGCCACCGTCTTTGTCTTCCCGGACCTGAACACCGGCAATACGACCTACAAAGCGGTGCAGCGTAGTGCCCGCGTAGTCAGTGTTGGCCCCATGCTGCAAGGCTTAAACAAGCCGGTGAATGACCTTTCCCGAGGCGCGCTGGTGGATGATATCGTCTATACCATCGCGCTGACCGCTATTCAGGCAAGCCAGCGAGAAGCGTAACCCGTCATCGCGCCTGATAAGCTTCGCAGATGCGACCAATGGTAAGTAAGCGTTAAGACAAGAAAAAGCCCCGGGCAGTTTAACTGCCCGGGGCTTTTCTAATTCAACCACTTAGCGGTGTGGGTCAATCACGCCCACATTATTGGCACCATGGATTCCAACACAATCACCAGGCTCATCGCAGTGATGGTCAAAATCGATACGCCAAATACGCGTTTGGCCCAGCGTACATCATCATCCAGCCGGTAGCCGCAAATCGCCAGGTAGAGCCAGTAGCCCCCCATGGTCAGTGCGACACACAGGTAGCCAGTACCTGCCTGGCTTGCCAGTACCAAAGCCAATGAGGCGGGAATAAACGCCACAATGTAGCCAAGGATGTGATGCTTTGCGCGCTTGATCCCGTGAACAACAGGCAGAACGGGAATCGAAGCGCGTTGGTAATCGGCATAGCGGAAAATCGCAATGGCATAGGAGTGAGGCATCTGCCAGAGGCAGAAGATTAACAGCAGAACCATCGCTCCACTGTCAAAGGTACCCGTCACTGCGCAGTACCCGATCACGGGCGGCATAGCGCCTGACAGGCTGCCTACTACCGTGCCGTATTCGGAGTTGCGCTTCATATAGAGGCTATACACCCCCACATACACGCCCCATCCGATAACAGCCAAGGCCACCGTCAACCCATTGGTGCCTAATGCCAGGCAGACCACGCCACTGATACCCAGAAACGCCGACAAGCCCAATGCTTGCGTGATAGAGACGCTTCCTCTCACCAGAGGACGATGGCGCGTGCGCGCCATCAGAGCATCAATGTCCCTATCAATCACGTTGTTACAGGCACAGCCTGAGGCGATCACTAATGCGATCCCCAACATGACCGAAGCAAACGTCACCAGATCGAATTCACCGTGCGCGGCTAGAAAGTAGCCGCCAAGGGCGGCAATGAGATTGCCGCCAATGATTCCTGGTTTGGTTAGCTCAAGCAGATCGTGCCACCGATTGGGCATTCTGGTTAGCCGATCATCATGTTGAGATGTAGATGCTGCATGATCCACAGCGAACCTCCTACCACTAGGCCGAGAATCAGCACCGTAAAGACGAAGGAAAGCATGTTCCAGCCATCTTCAGTCTTGAAGTCCAAGTGCATGAACATCACAAGCTGAACCAGCACCTGCAAAACGGCCGTCACAGTGATGATTCCCACGTTCACGGGTAAGCTGAACGAACCCAGCATAACCGCGCCAAATGGAATGACAGTCAGGACTAACGACAGCACAAGACCCGTTACATAGGACTTTACGGTGCCGTGACCGGACGGTTGGCTAGACGAACTCATACCAGCACTCCCATCAAGTAGACGAAGGAGAAGACACAGATCCAGACGATATCCAGGAAGTGCCAGAACAAGCTCAAGCACAGGATACGCGGACGCGTTTTATCATTCAGACCTTTAGTCGACAACTGAACCAGCATGACCAGAATCCAGATCATACCGAACATTACGTGCAGACCGTGGGTACCTACCAGTGTAAAGAACGCTGACAGGAAGGCGCTGCGATCCGGGCCCCATCCCTCATGGATAAAGTGATGGAACTCATAGATTTCCATGCCCAGGAACATCAGGCCCAACACGAACGTAATGCCCAGCCACAGTTTCACCTGGCCGACGCGATTGGCATTCATTGCCAGAACGCCCATGCCGAAGGTGAAACTACTGATCAGCAGTGCAAAGGTGCCGAAGAGAATCAAAGGTAGTTCAAAAATATCCGCACCGGTCGGACCGCCTGCCGTGCCCCTCATGAGCACGGCGTAGGTGGCGAATAGTGTTCCGAAGATCACTAAGTCGCTCATTAGGTAGACCCAGAAACCAAATACCTTGGTAGGACCGGCATCGTGGTGCTCATGCTCTTCAGCATGGGCATCGTGATGTAGGGATTCAGTAGCCATTACGCCTGGGCCTCCACACGTTGTTGATGAGCACGTTCGATTCGCTCGACCTCTGCAGCAGGCACGTAGTAATCGATATCGTCGTTAGATACCCGCATCAGGAAGCTCACCAGCATGCCGATTGCACTGAACCCAGCCAGCCACCAGATGTGCCATACCATGGCGAAACCAAAGATCATCGCAAAGACACTGATGACAGGTCCGGCCACCGTGTTCCTCGGCATATGGATATCCGTGTAAGGCGCATTGTCCAACTGCTCGTTGCCACGCTGCTTTTGTGACCAGAAGCTGTCGATATCACCAACGACGGGCAGACGCGCAAAGTTGTAGAACGGGGGCGGCGATGAGGTTGACCACTCCAACGTACGGGCATCCCATGGGTCGCCAGTCACGTCCGCATACTTATCGCGGTTACGCACGCTTACGTAGAATTGGATGAGCGTACAAGCGATACCCGCAGCAATCAGCAGAGCACCGACCAAGGCAACGATAAACCAGGGCTGCCATTCAGCGTTCGGGTAAGAGTTCATGCGGCGCACAGCACCGTAGAAGCTCAGTACGTATAGCGGCATGAATGCCACGTAGAAACCTGACACCCAGAACCAGAACGAGCGCTTGCCCCACTTCTCGTCAAGCGTGAAGCCAAAGGCTTTCGGGAACCAGTAGGTCAGACCCGCCATCATGCCGAAGACCACGCCACCAACGATAACGTTATGGAAGTGGGCAATAACGAACAGACTGTTGTGCAGCACGAAGTTTGCCGCCGGCAGAGCCAGCATAACGCCTGTCATACCACCGAGGACGAAGGTGATAATAAAACCCAGCGTCCAGAGTGTCGGCGAGGTCATTTCCAAGCGTCCACGGAAGATAGTGAACAGCCAGTTAAAGACTTTCACCCCAGTCGGTACGGCGATGATCATTGTCATGATGCCGAAGAAGGCATTGACGTTGGCGCCTGCGCCCATGGTAAAGAAGTGGTGCAACCAAACGATGAATGACAGGATCGTGATCGCGATCGTTGCCCATACCATGGTGTGGTAACCGAACAGACGCTTGCGTGCAAAGGTCGCGATAACTTCTGAAAACACACCGAAGGCCGGCAGAATCAGAATGTAAACCTCAGGGTGACCCCACGCCCAGATAAGGTTGACGTACATCATCATGTTGCCGCCCATATCGTTCGTGAAGAAATTCATCCCCAGGTAACGATCCAGCGTCAGCATGGCAATAGTAGCGGTCAAAATCGGGAAAGAGGCAATGATCAGTACGTTGGCGCACAGCGACGTCCAGGTAAAGATCGGCATGCGGAACATAGTCATGCCCTTGGTACGCATTTTCAGGATAGTAACGAAGAAGTTAATACCCGTTAACGTGGTACCTATCCCGGATATCTGCAACGCCCATATCCAGTAATCGACCCCTACCCCGGGACTGTACTCTATCCCCGATAACGGCGCGTAAGCCAACCAACCAGTGGTAGCGAACTCACCTACGAACAGAGAAATGTTGACCAGCAGCGCCGAAACCGCGAACAGCCAGAAACTCAGGTTGTTCAGGAACGGGAACGCAACATCGCGCGCACCGATCTGTAACGGAACAACCAGGTTCATCAAGCCGATAACCATAGGCATGGCCACGAAGAAGATCATGATAACGCCGTGGGCGGTAAAGATCTGGTCGTAGTGGTCAGGCGGCAAAATGCCCATCGAACCACCTGCGGCGACCGCCTGCTGCACACGCATCATCAGGGCATCAGCAAAACCGCGCAGCAGCATGATAAGCGCCACGATGAAATACATGATACCGAGCTTTTTATGGTCAACGGAGGTGAACCACTCGTTCCATAGCCAGCCCCACTTACGGAAATAGGTCAGCGCGCCTAACAACGCCGCGCCGCCTAGAATCCCCACGAGACCCGCAAGAACCAGAATGGGTTCGTGAAGGGGAATTGCTTCTAGGGTTAATTTACCGAACACGGTTACTCTCCCGCCTCATTGCTCACAGGTTGGCCTTCTTCAGCCTCGCCACTCGCTTGGTTGTCGGTCGTTTGATAGGCTTCATTGCTATCGATAGCTGGTGCGCGAGGCGCATCTTGAGTGTCGGTTTCAGGATCGCTGCCAGTACGGAAGCTGGAGACCAGACGCTCATAGAACTCAGGTGTAACACTTGCGAAGTACTCAACGGGGTTGAACGAAGAGCGCTCAGCCAATTGTGAGTAGCCTTCTGGGTAGGTCAGCGTTTGTGGTGACTGCCGAACCTCTTCTACCCACGCATCAAAGTCTTCATCTGATGTCGCGTGAGCATCGAAGATCATTCCAGAGAAGCCTGCACCGCTATAGTTGGTCGAACGACCGCTATAGGTACCGATCTCATTAGCTTCGAGATAAACGTCATTATCCATTCCTGCCATGGCATAAATCTGGCTGCCTAGTCGAGGAATGAAGAAAGAGTTCATCACCGAACCGGAGCTCACTCGGAAGCGGACGGGCGTATCAACCGGGAATGCCACTTCATTTACCGTTGCAATACCTTGCTCGGGATAAATGAACAGCCATTTCCAATCAAGTGCCACGACCTGGATTTCAAGCTCAGGTGTATCACTTTCAAGTGCGCGATGGGGGTCAAGGTCGTGTGAACTTTTCCAGGTAATTACGCCCAAAATAGCGACGATTACGACAGGAACTAGCCAAACAATGCCCTCGATCCAGTTAGAGTGCGCCCAGTCAGGAAGGTATTCAGCCATCGTATTGCTACGGCGATAGTACCAGCCAAACACTATCGTCATAACAATAACGGGGATGACCACGATCAGCATCAAGCCAAATGAACTCAGGATCAGTGAACGCTGGGTTTCACCAACGACACCTTTTGGGTCCATCAAGGCCGAGCTACAGCCTGCAAGCAGCAAGCACAGCGCAATGAGCACCAGAGTGCCTGACCTGCGCCAGTAGGAAGGTTGTTGCATGGTGCGATCTCGTCAGAGTTGCGTTACAAAACTAGCCGTCAAACAGCAAGCCAAACGATATGCCATATGTCAGCTAACTAACACCCCATACTCTTCCCAAAACACTCTGCCAAAGGTACTGCCTGTGCTCCGGGAAAAACATGCGCTACCGGGATTAGAAGCAGGTAGCGGATTGAACCGACATCCTAACATGAAGGAGGCCCGCTCTAACCGGCGTATCTTCCTTTGATCCAGGCAACGAATCAAAGCGACGATTTGACGCACCTAGCCGCACCCTCTTAACGCGGTTGTTCATAAGTAGATGAAACAGAAAGGTGGGTAAGCACACGCCCCGTAAAATGGGTAAATAATGCGGGCGCAGCACCCTCATTAGTCACAACAATGTCAAAATCGTTCAATGATGCGAAATAGGCGGGGCGAATCATGCCGATTTTACTCGCGTCGATTACTAATAAGCGCTGCGAAGCACAGGCAATAGCCGCCTGCTTGGGGGCTACTTCATGAAAGTGAAAACAACTAACGCCTCGCGTGCAATCAACCCCAGCAGCTGAAATAAATGCCTTATTGATACCGATACGCTCAATGGCGGCGCGCATGTCATCGCTGCCAAATGATTGTGATGACGCATAAAATAGCCCGCCCAATAGCACCAAACGCACATTGGGTAGCGTCGATACCGCCGTGGCGACATTTAACGCATAGGTCACCACCGTTAGCTCATGAAAATTCCCCAGCTGCCCCAAAAGCGGCACCAGCGTTGAGCCGCAATCAATAAACAGCGTATCGCCCTCTTCAATAAAGCTTGCGGCCCGCTTGCAGAGCAAGTGCTTTAACGGATAGTCGTTGGCTTGCTGCTCCGCCAAATCGTACGCAGGAGTGTTACCTGAGTAACTTGCCATTACCAACCTTCCGCCCAGCAGCGTTAACGCAGAAGGCTGCGTTGAAAGGTCGCGGCGTATGGTCATTTCTGAAACACCGCATAAACTAGCGGCGTCACGTAAATGCAACGTACCACCACCGGCAAGCGTTTCCTGAAGCAATGCCAACCGCTGGGCGCTACGGTCGCTCATACCAGGCGTCTCCTCATTACCGTTATTATTCACTTTATAATGTGTCGTGCATGGCGGGTGCCATGACCCTTGTTACCCAACGGCGTGCTTAGCCTATGGCCGTGACATTAAAGCCGCAAGCTTAACGACTGGAACATGCAAGCCCTCCTGCTATCCCCCGATAGCGGCATCCAAGCAACGTTGGTGTGAGTTTATTGCAAATGGGCGTTAAAAAAATAACATGCAATGTTATAATTATAACATTTCCGCCAGCCCACATAATTCTAACGACGGCCAAACTGTGGCAACCCCTCTTGAGGCTTACATGACTGCTCCGATCTCAATGCGTACGTTTTCATTCACCACCAGCGTTGGCGTTTTAGCCGCTGGCTTGGCACTGGCAACACCGGCAATAGCTGCCGATGCGCCGCCCCAGCCGACGACACCTCTTTGGTCCTTTGCCAATGTCTCGGTTAACTACCTCGACTGGTCTAACGGTACCGAGCGCCGCACGGCCTCCAACGCGGCAAAAAGTGACTTCACCTACGTAGAGATAGAAGGCGGCGCAGGCTTTAGCTGGGGCGAGTTCTACGGTTTCTTTGATTTCGAAAACCCGACCAACGACCAGTTCGATGAATCAAGCGGCGGTAAAGATAACTTCCGCACGGCAGGCAAGGTAACGTCACACATTTATCTGGGGGATACCCCACTGTCGCTTTACGCCCACGTGTACGACTTCCGTGACTACGGCTATAACAGCCGCGAACAAGACCAAATTTTGGGCCTGGGCTACCGCACCACGTTCGCCAACGGTTTATGGTTTAAACCCTTTATTGGCGCAGCACGCGTTCAGAGCGAAAGCTATACTGGCATGAACGGTTACATGGCTGGCTGGGTCGCGGGCTATGACTTCGCCGCCCTTAATCAAAACTTCAGCGTCACCAACTGGCACGAGCAAACGTTTGGCCGCGACAGTGACTACCTGGAGCAGAACTATGTAGGTGGCAAAGCCGGAAGCGTAGGCACCAACGGTGCGCTGAGCCTGTGGTGGCACCCCAGCGATTTGATCACAACGGGCGTTCAGTATCGCTACTCGGAGAATAAGCTCGGCACGCCGAATGCTTATCAAAACGCGATGATTTACTCTATCAAGCTCAACATACTTTAAGCAGGCTCAACTTACTTTAAACGAGCCCCCTTAGCGGACTCAAAGGATTCCCATATGACCCTCCTTATGAGCTTGGTTGGCATGGTCACTCTGGTGGCCATCGCTCTGATTTTTTCTTACGACCGCAAGTCAATTCGTTTGCGTACCGTGCTGGGCGCTTTTGGTATCCAGGCAGCCATCGGGGCGTTTGTCCTCTATGTGCCGTTTGGACAAACCATTTTGCAAACCATTTCCATGGGAGTGAGCCAGGTACTGGTTTACGCCAACGATGGTATTGGCTTTCTGTTTGGTGGCCTGGCTGATGTGGATAACGTTGGCTTTATCTTCGCGATCAAGGTCCTGCCGGTCATTATCTTCTTCTCCTCGCTGATCGCCGTGCTTTACTACATGGGCATCATGCAGTGGGTGATTCGTATTCTGGGTGGCGGGCTGCAAAAGGCGCTCGGCACGTCGCGTACGGAGTCGCTTTCTGCGACCGCCAATATCTTCGTAGGCCAAACCGAAGCGCCGCTGGTGGTACGCCCGTTTATTGCTCGCATGACGCCCTCGCAGCTCTTCGCCGTTATGTGCGGCGGCCTTGCTTCGGTAGCGGGTTCGGTACTTGCCGGTTATGCGCAGTTGGGCATTCCCATGGAGTATCTGGTCGCGGCGTCGTTTATGGCAGCCCCGGGAGGTTTGCTATTCGCCAAGCTGATCATGCCGGAAACCCAGGACGCAACTGACAGCGACAGCATCTCTAAAGTCGAGGAAGAGCTTCAAGAGCAGGAAAACAAACCCGCCAACGTGCTGGATGCTGCTGCCTCAGGCGCTACCTCTGGCCTAATGCTGGCGGCCAATGTTGGCGCCATGCTGCTGGCCTTTATTGCCTTGATCGCACTGATCAACGGTATTTTAGGAGGCGTTGGCGGCTGGTTTGGATTTGAGTCGCTGAGCCTTGAAATGATCCTGGGCTGGCTGTTTGCTCCGCTGGCTTTCATGCTGGGTGTACCATGGGCTGAAGCCACCGTTGCGGGCTCCTTTATTGGCCAGAAGCTAGTGGTTAATGAGTTCGTCGCCTTTATTAACCTGGCCCCCTACATTGATGGGGAGCAG
This sequence comes from Halomonas sp. AOP27-A1-41, assembly GCF_052378605.1. Taxonomy (NCBI): domain Bacteria; kingdom Pseudomonadati; phylum Pseudomonadota; class Gammaproteobacteria; order Oceanospirillales; family Halomonadaceae; genus Halomonas; species Halomonas sp. AOP27-A1-41. The sequence goes on from NZ_JBQSXT010000004.1 coordinate 25,494, forward strand.
GTGGTTGCCGCGACGGGTCAATTAATGACGCCTCATACCACGGCCTTCTTGTCTTTCGCCCTGTGCGGCTTTGCCAACCTGTCCTCAATCGCTATTTTGTTGGGCGGTTTAGGCAGTATTGCACCGAGCCGTCGCGCTGAAATTGCCCGCTTTGGGGGCAAAGCCGTTCTGGCCGGTACACTGTCCAATTTAATGTCAGCCACTATTGCTGGCTTCTTCATCTCGCTGAGCAGTATTACGACATAACGCAGCGAGTACGACACCATGCAACGGGCGCTGCTGTTTTATCTCGCAGTGCCCGTTTTGTCTTTTATCAATTTTGTGAGAATCCAATGACCGCGACAGCCTCTCCCCACGCCATCCAGGCCGCCCGCCAAGCGCTGAGCTTAATGGATTTGACCAGCCTGAATGACAGCGACACCGACAGCACGATTGAAGCGCTTTGCCAGCAGCTTAAAACGCCTTACGGCAACCCGGCAGCCGTCTGCGTCTATCCGCAATTTATTGTTACCGCTCAACGTGCGCTGACTGCCCACAAACTCAACGAGCTGGTAAAAATCGCGACCGTCACCAACTTCCCGAATGGCGGCGATGACATTATGGCGGCTGCCCGTGAAACCCGCGATGCCGTTGCCTCTGGCGCCCACGAAGTCGATGTGGTGTTCCCCTACCGCACGCTGATGGCAGGTGACGAAGAAACTGGCCTTGAGCTGGTTGAAATGTGTAAAGCCGCCTGCGCAGACCAGGCCCTGTTAAAAGTCATTATCGAGTCAGGCGAACTCAAAGACCCAGCGCTTATCAAACGTGCTAGCGAGCTTGCTATTGAAGGCGGCGCCGACTTTATTAAAACCTCTACCGGCAAAGTGGCCACCAACGCCACGTTGGAAGCCGCCGAAATTATGCTGAACGCGATTAAAGCAAGCGGCAAAGACGTGGGCTTTAAAGCCGCAGGCGGCGTGCGCACCACAGAAGAAGCCGCTGAGTACCTGGCGCTTGCAAGCAACATCATGGGCAGTGCATGGATAACACCGGCACATTTTCGCTTTGGCGCATCGAGTCTTTTAGCCAATTTATTAAACACGCTGGGCGGCGTAGAAAGCGCAGCACCACAGGAAGGCTACTAATATGCTCCCACAGGAATTAATTCGCGAAAAACGCGATGGCAACCCGCTGGCAGCAGCGGACATCAAAACGTTTGTCCAGGGCATTGCCGATGACCGTATCAGCGATGCTCAGATTGGCGCATTCACCATGGCGGTATTTCTTAACGGCATGAGCCGTGAGGAAGTCGTAGCCCTAACCACCGCCACACGTGACTCCGGCCACGTCATGCAGTGGGACTCCTTAAACCTGCCCGGCCCAGTGGTCGATAAGCACTCCACCGGCGGCGTGGGTGATCTGGTGTCTCTAGTACTCGGCCCGTGGGTCGCAGCATGTGGCGCTTTTGTACCGATGATTTCAGGCCGTGGCCTTGGCCACACTGGCGGCACGCTGGACAAGCTTGAGTCGATCCCCGGCTACGACCCCTACCCGGCTCCTGAGCGCTTCAGTGATGTGGTGAAGTCCACTGGTGTGGCGATCATCGGCCAGACCGGCAACCTGGCACCGGCGGATAAGCGTATTTACGGCGTGCGTGACGTTACCGCCACGGTTGAGTCCATTCCGCTAATCACCGCGTCCATTCTGGGTAAGAAGCTTGCTTCCGGCCTCGATGCGCTGGTCATGGATGTCAAAGTCGGCAGTGGCGCGTTTATGCCCACCACCGAAAAATCTCACGAGCTTGCCAAAAGCATCGCCTCGGTGGCCACCCAGGCCGGTACGCCGACGACAGCCCTATTGACCGACATGAGCCAGCCGCTGGCACCGTGCGCAGGCAACGCGGTTGAAATCGTCGAAACGCTGGAACTGCTGCGCGGTGAGCGCCCCAACAGCCGCGTGATGCAAGTCACTCGTGAGCTGGCGGTTGAAATGCTCATGGCAGGCAAACTGGCGAAAAGCCGTGAAGATGCTCTGAGCCAGCTTGAAAAAGCCCTGACCTCGGGTGCCGCAGCCGAAGTATTCGCGCGCATGGTACGTGAGCTGGGCGGCCCGGGTGACTTTATGGAGCGCTCTGACAGCTACCTTGCCAAAGCCAACGTGGTCAAACCCGTATATGCCGAGCAGTCGGGCAATGTGCTGCGCATCGATACCCGCGCAGTGGGCATGAGCGTGGTCGAGCTGGGCGGTGGCCGCCTGCGTAATGACGCCAGGATCGATCATAGCGTGGGCTTTAGTGCGATTGCCGAGCTGGGCACCCAAGTGGATAGCCAGCAGCCGCTAGCCTTCGTTCACGCGCGTAGCGCTGAAGAGGCTGACCGCGCCGCTGCCCAGCTGCGTGCTGCCATCACCATTGGCACGGGCGAAGCGACGATTGATTCACTGCTCCAGGAAACCTATCGCGGTGAAGCGCTTTAATGAGCACCGCCTGACGAGGAAGACGCCATGAAACGTGCAATTGTGCTGGTACTAGACTCCTTCGGCATTGGCAGCGCCGCCGATGCTGCCGCCTTTGGCGATGAAGGCTCGGACACCCTGGGCCACATCGCTGCCGCCTGCGCGCGTGGCGACGCCGATACGGCTGAGCGCTCGGGTCCCTTGAAGCTGCCCAACATGGCCAAACTTGGCCTGTTTCATGCCCACCGGGATAGCACCGGCACGGTTGCCGAAGGCGTTGCCCTCCCCGAGGTGCTTGAAGGCGCCTACGCCCACGCCCAGGAAATTTCCAGCGGCAAGGACACCCCGTCCGGCCACTGGGAAATCGCTGGCGTGCCGGTACGTTTTGACTGGGGTTATTTCAGCGATAAGACCGAAAGCTTTCCACAAGAGCTACTGGACAAGATTGTTCAGGCAGCCGACCTGCCCGGCGTGATCGGCAACTGCCATGCTTCAGGCACCGAGATCATCGCCCGGCTGGGTGATGAGCATGTGCAAACCGGCAAACCGATTGTGTATACCTCAGCGGATTCGGTCTTCCAGATTGCCGCCCACGAGGAGCACTTTGGCCTGGATCGCCTTTACGCGCTGTGCGAAACCGTGCGTGAGCTGCTGGAGCCTTACAATATCGGCCGGGTTATCGCCCGCCCGTTTATAGGTGAAGACAGCACAAGCTTTGCGCGTACCGGTAACCGTCGCGATTACAGCATAGAGCCGCCTTCGCCCACGGTACTGCAAAAGCTCGCCGATGCCGGTGGTGAAATGGTATCGATTGGCAAGATTGCTGATATCTACGCCCACTGCGGCATTACCCACAAGGTCAAAGCCAGCGGCCACGATGCGCTGATGGATGCGACGTTAAGTGAAGTGGCGCGCACCGCTGCTGAAACCAGCGACCGCCCGACCATGATCATGACCAACTTTGTCGATTTCGACTCGGTCTACGGTCATCGCCGTGACGTGCCGGGCTACGCGGCCGCCCTTGAGCACTTTGACGCTCGCCTGCCGGAGCTGCTGGCTGCGTTGAACAATGACGATCTGCTGATTCTTACCGCGGATCACGGCTGCGACCCAAGCTGGGAAGGTACTGAGCACACGCGCGAATACATTCCTGTGATGGTCAGCGGCGCTGGGTTCGTGCCTGGGCCGATGGGCGCGCGCGACACGTTTGCCGATATTGGCCAGACACTGGCGGATTACTTCGCCCTTCCCGCAATGGACGATGGCAAAAGCTTTCTCTCTTATGCTGCCTGATGGCGCTATTTAACAAGACATAAGGAAACCACATGGCTACTCCGCATATTAATGCTGAACAGGGTGATTTCGCGGATACGGTGTTGATGCCCGGCGACCCGCTGCGCGCCAAGTACATTGCCGAAACTTACCTTGATGACGTGCGTCAGGTGAACGACGTGCGTGGCATGCTGGGCTATACCGGCACCTATAAAGGCCGCAAAATTTCCGTGATGGGCCACGGCATGGGTATTCCATCAGTGTCCATCTATGCCAAAGAGCTGATTACCGATTACGGCGTGACGTCGATTATTCGAGTAGGCTCCTGCGGCGCGGTACGCGACGACGTTAACGTTCGTGATGTGGTGATCGGCATGGGTGCGTGCACGGATTCCAAGGTGAACCGCATGCGCTTTAACGACCACGACTTTGCCGCGATTGCGGATTTTGAGCTGACAAGCCACGCCGTAGCCGCCGCCAAAGCGCAAAACGTGCCGGTGAAAGTGGGCAACATTTTCTCCGCCGATCTGTTTTACAACCCGCAGACCGATATGGCCGAGCTGATGAAGCGCTACGGCATTGTAGGCGTTGAGATGGAAGCGGCTGGCCTTTACGGCGTTGCCGCCGAGTTCGGTGCCCGCGCGCTGACCATCTGCACCGTATCGGATCATATTTTGAAAGGTGAAGCGCTCTCCAGCGCCGATCGTCAAACGACGTTCAACGATATGATGATCATCGCGCTGGATACCGTCCTGCGTGATGACGCCGCCAACGCCTAAGTGGGTTAAACCGAGGAATCATCTATGAGCCAAGCAGACTCTGCGCTGGTCAACACGCTGCTTGATGCATTGAACAATGCCTACGTTCCGTACTCCGACCACCCGGTGGCATCCATCATGGAGTGCCCGGACGGCCAGCAGTTTGTAGGCGCTAACGTCGAAGTCGCTCACTACAAGGGGCTTTGTGCGGAAGCATCGGCCATTAGCGCGATGGTAACCGCTGGCCAGCGCGAGCTTGCCAAGGTGTATGTAATGGGGCCAGGCGAGCACCTGTGCACGCCCTGTGGGGATTGCCGTCAGCGTATTCGTGAGTTCGCTACCCCCGATACGCAAATCATGGTTATCTCCCGCCAGGGTGAGGTGCTCAAAACCTACACTATGGAAACATTACTGCCGGACGCCTTTGGCCCCGAGCAATTGCCTCAACGCTAGGCCGCATTCATTACTGCGGTTAGCCGCATCAGGCTGGTTGTCACTCTGCCGCCGTCTTCATGACGGCGGTTTTTTATTGCCTTGCGAACCACACTGCCAGCACTGGCCTCGCCTAACAATTCCTCGTACTCTATTTCCTCGGGCTCTAATTCCTCAAACCCTGTAAGGCACTTTATCTCGCGTGAACTGTACGCTTACTCATTAAGGAGAACGCCATGGCGGCCCTACTGCCCAACGTTGATCCCACCGGACTGCTTGAATACTCGGTGGTGTATACCGACCGTTCGCTCAACCACATGTCGCAGCAGTTTCAAGGCGTCATGCGCGATATTTCGACCACGCTGAAAGAGGTCTATAACGCCCATGCAACGGCCATTGTTCCCGGTAGCGGGACGTTTGGCATGGAAGCGGTCGCACGTCAGTTCGCCCTGGATCAGAAAACCCTGGTGATTCGTAACGGCTGGTTCAGCTACCGCTGGACGCAGATTATCGAGATGGGCCGTTTAACCGACCAACACACGGTACTCAAAGCACGCCGCGTGACGGCTGATGACCCGCAGTCGCCGTTTACGCCTGTACCTGCGGAAGAAGCCGCCGAGCGTATCCGCCAGGAAAAACCCGCTGTGGTGTTTGCCCCCCAGGTAGAAACCTCTGCGGGTCTACTGCTGCCCGATGACTATATTCGTACCGTGGCGCAAGCGACGCGTGAGGTGGGTGGCCTGTTTGTGCTGGACGCCATTGCCGCAGGCACCCTGTGGGTGGATATGCAGGGTTTGGGCATCGATGTGGTGGTAAGCGCTCCGCAAAAGGGCTGGAGCGGTTCACCCTGCTGCGCCATGGTCATGCTTTCCGAACGCGCCACACAGCGCTTAAGCGAAACGCAAAGCAACAGCTTTGCCTGCGATTTAGCCAAATGGCATTCGATCATGCAGGCCTACGAAAACGGTGGGCATGCCTACCACGCCACCATGCCAACGGATGCCTTGCGCCAGCTGCGCGATATCATGCAGGAAACTCGCGAATACGGCTTTGCCAAGGTGAAGCAAGAGCAGCAGGCCATTGGTCAGGGCGTTCGGGGCATGCTCGCACGCCACGGGTTTATCAGCGTTGCCGCTGAAGGCTTCGAAGCGCCGGGTGTCGTGGTCAGCTACACCGACGACGCCGGGCTTGTCGGCAAGTTTGCCCAAGCGGGCGTTCAAGTGGCGGGCGGTGTGCCCTTAATGTGCGATGAAGGTGATAACTTCCAGACCTTTCGTATCGGCCTGTTTGGGCTGGATAAACTGCATCACACTAAACGCAGCGTGGACAACCTGGAAAAGGCCCTTAATTCATTCAATTAATCAGCCGTTACACAGTGCTTAACGCTGACTATATCCGCTCAGAGGCGTCTTTTCGGGCGCCTCTGAGTGAATCGCTTGCAGCTGGCTGGCACTCGATGCACAGAGGCTGTATGTAAGGGCTGAATTAAGAACTGAGTTTAAGAAATGGCTTCAAGGGCTGAGCTCACTGGATGTGCCTTCTGAGGCGCCACTTTCAGCAACTTTTTCGACATCGACAATGCCTGAGCGACTAACCACCACCTTCCAGCGCGCCAGGTAGGGGGCATCTTCACTGCCGGTTTCACGCACCACAAGGTTGAACAAATGGCGCCGCTCAACGCTTTCACGTACGGCCTGGCCATCTTTTAACCGAAAGATATGATGCTTCTCTTTGCTCATTAAGCGGGTCAGCATCAAGAGATCAATATACAGCGTCTCTCGCGTATGCTCGTAACCACTCAAAAACCGCGTGGGCGACATACGCGAACTGGAGCGGTAATGCAGCACATCCTCTTCCCGCTCAGCCACGGTCCGCCTTCGCATCTGCTTGATGTCTTCATTCAGGGCGGTGTAGCGCTTGTAATCAAACCATTCAAGCTGACGCCCCACCAGCGCATTACGCGTTGGGTCAACGTATTGGCGACGCCATTTTGGCCGCCCCCGACGCAGCAGGCGCCAAAGCGTATTGCGCAGGTCGTCCTTAAACACTTCACGCAAGGCATACAGCAGCGCCATGGCAAGCACAAACAGCGCCGTAATATCGCCAACGACTTCGCGTACGCGCAATACTCCCAGCGTGACACAGGCCATTACCAGTGCGGTTGCCAACGCTTTTACGGCTTTTTGCTCACCGCCGCCTAACTCCAGCGCCTCCTGCTTCAAGGTAATCGGATATTCAATCAAGCGGCGTAGCAAGCGCATTTTATTCGACATGCGTGTTGGATCTTCCATCACACGCTCTGAGTTGTACTTCTGTTCGCGTCGATACTCACTTTCACGCTCGCACACATTGATAAACTGGCGCTTGATATCACTAAACTCGCCACCTCTTGGCATATAGGCCACTAGTGAAAGCAGCTGCTGCTCAGTAAACCAGGAGAGATAGTTATCGATATTGGCGAAATATTTGTATAAACGCTCATCCGTGGGTTGATTGCGGCGCATCTTCCTTAAAATGCTTTCGCTGAGCTTCTGCATTTCATTCAGTTGCTCACACAGCTCTTCTCTTAGCGTCTGCACATCGCTGGACTCTTTTTGCCGCTCGCTACGCAGTTTGCGCTCGCGGACCAGCATTTTTTGAGTCGTCCGCTCCATGGCAGTCACATACTGATACGCATAAAGACTTAAGCTTAATCGGTAAGATTCGCTGCCCAACTGATTACGGCTGGCGAGCCGGCTATGCACTAGCGGCAGGTGGTAGGCATCGCTATAGTACGTCCGCGAGACACTAATGGATGAGTGATAAAATGCCTCTTCCGAGATGACGTGAGCATTTAAACCCAGCTCGCCAGGTACAAAAAGATAGACGTCAAGCCTATGCGATGTCTCCTCCTTGAGCCGCCGTGTAAGGCGTAGCTGGTAGCTATTTTTACGCTCGACGTTAATCACCTGGTCAATCTCCTACTTCATTGCCTTGAGCGATGATATACCATGACACCAATTGTCATGGTGGTCCGCTTCGTGCGGGGATGGTTTACTTTTACCCTTTGGAGCCTGGGAATGCCCATTGCCCGTTTCTCCCCCTTTGAGATGCAAACCTATCGATAAAATAGGCACACTCTCTGGTGTTACCCTCCAACCCTAAAAGAACAATGCACCTATGTGGGATTTGTACCAACGCCTTAACGTTCCACCCCAAGCAAACGATGAAGAGCTACAGCAAGCCGTTGCTCGCTGCCCCAACAGCACTTTGCACCAAGCGCCGTCGCTAAGCGGCGTGCAGACTACGATAAGCTGCACGCCACACTGAGGATGGTGTTGCCAACGATTTTTCAGTACCGCCTGACGAGATAGTTTCCCGTCACGATAAATTGGTCGACCGCGTCAGCCACGTCGTAAAACTCTACAACCGTTGGCGTGGCTTGCGCGGCGCTTGGCTACTCATTGCGATTTTCACCATCGGTACAGGCCTGGGGATTGCGCTGGGGCTCACCTTGAGCCAGACGATTGCGGCTTAAGGTGAGCCGCGATACGTCCTCCCCTCATCACGCGCTATCTCTGCTTGAGTAGGCTGCGGGGCGGGCTTGGGCGGTGCAGGCTTTTTATTGGCCTCGTGCTCACCCGTTGTAGCTTCCCCATTATCAAGCGATAGGTCGGTGCCTCCGGTCGGCGGCTCCATATGGTCTTCTGAGCGCGCTTCCATGCTGACACTTAGACGCGGCACACCCAAATCGATGGACTGCGCTTCCATCCTCTGTTTAAGCAGTAGATTAAAAGCCCGCGAAACATCCCACTGCATTTCAGGAGCGGTCCGAAAGCGCATGCGCAAGATAGGGCAGCCCTCTTCAAATCCCTGGACCCCCTGCATTTCAAGCGGCGACCAGATGTAATGACGCATCATCGGGTCATTGCGCAGCTCCTGGGCGGTTTCCTGCATTAGCGTAATGGCATCATCAATTTTCATATCATAGGGAATGCGTATCCGCATTAGCGCAATGCCAAACTGACGCGACATATTGTGGATCGATTCAATACGACTAAAGGTAATAATATGTACCACGCCATCCAGGTCGCGTAACCGCACGGTACGCAGAGTCAGCCCTTCTACCGTCCCCATATGGTTGTTGATGCGCACAAAATCATCCACCGCCAACGAATCTTCAATCAGAATAAAGATGCCGGTAATCAAATCCTGAACCAACGTCTGTGCGCCAAAACCTATCGCCAAGCCGATCACACCGGCACCCGCCAGCAGCGGTGTCACGTTCACCCCCAGGTTAGCCAGCCCGACAATAAACGCGATAATCAAAATGGCGACAAAGATCACGTTGCGAATCATCGGCGTGATGGTTTGCGCCCGCGCCTGGTTAACCCGCCGACCACGAGCGCGGCCCGAGGAAGTCAGTGCCCGCTGAATGGCCGTGTCGGCAAATATCCACACCAACCATGCCAACAAAATTGTTGCCCCCAGGCTAACCAGCGCTTGGCCGATACGCGTACTGGCCACCGCTTCTTGACCTAGCCCAAACAGCGATCCTCCCCACACTTGCATGGAGAGTTCAGCAAATACCATCCATGAACAGATATGCGCCAACACAAACCCAAAGCGCTCGAGGCGTTTTCGGTACTGGCTAAAGCGCCGACGGCGACGCTTACTCAAGCGCTCGGATTGACGGCGTATCAACCCGGTAACCACCAGGGTAAGTACCAGCAAACTCGCAGAAATTATCGAACGTGCCAGCGCGGTCCCGACATCGCCCACGGTGATAAAAATCGCCAATAACGAGCCGCCCACCAGTAGCAGTGCCGGGATATGCCATAAGCCGCCCAGGGTACGAACCATCTCAACAGCCGTGCTGGCCTCCCGGCGCTGCTTATAGGGCCGATTACAAATGAGATGGCGTACTGGCTGCTTGAACTTGATAATAAAGCGCGCAGCCAGCAGCGCGGCCAGCATATTGGACAGCATCGAAACAAGGCTTGAGAGTTCGGTCCCCAGTAGATCCACCAGGCGTGCTGAATTTACCGCATCGCCCAAAGCGATCAACGCCCCGATCACAAACAGCCCACGCAGTGCCTGCTGCTGCAACAGCTGCACAGCGGTAAAGCGGTGCCCTCGACTAAAGAAGGCAATGACGGTCTCAAACACTACCGATAACGCACGCCCAAACAGGCAGACATACGCAATAACCAACACCACCGTGCGCCCTGGGCTGTAGGGCAGCAGTTGGGCAATGCCCAGGATAATCGCAAAGGCCAGTGCCCAAGGCAGCATGCGGCGTAGAAAATGCGCCGCCAGCAACCACGCCTTGGGGTCACGAGGCAAATCCAGGGGCCACTCTCGGCGCGTCGCAACCAAGCGGCCAAAGGCAATCATCAGTACCAGCAGCGTGACCCAGATAATCCCCATCACTGCGCCGTCAACAACTTCACGGATCGCCTGCCCGCGGTCCGTGCCAGCATTTAAGGCACGCAGATCAGCGGCCCCTTGCACCAGTTGCCGTGACCACTCATCAATCGGTGAGTTGCCTGCCTGGGCCTGTTCGCCGAGATCCGTTAGCGTGTCGGCAAGCGCGCCCAGCAGCCCCTGGCGTACGATGCCTTCCTCTTGAGTAGCATCCGTTGTTACCTGTAGCTCGCGCAGCGAGTTAAGCAGCGCCGTACGCTGCTCTTCATTGTCGAGCATGGCGATAACATCATTCAGCGAGCGTTGGAATTCATCACTGCTGACCTCTTCTTCCTGGTTCGGCTCATTTCCACTTAAACCGGAAAGCGAGACGACCTGGGCCTGAACCTGAGCCGCCATTACGCTGACCAGTACCGTTAACGCAATGTAAATGGCAGTGTTAATTATCCAGTGCTGTCGCACACCATGCTCCTAAAATGGACTCAAAAATGACACCGCGCCTACTCCCTCTCGCCTCCCGGAATCCGCTCAGCCTACCTGCGCGACTATGATAGGCTGATAGTCTAAACGTTCACCTCACAGGATGCCGAGATGACGCTGCAAGCTCCCCCGAACCGGTTAAATAGCGACGGTAAAGTACGCCGTGTGGGCATTGAGATCGAATTTGCCGGCTTGCCACCCCACGACACTGCATTAGTGGTCCGCGATCTGTTTAAAGGTGAGCTTAACGTGGTAAGCCCCCACCGGCTACTGGTTGAGGGAACCCGCTGGGGTGTATTTGGCATTGAGCTTGATACCCAGTATGCCCACCCCGATCAGGCATTGCTTGAAGAGCAGGCCAACCAGGATAGCGAATGGGAGCGGCATCGGCACCAGCGCCGTCTGGAATTTCACCAAAAGACCCGCGAATTTATTGGCGACATGGTAACAGGCCTGGTGCCCACCGAGCTTATTTGTCCGCCGGTGCCGTGGAATGAACTTGAAGAGCTGGATACTATTTTTCAAGCATTACGCGACCAGGGTGCAAAAGGCACAGATGCTAGCCTGCTGTATGGTTTTGGTTTGCATCTTAATCTGGAGGTAGCGCGTCTGGACGTTGACTACCTGCTGGCGGTGCTGCGTGCTTATCTCTTGCTGGCCCATTGGCTGCGCGATGAGATCAAAGTGGATATCACCCGTGAAGTGTTGCCCCATGCTAATCCCTTCCCCAAGGAGTACGCGTTAAAGGTGCTGGATAGGCGCTACCAGCCAGACCTTGCAGCGTTTATTAACGATTACCTGCACTATAACGCCACGCGCAATCGTGAGTTTGACCTACTGCCATTATTTGCCTATTTGTGTCCAGAGCATCCTCACGCGCTGCTGCATACCAAACTTATAAAACCGCGCCCCACGTTTCATTACCGATTGCCCAATGCACAGCTCTCTCAGCCAGGCTGGGGGGCGGTAGTGGAATGGAACCGCTGGGTTGAAGTGGAACAACTCGCGGCGGACACTCCGCTTCTTCAAACACGCTGCGATGAATATATCGCCAAGCAAAATCGACCGTTCATGATGCGCTTAAAAGACAAACTGACAACGTGGATGCGCCGTTAAGACAGCGTTCCATGTCAGCAGCACGGCTATTTTTGACGACTCAAGAGAACCTATCTGAATGCAACGGCCGCTTATTGGAATTACTACCTCGGATTATAAAAGCCACCTTGCCTGGTGGTTTGACTGGTTTGCCGTATGGCGGCATGGCGGAAAACCCTTACGGCTATCCCCTTCCCGCCCGTTACCAGCGTATCTGGATGGGTTAATTATTGGCGGTGGCGATGATATTCAGGCGACCCTTTACGGCGGTGAACTCCAGCTGGATGTACGCCTTGACCCAGCACGCGACGCCCTGGAACTTGCCTTACTCGAACGATTCATTCCCTTAAACACACCCGTTTTGGGTATTTGCCGAGGTGCGCAATTAATCAACGTGCATTTAGGCGGCACGCTGGACCCCGATATTTACACCACCCACGAAGGCTTAAAACGTCGACGCACAGTGCTTCCCCGTAAGACGGTCGATATCGTGGGGGCAAGCCAACTGTATCAACTACTCGGCGTCACCTGGTGCCGGGTAAATAGCCTTCATCATCAGGCCGTTAACCAAGCGGGCCAAGGGATAGAGATTGTCGCGCGTGACCGTGATGGCCTGGTGCAAGGCATCGAATCGCGCGAACATGATTTTTTAATTGGGGTTCAATGGCATCCCGAATGGTTGATATTTAACCGACCCCAGCAGCGCCTGATTAGTGCGCTGCTGGAGGCCGCTAAACGTTGTCAGCAGTCAGCTACGCCGTAAGTACGGCCAGTGCCGCATCGTAGTTCGGTTCATTTTTGATTTCGCTGACCAGCTCGCTATGCAGTACGCGATTATCGCTATCCAGCACCACCACGGCACGTGCACATAAGCCCTCCATAGGGTTATTACGCAGCGCGACACCCCAGGCTTCTAAAAACTCGGGATGGCGGAAGGTGGAAAGCGTTTTAACATTGTCCAACCCTTCCGCACCGCAAAATCGCTGAGCGGCAAAGGGCAAATCAGCTGACACCACCAACACCACGGTATCGTCCAAATTAGAAGCAAGCTCATTAAAACGCCGTGTCGACATGGCGCAGGTCGGCGTGTCGACGCTGGGAATTATATTGAGGACTTTCCGCTTGCCTGCGTAGGTATCCAGCGTTACGTCTTGAAGATGGCCATCGGTTAATACCATCTCTGGCGCGGCTTGATCAACGGAAGGTATTACCCCGGCGACATCCATCGGTTCACCGGCACGCGTCACGTGTTGCATTGTCATCTCCTTATTAAAGCTTAATGAGCAGGGTCGCTCATTATTGGCGTTACTCACTGAATGGCGGTTACATCCTATTCGCCCTGTCGCATAATGACATGCTTTACCCCCCTGGTGCTCGCATCAACAGTGTGCGCACCAGGCTGCCTTTTTCACAGGAATCAATATGGCCTCTGTCGTCATTATTAAAACCGGCGATGCATTTTCTGACGTTGTCGAACAGCACGGTGACTTTGAAACCCTCTTTGAGCAACAGCTAAGCGATACGCTGCCTGAGCATTTAACACTTCGCGTATGGGATGCCCGAAAGAAAACTGCACCGCTACCGCTAAACGCGCTGGCAGGCATTCTCATTACTGGCTCACATAGCATGGTGAGCCACCAAGAGCCCTGGAGCGAACGCTTAAAACCCTGGCTACAGGAGGCGCTTCAAGCGGACATTCCCATGTTAGGCGTTTGCTACGGTCATCAGTTAATGGCAGCGGCTTTTGGAGGTGTCAGCAACTTCCACCCCAAGGGGCGTGAGCTGGGTACGCATAGCGTTACGCTGACGGATGCGGGCCTTCAAGACCCCCTGTTTAGCCAGCTACCCGCGCATTTTGTGGCCCACCTGACCCATGCGCAGTCTGTGTTAGGGCTACCTTCCAAGGCACAGGTGCTGGCCTGTAATTCCCACGATGCGCACCAGGCACTGCGTTACGGACCGCGCCAGTGGAGCGTGCAGTTTCACCCTGAGTTCACTGTACCTGTCATGCGCGCTTATATAGCGCATCAGCGCGAAGTACTGCTTGAACAGCAACAAGACGCAGAGGCAATTGCCGCTCAGGTGGTTGAAACACAGGAGGCTACAAGCTTACTCAAGCGCTTTATCACGCTTTTATAAAACGCTCATCACATGGTCACGTGAGCCAGGCTTTTTAAAACAGCGAATTCTGTGGCTTTTTGACATGCTGGTCGCGCCTTGAAGCCAACCTGTCGGCCAAGCGGGTAGGCTCTGGCAACTTGGTACGCCCCAGGCAACGCATTACCCAATCAAGCGCTGTTTCAAGACTAATGCGGTGGCCAGGCGAGACAAATACCGGCTTCACCTTGTCACGCGAGCGCAGTACGGCGCCAATCGTCTCGTTACCGGCTCGCAGTGGCACCCAATCCCCACGTACCTCGCCTACCTCATCGTGCTTGCCGTAAAGGCGTGATTTGGCAACGCCGATGGTAGGCAGGTCCAGCCACAACCCCAAGTGCGCGGCGATTCCGAGCCTTCTGGGGTGGGCGATCCCTTGGCCATCCACCATGATTAATTCGGGCAGTATATTGAGCCGTTCAAAGGCGCCCAGTGCCGCCGGTATTTCGCGAAAAGAGAGCAGTCCTGGAATATACGGCATTCGCGTCGGCTCACGATGAACAACGTGCTCAACAAGCGTTAAGTCAGGTGCTGTTTGTGGGTCCCACTTGAGCACCACCACGGCTGCCCGTGTGGTATCTCCGTTGTCTTCAAAGCCAATATCCATCCCGGCGATGTGCGTTACCGGCGCAATACGGTCATCAGACTCTAACCGTGTAGCAAGCTCTTTCTGAAGCGCAATAGCCTCTTTAGGCGCCAGGTTCCATTCATGCAAGGCTGCTTTCACTGTCGACTCCCTGTCGCTTTTTTGGCGTGTCATCTTTTAGCGTAGCAAAAAAATGCCCCCGCACCGGAAACCGGTACGAGGGCATTTTAGGCGCGGTTAATACCGCTATCGCATGCTTAAGCGATTACGCTTCGCGGCGACGGATCGGCGCATCGCCATCATCACGACGACGGCGCGGAGCACGCTCAGGCGCACGGTCTTCGCTGATTTCCAACGGACGACCGGCGACACGAGCACGGGCCATCTTGGTCAGAATAGTGGAAGGCAGACCGCTAGGCAGCTCAACCACTGAGAAGGCGTTACGGATATCGATACGACCGATACGCGCACCTTCAATGCCGCCTTCATTCGCCAACGCGCCAACCAGCTGGCCTGGCTTAACGCCATCTTTATGGCCAACGGATACACGGTAGCGAGTCATGCCTTCGCTAGGTGCGCGCGGACGCTCACCACGTTCGCCACGCTCACGGCGAGCACCTGGCTTGGCGCTACCACCTTCACGCGGTGCACGCTCTTTGCGCGGCGCTTGCAAGCGGCCAATCGGCGCTTCATCAGCACGTGCCATGGCAGCAAAAGCGCAGGCCAGTTGAATAGCGTCATGACCTTCTTCTACCAGACGCTCTACCAGTGCCTGCTGCTCTTCGGCACCTTTGGTAAGCGCTGCCACCACACGGTGGTGGAACACTTCGTCACGGTGAGCGCGAATAGCAGCTTCGTCAGGCAGCGGCATTTCGGCCATTTTCTGACCAGTTGCCTGCTCCATCCAACCTACTTTACGGCCTTCACGGAAACCAGCAAAGGTAATCGCGATGCCGCTACGACCAGCACGACCAGTACGGCCGATACGGTGCGTATACGCTTCTGCATCTTGCGGAAGATCGTAGTTGATAACGTGCGTAATGCGCGGCACGTCAAGACCACGGGCAGCAACGTCAGTCGCAATCAGTACGTCGACCTTGCTACGCTTCAGGCGGGTAATCGTACGCTCACGCAGGCTTTGGTCCAGGTCACCGGACAGGCCAGCGGCGTTGACGCCACGAGCCGTCAGTTGCTCAACCAGGGTAGTACAAGCGGCACGAGTACGTACGAAGACAATAGCGGCATCGACCGGCTCGACTTCAAGAATACGCGCCAGCGCTTCAAGCTTGGCACCGCCGTCAACGCGTACAATGCGCTGCTCAATGTTTTCGCCAGTGGTCGTGCGCGACTCAATCGCCACTTTTACCGGGTCAACCAGATAGCGGTTAACAATGCGCTCAATTTCAGTCGGCAGTGTGGCCGAGAAGAACACACGCTGTGCATCTTTCGGGGTATCGGCGACCACGCGTTTTACGTCGTCGATAAAGCCCATGCGCAGCATTTCATCAGCTTCGTCTAATACGAGTGCTGACAGGCCGTCCAGCTTCAAGCTGCCACGGTCCAGGTGATCAATAATACGGCCGGGGGTGCCAACGACAACCTGGGCACCGCGCTTCAGCGCGCCTAACTGTTCACGGTACTCTTGGCCACCACACAGGATGGCCACTTCAAGGCCCTGCAGGTTTTGACCATACTTACTAAATGAGGCTGCAACCTGCTGAGCAAGCTCGCGGGTTGGGGCCATGACTAATACTTGAGGAGCACGACGCTGAAGATCCAGTCGTGACAATAACGGTAAAGCAAATGCTGCGGTTTTACCGGTACCGGTTTGTGCTTGGCCCAGCATATCGCGACCTTCCAGCAACGCAGGAATAGTTTGCGCCTGGATAGGTGAAGGGGTTACATAGCCCTGTGCTTCAACAGCAGACAGAACGGCAGGCAATAGAGCCAGATCGCCGAAGCTCGGCGAGGCGACAGAAGTCGAGGTCATTAATCACACCTTGGTAGGCCGGCAGTACCGGCAAAAGAGCATCGTAAGCGTCTCTGACTCTGACAACGATGTTGCGCTAAAAAGCAGCATCGAAAAACAGGTTCCGTCAATAAGCGGATAATGTCATCAGTGGAGTCGGAGACGCCGGTCGCACCTGGCATACGGTTGGCAAACCTATATATTCTCAAAGGGCCAACCGCTGTGGCGACCTTCTGCGCCGATTTCACCCGTTTGGTGAAATGCTGGAGGCGCGCCATCTTCACAGCAATGAACATCTGCAATCAGCGAGATGTTCCCGCAAGCCTTGCTACGCATCAAATATAAAAACTACGTAGACATCGCTTATCGTCGTGATGGAGGGGTCAACACATGCGAGGAGCGCGCATCCTAACACCTCAAATAATGAATGACCAGCCTTTTTACTACACCTTTTTTACTTCACCCAAAACAAACATCGTCATTTGCACTTGTGTAAATATCGTCTAACTTAATTAGATGCCTCAACACGTTCAGCAATTCAAGGAGTGATGTATGAACTGGGATCAAATTGAAGGCAAGTGGACGGAAATGAAAGGTAAAGCACGCACTAGCTGGGGCGACTTCACCGATGATGAGCTTGATCAGATTGGTGGCAGGAAAGATCAGCTAGTGGGCAAGCTTCAGCAAAAATATGGTCTGACGCGTGAAGAAGCTGAAAGACGTGCTGATGATTGGGCCAACACGCTATAACCCGTCAGCGTCATAAGCCTACTCACTTCTGTTTTAGTCAAATGTTGCAAGTTATTGGCGACTAGCGATGAATGGGCAGCCAATGTTGACCATTCTGTATTTTAGCCACATGGAGAGAAGCTATGCGTAAGACAATGTTAACCACCGCTATCGGTACCGCCCTGTTAGGCAGCCTGGCCTTCGGAGTGCAAGCGTCAGAAGAGCCCCAAGGCATGTACTCCGCCAAAGATATCCTTGACGCTGACGTCTACTTCAACAATGGGTCCGGCGATGAGATCGGTGAAGTCGATAATATCCTGTTCGATGAAGAGATGCGTATCAATGCGCTGGTCATTGAGAGTGGCGCCGTATTAGGCCTTGGTGGTCGTGAGATCGTTGTAGGCACTGATTACTTCTCGCTTGAAACCCACACTGAGAGCGACGGCGATACCGAGCACCGCATTATTCTTGATGCAACCCACGAAGAAGTTGAAGAATTTCCGACCTACAACCATGACTGGTGGGAACAAACGAAAGTAAATGCTCGTGATGCGTGGGAGACTACCCGCGATGGCGCACAAAGCGCTTGGCAATCAACACGTGAAGCCATATCAAATCACGATTAACACCGTTAATCATCAAGCTAACGTCATAACAGAAGACCGCCTTTTCGGCGGTCTTCTGGGTTGCAGCGGCGGCTGTGCTGAACAAGCTGCCTAAGCGCTCTGCTTAGAACGTACTCCACGCCCTGGCAGGCGCTCTCGATCATGGGGGCGTTCAAAGTCAAGCAGCGGCCCAGCAGGTACAATACGTGTTGGGTTAATCTTATCGTGGCTGTAGTAGTAGTGACGTTTTATATGGCCCATATCAATCGTTTCAGCCACCCCCGGCCATTGGTAGATCTCGCGCACATAATTGGACAAATTGGGAAAGTCTTCAATACGCTTGAAATTACACTTGAAATGGCCGTAATACACGGCATCAAAACGAATCAGCGTCGTAAACAGGCGGATATCCGCTTCTGTTAGCCACTCACCCGCCAGATAACGCTGGTTACCCAAACGTTTTTCCACACGCTCTAGTGCTTCAAACAGCGCATGAACATGCTTTTCATACACATCCTGCTCGGTGGCAAAACCGGTCTTGTAAACGCCGTTGTTAATATGGTCATAGACATCGGCATTCACTTGGTCGATCTGTTCGCGCAAATCCTCCGGATAAAAATCCAAGTGGTTACCAGCAAGATCATCAAACGCGATATTCAATATACGTAACAAGTCGGCCGACTCATTATTAACGATGGCACTTCGCTTTTTATCCCAAAGCACCGGGACCGTTACCCGGCCGGTATAGGTGGGGTTGGTCATGGTGTATAGCTGATAGTGGTAATCAACGCCGTTAACGGCATCACCGCTTGAGCCTTCATTCTGCTCATAGGTCCACCCTTTATTTAACATCAAAGGGCTCACATGCGACTCGCCTATCAACGACTCCAGCCCTTTTAGCTTACGCATTATGAGGATGCGGTGCGCCCAAGGGCAGGCTAACGAAACGTATAGATGGTAGCGGTCCTTTTCAGCGGGATAGCTGGCCCCGCCAGTTTCCGGTTGATCGCCGACCCAATCACGCAGCTGAGCAGACTCACGGACAAATTCACCGCCACTCTTTTTCGTGTCGTACCACTGGTCGTGCCATTCACCATTAACAAGCAAGCCCATAAGGCATCTCCTAAAGGGGGTAATAAATATCTGACGGCTCTACCTTCAGCATACCCCCGGTGCGCAGATGCTCAAGCGGATGTTTTACGGTGCTTCATTCGAGATAATCGAACCATGGGAATAGAGCTCTTCGACCGCCTGCTTTAACGCAGCAGCCATGGCATGAGCGGCAGGCCCTGCACGATCACGATCCCGAAAAATCATCTGAACAGGCACTTCACGTATGCCACCCGCCGGAAGCGGCAGTGGCTTTAACTCGCCACGCGCTAGCTCTTCTGTAATATGGGATTCAGGCATCCAAGCGAACCCCAGGCCACGCTTTAACATATCCAGAGAGGTGTTCAAATGACCTACCGTCCAACGCTGCTCGGCCTTTAACCACCCTGCATCCAAAGGCTGACGCAAGGCTGAGTCACGAACCACCAGCTGGCGATGCTGCGCCAGATCGCGAAGGTCCAATGATCTCCCCAACTGGTGTAGAGCATGATCCGGATGGGCAACCGCAATAAAGCGAACGAGCACCAGAGGCTCACCTAAAAACCCCTGCGCCGATATACCCGAAACCACGAGGTCTGCGCGGCCGTCATAGAGCATTTCAATTCCACCGTGGAGTACGCTCTCATATAGCTGTACGCGTACTTGAGGATATGCTTCCGAGAAGCGCTCTAGCGCCTTCGCCTGGACCGCCGCAGGGAATATCTGCTCGATTGCCACGATAATTTCAGCTTCCAGGCCTGCCGCCAGCCTTGACGCTACATCTTCTAAAGAGGCTGCGCTTTCTACCAATTGACGTGCGCGGCGCAGCAGTAACTCACCAGCCTCCGTCAAGCGCACCTGACGCCCAACCGGCTCAAGCACCTGAACACCTAACTGTTCTTCCAGCTTATGAACGGCATGGTTCAACGTAGAGGGGCTTTTATGGATCGCTTCCGCTGCACGCGCAAATCCTCCATGGTCTACCACGGCTGCCAGCATTTGCCATTGCGCAAGTGTTACCCGGGACATTTCGATTTCCTCGATGCTATACAGCGATACAATCCGCTTAATCTTCGAAAAAATCTCACTAGAATGCCAGTAATCAATAAAAAGTACCGCTTATTCAGTGCTTATTTATGCCACCCGGCACGATACAGCCTCTTTCTGAAAGAGCTTGCTTGAAAGGGCTTACTTGAAAGCGCCTATCAGAAAGGACCTGCCAGTGCATTTTGGTTTTATCTGCGTCGCTCAAATACGCAGCGCGCTCTATTGCTCGTCTGGCCAACGCCCTAACCACGCTAAAACGCTAAAAAAACCCGCAATTAACCTTTTGTTACAAAAAAAACGTCAAGATTAACCCCGCCTTAAGTCTGACAGACAGTATCCACGGCTCACGGTATTATCTTCGCCCAACTTAAAAATTCTTAACTAACATTAACAAGAGCTTAAGCGCTTGTTTTAAAACAACAATAATAATAATTCCTATTAGACCTTACTTACCCGACACTCCTAACCGTCACAAAACCTCTACGCTACTCCCTGCCTGTCTATGGCTAGGTTAGTAATTATCATGTTTTTCATGATCAGAAGTATGCAATACACAGAGTTAGCCGACTCACTTTATCCAAGCTTTTATTTACCTTTGTTAGCAAACAGTGTTCACAAACAGTGATATCTGCCATTTACTTATGCTAATATAGCAAAAGTATCTTTTATGTATAGATATACAGTCTATGCACCTTTTGCTCCATGGGGTATGGTTCCGGGGTTTGTTTACTTTCATATTCGTTTTCGATCACGAACTCGGCGGTCTATTTACCCATGTTGCGAATCCTTCATTCGCTGCCCCGCACGCATAAGTTGTTACTGTTACCTGTGGCTACAATGGTCACTGTGCTGGGCGCACAAAAATTAATTACAACGTATCACGATTTAAACCAACCCCATACACCGCTTGAAAGCGTGTTAGTACCGCTTCCCAGCGATTCAGCGCCAGGTCTGCCTTCCCTTGGTCAGGAACGAGCGCCGGTTGCTGATGCCATCAATCGCGCCTCAAGGGCCATTGATGCCACCCGCGAACATATTCCCCTTAGCGATTTAGCGGCAACAGAAATCGTTGATCTTGATCTTATCTCTAGTGCGGATGCGGCGGTAGCAGAACACCAGCCGCCCAGTGCAGTACTCAACGACAGCGCAATCGATAACGGCGCACTGCATATGTCGATTGTCGTAGGCACACTTTCAAGCGGCATGCTCGATATCGATCCGTCGTCCTCTGTCGAAATCGCAGATGCTACTTCTTATGAAGATTACGGCATTGATCTGTTCGATGACGTCTCTTTTCTTGAGCTGGAACTGGCTGCTGAAGAGCCCTATGTCCCTGAATGGAAGACCCACCTTGTTGAGCCAGGTGAAACCTTTGCCGTTCTGGCACAAGATGAGCTGGGGCTAGGCTATAGCGAAGTACTGGCACTGTTAGATGACATGCCAGAATCTCAAATGCTGACAAACTGGCGTGCAGGCCACAGCTTCGACTACCAGCTAGATGAGGACGGCCGCCTGCTTGCGCTTCGCATGATGAAAAACATGCGCGACGGGGTATTAATAGAAAGCGATACTGACAGCTTCGCCATTACGTCTATTGAGCGACAGGGAGAGCCGGTTCAACGCCTTTTTGCGGGTAGTGTTAGCGGTAGTTTCGCCCGCTCAGCTCAGGCAACTGGTTTGAGCAGTAGCTCGGTTACCGAGCTTACTCACTTGCTAGAGAAGAAACTTGATTTTCGCCGGGACAGTCGCCGTGGCGACCAATTCCAGGTGCTGGTTGAGTCCGACATGATTGATGGCGAAACGCTGGGCTCCCGCGTACTAGCAGTAAAGTATGCCGGAGAGCGCATGGACCTCACTGTCGTACGTAATGCCACCGACAATAATTTCTATACGCCCGAAGGCAATAGCCTGGACCCCTCTTTTGCACGCTACCCCTTTGACGGCAGTTACCGCCTTAGCTCCGGTTTCAATCCACGCCGTAAACATCCGGTAACGGGTCGGATCAGCCCACACAACGGTACTGACTTTGCAATGCCTATTGGTACGCCGGTGACTGCCCCCGCCAATGGCCGTGTTGAGAAAATTGCCAACCACCCAGCCGCAGGCCGCTATATTATTATCCGCCATGACAATGGCTATCGTACGCGCTACCTGCACTTGTCCCGGCAGTTGGTAAGCCAGGGGCAGCGCGTCACCATGGGCGAGCGCATCGCGCTTTCGGGTAACACTGGCCGCAGTACGGGCCCTCACCTGCATTACGAGGTCATCGTTAATAACTCGCCCGTTAATGCAATGACGATAGACCTGCCTGAAAACATGGGCTTAAACGGCGACACACTGATTGCCTTCCAACGCCAAGCCGAGCCGATGCTTGCTGCGCTTGAAAGTGGCGAAACCGGCACGATTAGCGTGGCGGGCTATCAATCAGAAAGCGATACAGAGTAATCCAGGTTTTTGTAATCCAAGTTTTTGTAACCCAAGCTTTAACACCCTATAACAATGCCGCCCCCAAGGGCGGCATTGTCGTTTTTACCCTCTGAACGGTAGCCACGCACCTTGCGCTATCTGCTCGCGGGCCTGCCCTCTACGTTCATACAGAACGCTGGAGCGCTGCCAATAGTGACGCATCGCGCCGGTAGATATCCATGCGAAACTCCACTTCCCCTTGGGCGTTGGGCCATGCGGTTAAGTAATGTAGCGCGACAGGAATGCGCTGAGGCAAGTTCACATTACGGTCGCTGCCACCACTATTTATTAGCGTACTGAGCTGATAACGACTGCCACTATCTTGCAAGAGCATTTGGGCAAATTCGCGTACCCCTTCCACGCGTACGCAGCCCGAGCTCAATGCCCGTTGATCACGCTGGAAAAGCCCCTGTGCTGGCGTGTCGTGTAAATAGATCATGTCATTATTGGGAAAGCGCACCACTACCCGACCCAAAGGGTTACTGCTCCCCGCTACCTGACGCAACATAACGCCCCCAGGGCGTTGCCAATCGACCTCGGCCGGGTCTAGCTGCGCACCGGACATATTGATCACCTGCATATTATGCTGGGCTAAATAGTCGGTGTTCTGACGTATCCGGGGCAGAACATCTTCACGCAGGATGGTAGGCGGAATCGTCCAGCTGGGATTGATCGTTAGGTGGCTGATGGATGAGTGAATAATAGGCGTTTCACGGCGCGGCGACCCAACGACCACCCGGGCATTCCACTGCTGGCCGTTTGGCCGAATATAGTGCAACTGGTAGCCTGCGATATCTACCCAGACCCGCGGCTCACTAGACTGCTGGGGGCCTATCCAGCGGGCACGTTCCAGATTAACCCGCAACTGATCAACACGTGAGGCGGCAGGTGCATTAAGCGCCAAGCGAGTACGATCGCCGACGACGCCATCGGCGGTTAGTTGATGGCGCCGCTGAAAGCGTTTTACGGCCATTTCGAGTTCAGTATCAAAGGTGCGTCTATCGCCGCCTGGCGCCTGAACGCCAATCATGGGATAGGCGCTGCTGTCTGCCGAGACCAGGCCATCTTCTCCCCACATCGCTAGGCGTTGGCGCAGCAGGATTACGTCATCATCCCTATCACCCGGACGCAGCGAGTCTTCGCGCGACGGCAAATACGGGGTGCTGCCTAGCGTGGCCACTTGGCGATAGCGGCTGAGCGCCTCTCGCAACTGCTGATACTCACTTGAGGCTGGGCGAGCCAGCTCAAAGGCGCGCTCCAATGCCTGGTCATCAACGGCCTGAACGACGCGAGCCAGCGAATAGCGACGCTCAGGGCGTGGGACATCCCAATTCGGCTCAACGTCACGCGGGTTGACCTTGCCACGCTCCAAGTGATCGAGGGCCAACAACAGCGACGACGTTGCCTGAATATCAAACGCAGCCTGAGCGGACTCTCCAGCGTTCTGGCTACTCTGGAAAGCGCTCAACAATCTATCGGCACGGTAGTCACTAGGGGTCAAACCATCACTTTCAAGCAGGTTAAGCGCATTGGCTAACGCCACAACCGATGAAGCCTCGCGCCAGGCTAGCTGCTCATTACGCAATTGATAAAATTCACGGATCGGCAGCGACGCCTGATCTTCAGCCGCCAAGCGCTGTATAAGTGCCTGTTTAAGCGGCTCAGAGGCCGCATACGCCGGTGTTAAACCGAAAGGGATATGGGACAGTGCTAGACCTAGAGCGGCCCCTATCGCCCATTGTCTTAGTGACTGCATCTCGTTCATCACCCTCTCCTTGCGTTACTATGAATTCCCATTCGCGGCATGCTTACTTTCATCATAGCCGTTTACTATTTTTCGTCGTCGCTCTTGTCAGCAGGATTGCTCTGTATGGTAACCCGTTTGCGCCCACTATCGTTGTCATGCTGTTTACCTTTCGCGTTCATTAGCCTCCCTTTATACGCGAGCAGTTTCTTTTCTGATGTCGCCTCAACGCCCCCTCCCGGTGTGTTATCGCTTAATCATCAGTTGCTTCAATTAGCGCCTTCGGCTACCCCAGAAGCGCTGCGCCTTGCCGCCCAAGCGCTTAGCTGTGCGGACCCCGATGTCGAGCGGCTGGCAGTTATCGACTATTCACTGCCTTCCACCGAGCGGCGCATGTGGGTCTTTGATCTGCGCCAGCACACGCTGCTGTTTGAGGAATTGGTTTCCCATGGCCAGGGTTCTGGTGATGCGCAAGCCGACGCCTTCTCGAATATCCCCGAAAGCTATCAATCAAGCCTTGGTTTGTTTCGTACCATGAATAGCTATTACGGACGCAACGGCTACTCCCTTAGGCTTAACGGGCTGGAACCCGAGGTCAATGACCTCGCCTACGAGCGTGCCATTGTGATTCACGGAGCCGACTACGTTAGCGATGACTTTATCGCGCAAACAGGCCGCCTCGGCCGCAGCCATGGCTGCCCCGCTGTACGCCAGGATATCACTTACCCGCTGATTGATAGCTTAAGAGATGATCAGTATGTGTTTGCCTATTACCCCGATGAGGAGTGGCTCGCCAGCTCAAATTTCTTACGCTGCCAAACGCTAGGTGCCCCCCATTTAGCGCAACGTTAAATTCTCGCCTGGTGGCATGTGTCGGTTCTTATGCCATGCTGAGAAGCAGCGCAGCATGAATAAGCTAACTAACGCATGAGGCCTTATGACTCAAGTCAAGAAGTTGGATCTCGCATTGCAAGGTGGTGGGGCACACGGCGCTTATTCATGGGGCGTCATTGACCGCCTGCTTGAAGATGAGCGCATCGAAATAGAAGGTATTAGCGGCACCAGTGCCGGTGCCATGAATGGCGTGGTAATGGCCGATGCCCTCACCAGGGGCGGCAAGCCGTTAGCCAGGCAAGCACTTACGGATTTTTGGCAGGCCGTCAGCCGCGCGGGTATGGCAAGCCCGGTACGCCGTTCGCCGATGGATGTCTGGACCGGCAACTGGAGCCTTGATCATTCGCCAGGCTATATCGCGATGGACCTTATGACGCGCCTGATCTCGTCCTATCAATTCAACCCGTTGAACGTTAACCCACTGCGTGACATCGTTGATGCACACATTGATTTCGAGCGGGTGCGCCAATGCGAGCAACTTAAGCTGTTTGTGGCGGCCACCAATGTGCGCACGGGCAAACAGCGTGTCTTTCGTCGTGAAGAGATGAGCCTTGATGCTGTAATGGCCTCTGCCTGTTTACCCTTGATGTTCCAGGCCGTTGAAATTGATGGCGAGGCCTACTGGGATGGTGGCTACATGGGCAATCCCGCGCTGTTTCCCTTAATGGAGGAGTGCAGTTCACGGGATATCCTGCTGATACAAATTAACCCTATCAGCCGCGACTCAGTACCGACCTGTGCGTCATCCATCCTGAACAGACTTAATGAAATTACCTTTAACGCCGCGCTGATTAAAGAGATACGCATGATTGCGCTACTGCAACACGCCCTGGAAGAGCAAGGGATCAACAACTGTTACCAGCAGGCCCTCTTTCACCGTATTAGCGGCGAGCAAGCGCTGGAAAACCTTTCCGTTTCCAGCAAGATGAATTCGGAATGGTCGTTTCTTTCACACCTTTTTGAACAAGGCCGAGACGCCGCGCAGCGCTGGCTGGATGAGCACTTCGAGGCAATCGGCAATCACTCAACGCTGGATATCGACGCCGTTTACCTGCACGACTAAACAGCACTATTGTGATGCATGCCGCCTACGGCATGCCCATCAACAGCGCATGGGGCTATTCCTCTTTCTGTAAATCTTCGGCCTATAAAAAGTAACCAACTGATAAGGCTTATAAAAATCCCCGATGGCGAATTAATTGCTTAACTATCTCTTGTGATGGTAGGCGTAGACCAGGCCCAACCGGGTACGAGTGCGTCGGGCCTGACCTTCAATGACGAAGGCATGTTCTCGTGAACACGTAACGCAACAGAGCGATTTGGCGTTGCGTGATGCTCAACTGGTTAAGATCCTGTGAGGCCATCCCATGGACATACGCAATAAAGCCAATCGTATTCGACTGCTAACGTTCTCCACGCCTCAGATGCGTGCCTTCCACTTGTCGTGGTTTGCTTTTCATATCTGTTTTTTTGGCTGGTTCGGCATCGCACCACTTATGGCGGTGGTGCGCGATGACCTTTCCCTGACACAGACACAAATTGGTAACACGATCATCGCATCCGTCGCGATTACTGTTATCGTGCGGCTCCTGATCGGATTGCTGTGTGACCGGTTAGGACCGCGCAAAACCTACACCGGCCTGCTCATTTTAGGCTCCCTTCCGGTCATGGGCATCGGCTTTGCCAATAGTTTTGAGACGTTCCTGCTTGCCCGCTTAGCTATTGGCGCTATCGGTGCCTCATTCGTGATTACGCAGTACCACACCACCATGATGTTTGCACCGAATGTCGTGGGTACCGCCAATGCAACGAGTGCGGGCTGGGGTAACCTGGGCGGTGGTACCACGCAAATTCTTATGCCACTTATCTTTGCAGGCATACTGATGTTGGGTGTTAACGAAGCGCTCGGCTGGCGTCTTGCCATGGTCGTGCCCGGCATCGTTATGTTTATCACCGGGCTCGGTTACTGGTTTCTCACGCAGGATGCGCCTGACGGCAACTTTAGCGACCTGCGCGCACGGGGAGAATTGCCCGAGGCAACGGGTGAGAACAGCGCCACTCAATGCTTTTTAGCAGCGGCGAAAGACATCCGCGTTTGGGCACTGTTTGTCGTTTATGGGCTCTGTTTTGGTGTTGAACTTACGATCAACAATATTGCGGCTATCTACTTCTTCGACAAATTCGACTTAACGCTGGCAATGGCTGGCATGATTGCAGGGCTGTTTGGGTTGATGAATATTTTTGCCCGCACGCTGGGTGGTGTTTTCTCGGATCTGTTCGCCAAACAGGGCGGGTTAAAAGGACGTGTGCGCTGGCTATTTATTGCGCTGGTTTGTGAAGGCATTGCGCTGGTCGCCTTTTCGCAAATGCACGTTCTAAGCCTGGCCATTGGCATCATGCTGGTGTTTAGCCTCTTCGTACAAATGGCCGAAGGCGCCACGTTCGGTGTCGTGCCGTTTATCAATAAAAAAGCCTTGGGCGCAGTTGCCGGGATTGTGGGTGCGGGCGGCAATGTCGGCGCCGTCTCGGCCGCCTTTCTGTTTCGCAGTGAAAGCTTAAGCTATCAACAAGGGCTATTTTACCTAGGCGTGACCGTTCTGGTACTGGCCTCGTGCGTATTAGTCGTTCGGTTTAACGACGTAACGGAAGCACAAGAAGCAAACGCTTACCGTGACGCCGTGGGCGATGATACCGGTGCGGGGGCCCTTTCATTACGTTAACGCTAGGCATTAAGTTAACGCCAGGCATTATGCTCAAGCAGCCCCCTACTCTCCGGCGCAAGCCAGCCATAAGAGAAGGGGCAACGCGGCGAGTAAAAGGAAATCGTTATGTCATCTGCCCAGCAGCTACTCTTAACCGCCATTCGTTGCGATATCGACAATTTTCGTTATTTAGCGGCGGCCTCGGAAATCGTTGCGGATATTAGCCGTTTTATCCATGTGCTTCAGCGCGAACGCGGTGCCTCAACGATTTACCTTGCCTCTCAAGGTCAGCGCTTTAAAACACGCCGCCAGACATATATTAACAAGAGCAAAGAGGCCGAAGCGCTGATGCGCAGGCGCTTAGAGGCGCTAAGCCAGGAAGCACGCCCACAGGCAGCGGCGCGCCTTCTGCGCCAAATAGCCGCCATGTGGAACGCCCTGGACGACTTAAGCGCACTGCGCAGCGCCATTGATAACGTTGCTATTTCTCCCGATGCCGCCACCCAAGCCTTTAATCACCTTATTGGCGGTTTGTTAGCGATTGTCTTCGAAGCTGCCGACACTTCAGACGATCCAGATATTACCCGTGCGCTGGTGGCTATTTTCCATCTCATGCAAGGCAAGGAGCTGGCCGGACAAGAGCGTGCCTGTGGCGCCTTTGGCTATACCCTTGGCCATTTTGATGACAGTCACCGCCAACTTCTCGGCCAACTGGTTAACGACCAGCAGCGCTGTTTTGATACTTTTATCGAATTTGCTACGCCAGACGCCGCGCTGGCTTGGCAGCAAGCCGTTTCAACCAGCACGCTAACCGGCATTCAACAGCTGCGCGAGGCTGCCTGCCAGCCAGCGTCGCCACATATAACGTCTAACCCGCTGGGTGAAACCTGGTACGAGCTAACCACGCTGCGCATTGATGCAATCAAAAGCGTCGAAGATACGTTAAACGCACAGCTAGCCGCGCTTTGCTATCGCAAAATACACCAGGCAGAAGCAACGCTTGAGCAGACCAAAGCCAAGCCTTACGCGCATAAACCCGCGCCTTGCGAACCGTTACTGGCCCTTAACCATCCTCAGCCGCCGGGTGATTTAACGGCCAGCGCGCTGACCTCACCGCTTGGCCGTTCCCTGATAGCGTTAACCCAGACCCAGTCCAGCCGCCTACAAGGGTTAAGCGATGAGCTGGAAAATACCCGTAAGGCACTGCGCGAGCGCAAGCTTATTGAACGCGCTAAAGGGCTTATTATGGCGCACCAATCAATGAGTGAAGAGGAGGCTTACCGCTTCCTTCGCAAGACATCAATGGATCAAAGCAAAAGCATGGCAGACATGGCGCAAGCCATTCTCGATCTCTCCTCCATGCTCAAAGAGGCTCCAGCATACTCACGCTAAACGAGCCATCCACTGATGTCACCTCGTTTGATTGAGCCAGGCATGTCGATACGCCCTTTTTTGATGAACCGCCTGAAACGGCGCTGGAAGCTCGCGATATTGCCAACGCGGTTATTTATGCGCTCTCTCAACCGGCCCATGTCGACGTTAACGTGATCCTGGTTCGCCACCCCGCCGAGTGACTAACCGATCAAACAGGTTACGCAGCCCAAAAGGGCTGCTCCTTGCATTTGGCCTTCATAGCCCGCATACACTCTACTAACAAGCGTGCTAATGATTTAACCGCGTGCCGTCTCATTGCCTACGCGTCCAAATCTTTAAGCATGCTCCACGTCTTTATTAGTAGGTGAAATATGAGCCAACTCTCTTCGACCGCGCTCTCTGTACTCGACCTTGCCCCTATACGCCAAGGCGGCAGCGCTGCTGAAACGTTCCGGGATAGCGTTTCACTGGCACAGCGAGCCGAGCAGTTGGGCTATACCCGTTACTGGCTTGCCGAACATCACAACATCCCTGGAATCGCCAGTGCCGCCACGTCCGTTTTGATTGGCCATTTGGCAGGCCACACTTCCACTATACGGCTAGGCTCGGGCGGGATAATGCTGCCTAATCATCCTCCGCTTGTGATTGCCGAGCAGTTTGGCACGCTGGAAACGCTCTACCCTGGGCGCATTGACCTGGGACTTGGGCGGGCGCCCGGTTCTGACGGTGCCACTATGCGTGCCATGCGGCGCAGCATGCATGCGGGCGTAGACGACTTCCCCGAGCAACTAAGCGAGCTGCGTCGCTACCTAGGCGATGCAGAGCCTGGCCAGCAGGTGAAAGCGGTACCTGGCCAAGGAACTAACGTGCCTATCTGGCTGTTGGGTTCAAGCGGCTACAGCGCCCAACTGGCCGCCAGACTGGGCCTGCCCTTTGCATTTGCGGCGCAGTTTGCACCCGGCTACCTATTTGAAGCGTTACGCCTCTACCGCGATAACTTCCGCCCGTCTGAGCATCTGGATAAGCCTTATACCATGGTCGGGCTGCCGGTGATGGCCGCAGAGAATGATGCCATGGCGCACTACCTTGCTACCTCCGCCCAGCAGAAGTTTCTGAACCTGATCCGTGGCAAGCCGACTCAGTCGCAGCCCCCGGTAGAGCAACTGGACTGGTCACCCATGGAGCAGTCGCAAGTCAACCAGTTCCTGGGTGCCGCGATTATTGGTGGTCCAGAAACAGTTAAAGCGGGACTTGAAGACTTTCAGGAACGTACAGGCGCCGATGAGTTAATGATTAATAGTGACTTTTTTGGTCATGCCGACCGCGTGCGCAGCTACGAAATCGTTGCTCACGTAGCAAAATAAGCGCAACGTACAGCCACTTAAGGGGCTTCAAGCGCAGATGCCCCTTCCATGTTGACAGCCGCATGCACCGCTGCGGCCTGGTACCATTAACGCCCCTCACATGCTACTCGGCTTATCTCTACCAGGTATTAACCATGTCTACACTTACCTTCACCTTAATGACGCAAGACGACTTCGCTATTTTCTGGCCCACTTTTAAGGCGATTGTGGCGGAACAACATACCTATGCCATTGACCCCGACATTAGCTACGAGGCGGCCTACTCACTATGGTGCCAAGTCCCCAAAGCCACGTATGCCGTCAGAGATTCAGCAGGCGAACTGGTGGGAAGCTACTACCTCAAAGCCAACGCGGCAGGCCCGGGTGGCCATGTGTGTAACTGCGGCTATATGGTCACCGCTGCCGCCCGCGGTAAAGGCGTTGCGCGCGCGATGTGTGAACACTCTCAGCAACTAGCTCGTACCCATGATTTTAAAGCCATGCAGTTTAACGCTGTCGTTGCCACGAACGAGGCAGCGGTAGCGCTTTGGCAGCGTTTAGGATTTAGTATTGTGGGCACGGTGCCGAAAGCTTATTGTCACGCAACACAAGGACTCGTAGACAGCTACGTGATGCATAAATTCTTATAACTTAGTCGACTAGCGTATTAATTTTCATAGTTTTTATCGACATCACAACCACTCCAATGAACCATGCTCTGGCAGGTGCATTAGGTTTGCTCGTTGTCATGTTGATGGTAGTGGCGCGCTTGGAATACCAGCAGAGAAAGCGCAACAATCGATCCAAAGCAAGGGCGTTTGAGCTTTACATAAACAGCACGAATAAGGCGTTATGGCGTTTTACCCGAAGATGCCCGTTGCGCTAACGCATCCTGAAGATAGCGCTCTGCCCTACTGCTTCCCATCGTGGTCAAATGGGCCACATTGCGTTCCGGGATGACCGAGGTATCACCATAAAACTCAATGGCTTTTTCAACGCTCGCTTCGCGCAATAGGTGCACCATTGCGTAGGGTGAGCGGTTGGTATAGTTCGAGGCGTCCTCTGGCGTGGCGTCCTCAAAGCAGTAGTCTGGATGAAAAGTCGCCAGCTGATAAACACCTTCATAGCCCTGTTCGGCCAGCATGCTTTCTGCCAGTTCTACATAGTCCAGATAGTGGTCAAAGTGCTTAAAAAGCGTGGGAAAGACTAGCAGCGTGGT
The DNA here is from genome assembly GCF_052378605.1 of Halomonas sp. AOP27-A1-41. Lineage (NCBI taxonomy): Bacteria > Pseudomonadati > Pseudomonadota > Gammaproteobacteria > Oceanospirillales > Halomonadaceae > Halomonas > Halomonas sp. AOP27-A1-41. The sequence goes on from NZ_JBQSXT010000004.1 coordinate 57,294, forward strand.
TTCTGTTTCCGGATGCTCATCCAACCACTGCACTTCGACCATCAGCTCTTCCAATGCCACCTCAAGCTTTTTTGAGCGTACGACGCCCACACGAATAGTGTCACGCTCTACTTCTCGCTGAGCAAAGGGACATACGTTTTCAGCCACAATAAAGTTGCGCACCCAGCTCAACGTTTGCTCAATGACATCACTATCTGAATATTGCATCGCTCTTTTACATCCGCTTTATCGTGTTTAGTACGCGCCAGTGTACACTGATCGCTGATGGCTTAGCTGATGCTTTTAGCCGTGCTGCGCAAAGCACGTTAGCGCAGCCTCATAGGATTTAAGGATATGCTCATCAAGAAGCTTTCGCGCTGCTTTCACATCGCGCTTTAAAGCAAGCGCCACTAGCTCATGGTGCTGCTGATCCAACTCCTGGCGAATGACCGGCATTTTGGGGCCCAAGCGCCGGTACCGATCAAATTGATCGTGCAGCTGTTCAATAAACCGCAGCGACCATATAGAGCCGCACGATGCGACCAGCGTGCGATGAAACTGGGTATGCAATCGCTCCCACTCATCGTCATTATCCAGCGTCATGTCGGCACATTTCAGGCGATGCTCTGCCGCGAGAAGGTTTGCCTCCCACGCCGCATCCCCCAGCGAAATTGCCTGTTCAAATGCCATACCTTCCAAGGCCAAGCGCGTTTTTACAATATCATCCAGTTCACTGCGTGAAAGAGTCGGCACCCGAAAACCGCGCTGATTTTCCTGTATCAGCAGACCATAGGCGGCCAACTTGTTTAACGCTTCACGCAAGGGGCTTAAGCCCACTTGATACAGCTCTTTAAGCGCATTGATTGCCAACTTTTCGCCAGCAGCAAAACGCCCATTAACCAAGTCTTTGCGTAAAATATCGTAAATACGGCTAGATGCTGTTGTTGTGGAGGGCTGAACGTACTGGTTCATGGTAGGGTCCTTTCATCCACCGGTGAGCGCATATCACTTATTCCGTTTGACGCCTGCTAACGCTCTTGATTATATTATTCTACCCTGAAAAATAATCGATTTTATTACATATAAACGATATAAAGAGAAAATATGGTTTTTCAACGCATCTACTACCGTTTTCGGCCTGCCTACCATAGCGTGACACGCTGATGAAACAGACAGCCCTGTTCTGGGCCTTCTTTCGCGTCGGTATTTTTGGTTTCGGTGGCGGCCCCTCAATGATACCGCTGGTACATGCAGAAGTCGTTACACGCCACCAATGGCTGACGGACGAAGAGTTTGCCGACATATTAGCCATTGGCAACACCTTGCCTGGCCCTATCGCAACTAAAATGCCTGGTTATATCGGCTATCGTGTAGGCGGCATTAGTGGCTGTATAGCGTCGGTACTTGCTGTTTGCTTCCCTATGATAGTTGCCATGGTGGTCATGCTGGGCGTTTTTAGTCGGTATCGGGATGTGGCCTGGATTCGTGGGATGGGGCAAGCCGTGGTGCCCGTCGTCATGGTGATGATGGGGCAACTGGCTTGGGACTTCTTTGATAAATCGCAAAAGGCGCTAGGCTGGCTTGTCAGTAGCCTAATGGCGATTACCGCTGGCCTATTGATTTATTGGCTAGGCATTCACCCCGGTTTTATTATTGGCGCGATTTTGCTGGCGGCGCTGTTACGCCCTTCCACGGCTAAAAAAGCGGAGCGCTCAGCATGATTTATTGGCAGCTCTTCCTGGCATTTTTTGTCCCGAACATTGTTGGCTACGGCGGTGGCCCAGCCATTATCCCCCTGCTTGAAGCCGAAGTAGTCGGCCGCTATGGCTGGATGACGTCTCAAGGGTTTGCGGAAACGCTTGCGCTTGGAAACGCGCTGCCTAGCCCGATTGCTACTAAAATGGCCGGCTACGTGGGTTATGAAGTGGCCGGCATCGGCGGTGCCGCCGTCGCGATAGCGGCAACCGTTGTGCCTTCGCTACTGCTGATGATTGCCGCACTAGGGCTTTTGTACCGCCATCGCGAGTCGCCCCAAGTCAAGCGTATGAGCCAATGGGTACGCCCAGTGATCGCCATTATGATGGCTTGGTTAACGTTGGGCTTTTTCCTTGAAGGCGTTAATGGCGCAGGGTGGGCACATACACTGATTATCGGCGCCATTGCCGCGATTGCGCTGGTACGGTTCAGCGTTCATCCCGCGTTTGTGGTGATGGGTGCGCTTGTGTACGGCGCCTTTATCCTTCCCTAAGGTTTGTACAAAAAGAGCCTGTGTTCATCTTCTTCTCCAGCTTCAACCGCCGCGCGCTATTAAAGCGCCGGCGGTTGAAGTGGCTATTGCGACGCAACCCACGCATCATAATAGCTTCTTTCGCTCTCGGTTCATGTTAACTCCCTATGCCCCCACTGTTTTCCACCTCTGGTAACGCCCCGTCGGTTAACGGTTTTTTCAACGTGTTTCGCTACAGCAAGCGAGCCCTGGGCCTTGTTTGGGAAACCTCCCGTTGGATGATGTTCGGGCTGGCGCTTTGCACGCTGGTGGCTGGCGTGTTGCCTGCGGCGGGTGCCTGGGTGGGCCAACTGATCGTTGATGGCGTCGTCAACGCGATGGACACCTATCGCGACAACCCTTCCGCTAGCCTGACGGTTATTATTATGCCGGTGCTTGAGCTTGTGGCGTTAGAGGCTCTCATCATCGCCTTGATCGCACTGGCCCAACGCGGGCTTTCTGCTCAGCAGTCGCTGCTTCGCGCCCTGCTGGGCCAGAAAGTTAATGTCATGATTTTAGAAAAAGCAGGCACGCTATCATTAAGCCAGTTCGAGGATTCAGAGCTGTATGACCAATTAACACGTGCTCGCCGTGAAGCCTCCACGCGGCCTTTAGCGCTGGTTAATAAAACCTTTGGGCTACTTCAAAACGCCATCTCACTGGTCAGTTTTAGTGTACTGCTTGTGCAGTTTTCCCCTTGGGCGCTGCTGATTCTAGCGGCAGGCGCCCTGCCGGTGTTTGTTTCAGAAGCCAAGTTTTCAGGTGATGCGTTTCGCTTGTTTCGCAGGCGCTCACCTGAAACGCGTATGCAGGGCTATTTGGAAACCGTACTGGCCCGCGAAGACAGCATTAAAGAGGTCAAACTGTTTGGCCTTGAGCCGCTTTTTTTGCAACGTTATCGCGAAATTTTCAACCGGCTATTTCGCGAAGACCGGCGATTGACACTCCGCCGTGAGGGCTGGGGCTTCTTGCTTGGTTTGTTGGGCACGCTAACGTTCTACGCCGCGTATGGCTGGGTAGTGGTTGAGACGATTGCAGGTGCTATCACGCTGGGTCAGATGACCATGTACTTGATGGTGTTTAAACAGGGCCAGTCTGCGCTTTCTGCAAGCCTTACCGCCATTAGCGGCATGTACGAAGACAATCTCTATCTTTCCAACCTGTACGAGTACCTGGAACAACCTACCCAGCAGGAAGGTGGCACGCGCTTGCAAGGCGCACTTCCCGGCGACGGTCTGCGCTTTGAAGGCGTAAGCTTTGCTTACCCAGGCGGCAAGCAGGTATTGCAACACATCTCACTGCACCTGTCTCCCGGTCAAAGCCTTGCCCTGGTCGGCGAAAACGGCTCCGGAAAAACCACCCTCATTAAGCTTTTAACGCGGCTTTATCACCCTACAAAGGGGCGAATTCTGCTGGATGGCAGTGATCTTCGTGACTGGGAAAACAGTGCGCTACGCAAACGCGTCGGGGTTATTTTTCAGGACTTTGTCCGCTATCAATTGCCGGTTGGCGAAAATCTGGGCGTGGGCGACACCCAGGCGTTTAATAATCAAGCGCGCTGGCAGCAGGCCGCTCGCAATGGCATGGCCGACAGTTTTATCAAACGCATGCCTCAAGGCTATAACACTCAGTTGGGGCGCTGGTTTAAGGATGGACAGGAACTCTCTGGCGGGCAGTGGCAAAAGATAGCGCTCTCGCGCGCTTACATGCGCGAAGAGGCCGATATTTTAGTGCTGGATGAACCCACCGCTGCGATGGACGCCGCCGCTGAAGCCGACGTATTTACAAGGTTTCGGCAGCATAGCCACAATAAAATGACGATTCTCATATCGCACCGCTTCTCAACCGTCCGCAATGCGGATCTCATCCTCGTTATTGACCAGGGAGAGATTATTGAACGCGGCACGCATGAGGCATTATTGGCTATCAATGGTCGTTATGCTCACTTATTTCATCTGCAGGCGAAAGGTTATCGCTAAGTAAATGTTGCAGCATTTTTATCAATACGTTAAAACAAAGAGGTTGCTGGCTGAAGGCAACCTCTTTGTTTTAACTCGCTGTATTAACCGAGAAACTATCATGCGCTGGCAAATCCGCGTCACACGATCCAATAAGCTACCCCGCGTTATGCATAACGTGGCGAGTGCTTATTGTCATCGTGCGCCGGAGTAAGAGAGTTATCACTGGCCGCGACGATCTCGCGGCCAGCCTCAGTTAAAACCAGCCCTTCGCTTAACGACTGACCGCAATCCCGTCCGGCCTCCCAGTGAACGTATGGAGACCGAACTCATGGCAATCACTCTTACCCGTAACCTGTTCAAAATTATAAGAAAGCACCGCATACAGCGCCGCCTGCCTACAGACCTGCGTCTACACGATGCTCACCTGCTTAACGATATCGGCTTGCGTTGGGAGCACGGCCAACTGGTCTCAATTCATGGCGTAGAAGAAGCAGCCGCCCGCACACAGCGCCATCAGGCTGACACTCGAAATGCTTATGAAACGTGTCCCCACTGCGGGAGCCCGTTGACATAGCCAACGCCCCCGGCCACAGGAAGTGGCCGGGGGCGTTCTGTTTTGATAAAGCCAAGCAGTGGTATTGCCAAAACGCTTGATCAAGCGGCTTGGCGATACCCCCGCAGGGCCTTGTGCCCTTTACGGGAGTAGCTGCCTTTACCTTTTTTGGGCGTTTGCTGCTGCATCTTGAACATGGGGGTTCGTAGCTGTGCTTTGAGCGCGTTGTCGCGAATCTTGTGTTGCTTCATGGAGTCTTCCTGTAAAGCGGATTTATTTAAAAGCTGTATAAAATAAAGCTATATAAATAGCGGTGCCTGCTTGTGCAGGCACCGCTATGACATTATGAGATGCCTAACGTTCCCATGCGCTCATTTAATATCACTCATCCCATTTAGGTGCAAAGTCAGGGTTGGCGATGCGCTCCTTGCGGTCCAGCTTGGCAATGTCGTCCATTTCACTGTCGTTTAATACAAGATCAAACGCGGCAATATTGCTTTGGATATTACGCGCCTTGGTGGAAGAAGGAATGGTGATCATGTCGCGCTGATTGACCCAGGCCAAGGCGATTTGCGCAGGCGTTACGCTGTGCGCATCCGCGATCTGCTGGAGCGTGGCATCGTCCATTACCTTACCCACCGCCAGCGGCATAAAGGCCGTTACCTGAATACCGTGATGCTCGCAGCGCTCAACCAGCTTGCGGTTTTGCAGGAAAGGATGCACTTCAATCTGATTGGTGAGGATTTCGCCTTTACCCAAAATCTCCACCGCTTTATCAAGCTGTTCAATAGTGAAGTTGGATACGCCGATGTGGCGCGCCTTACCCAGTGCCTTCACCTCTTTGAGAGCGGCCAGGTACTCTTCCATCGGCACTTCGTTATCCGGCGATGGCCAGTGGATCAGCAGTAGGTCAACGTAGTCGGTACCGAGCTTTTCCAGGCTTTCATCAACACTCTCTTTCAAGCGCTGCGGCGCCAGGTTGTCGAACCACACTTTGGTGGTCAGAAAGATGTCACCACGCGGTACGCTGCTGTCACGAATCGCTTCACCAACGCCCTTCTCATTACCGTAAAACTGAGCGGTGTCGATATGGCGATAGCCTGCTTCAAGCGCCGAATGGATGCTCTCTTTAAGCGTATCGCCTTCCAGGCGAAAAGTACCAAAACCGGGGTTAGGCATAACCTTTTGCATCATTAACATCCTTTTCTATTGATAGCGTGTTAATTAACATGGGGCGGCCACCGCGTGACTTCAACCACCTATTCAAAAAAGCCCATACCACGTTTGGCGCCATAAGCGATAGAATTATGAAAATTCGCTTGCTAACATTCTCTTGCTAACCAAGATACCGCCCATGTCCCCCGATAACGACACGCTTGCAGCGACCGATGCCCCGCTGCTTCCCATTCACCGCCAGCCGGGCTTTTTAAGCTTTCTTCTCTCTCGCCTTGCTGCCGTTTTTGCCATGCAAATTCAAGCCATTGTGGTGGCATGGCAGGTATATGACATTACCCGCGATGCCATGTCGCTTGCCTACGTGGGGCTTGCGCAGTTTCTGCCTATGGTGATTTTACTGCTGCCCGCAGGCGATGTGGTCGACCGTTTTCCGCGCAAGCGCATCCTACAACTCAGTTGGGCGGTACAGGGTATCTGTAGCGCCCTGCTGCTTTTATTGGCGCAGGCCAATCATGGCAGCGTTATTGAATTTTATGCTGTGCTGGCTCTGTTTGGCTGCGCCCGAGCCTTTACCGGCCCCACGCTGCAAAGTATGTTGCCCAACATTGTGCCCCGCACTCAGTTGGCTCAGGCCATTGCGCTGAATAGCTCGATCATGAAAGTCGCCGTGATCAGCGGGCCATTGCTGGGCGGCGTGCTTTACGCCATGGGCGGCGGTAGTCTGGCCTACGCCGTGTGCCTGGGCTGCTTTATCGTCGCGCTGGCCTTACTGGTGCTGGTACCGGTGCGCTATGTCGAGAAAGCCAAGGTATTGGAAAGTACCGCCTGGAAGCGTTTTTCCGCAGGTATTCGTTATATCCGCTATCAGCCGATTATTCTGGGCGCCATTTCGTTGGATCTATTTGCCGTGCTGCTGGGCGGCGTCGTGGCACTGCTGCCCATTTACGCTCAGGAAGTCTTGCATGTGGGCCCTGAAGGATTGGGTGCTCTGCGCAGCGCAATTGCGGTGGGCGCACTATTGATGGGGCTTTATCTTGGCGTTCGTGGCATCAAGCGTCGCGCGGGGCATGTGATGTTTGCCGCCGTGGCCGTGTTCGGGTTGGCGAATCTAGTGTTCGCGTTCTCTACCCTGTTCTGGGTATCGATGATCGCCATGCTGGTGGCGGGTGCGGCTGATATGATCAGCGTTTATGTACGCACCACTGTGATTCAGTTGGCCACGCCGGATGAAATGCGCGGCCGGGTGAATGCCGTCAATATGCTGTTTATTGGCTCAAGTAACGAGCTGGGCGAGTTTCGCGCGGGCAGCATGGCCGCCGGATTTGGCGCAGTGCCCGCCGCAGTGATTGGCGGCGTAGGCACGCTGGCGGTGGTCGGCCTGTGGATGCGTCTGTTCCCGACGCTATGTCGGGTCGACCGCTTCGATGATGCCCGCTGAAGCAAGCATATTAGCGGGGCTGCTCGCGACCATACTGACCACGCTGCCCACCAGAATCACACAGGGTGACGGCAGCGGATGATCCGCTAGGCGCTGGGGCATATCATTAAGCGTACCCACCAATGCCTGCTGTTCGGGCAGGCTGGCATTGGCGACCAGCATGATCGGCCACTCATCGGGCAGTCCCGCCTGGCGTAGCCCTGTGCAAATGGCCTCTACCTTGGAAAGCCCCATATAAAATACCAGGGTTTCATCGCGACGGGCCAGGGTTTGCCAGTCGGGCGCGCCGCCCTCACGGCATAGCTGTGCAGTAATAAAGCGCAGTTGCTGAGAGTGGCCCCGGTCGGTCAGCGGAATCCCCAGGCTTGCGGCGGCGGCAGACGCCGCGGTAATCCCGGGCACAATGTGTGCGGGCACATTGGCATCCGCCAGCGCGGCAAGCTCTTCCCCCATACGCGCAAATATGCCGGGGTCACCGCCTTTCAAGCGCACCACCGATTTGCCGGCGGTTGCCAATTTGACCATCAAGGCGCCAATTTCCGCTTGCGGCATGCTGTGATGGCCGCTGGCCTTGCCAACGTAGTAACGCTCAGCGGAAAGCGGAACCAGCCCTAGCACATCGTCGCCTACCAAACGGTCATACACGATAGCATCGGCCTGCATTAACAGCCGCGCGGCTTTCAGCGTTAACAGCTCCATATCACCACTGCCCGCACCAACCAAATACACATGCCCAGCCGTGCATTCGCCGCGTAGCTTAAGCGAAGGCGCACTTGAGGCACTGCGCGTGGAGCGCTGGAACGGCGACAGCACGCGCTGCGTAAAGCACAACGTGGCCTCAGGCCACTTCTGTAGTAGACGCTTGCTTAGCACGCGCATGTGAACGCTCCTCTTCAATCAGGGACTTCAATTCAGGCAAACAACTACCGCATTGGGTTCCGCAAGCAAGCCGTGCGCCCAACGCTTCAACGCTGGTATCACCGGCACGAATAGCATTAACAATCGCCGCTTGGCCCACCTGGTGGCAGCTGCATACCACGGGGCCGGTATCCGCAGCGCCATCTTCGCACCCCGCCAGCAGCCGGCGCCGGTGCTTATCACTGATGGCTGTTTCGTTAAAACGCGCTTCAAGCCAGGCAAGCCCGGGCAATTCGCGCGGCGGGCCGACCATCAGCCACCAGCGCAGTTTGCCCCGCACAATAGCCGCAGCGCGCAAGCGGCCATTGCCGCTGTCTTCACACCACAAAGCAGCCCCATCGGGAAGCCACGTAGTCAGTAGCGCCAGCCAGTCATTTACCGGCTTTGCATCTGCCAGCTGCCAGCGCTGACAGCCCTGCATGGGTACGCGTGCCCAATAATCGCTTCTGCACCACGGGGGCACTTCCTGACTATTATCCCCTAATGGATGGGCAATCAACAGCGTTGCCTCCCAGGCTACTTCAAGCGGTGCCAGCGCCACAGCGCCGTGCTTGGCTTCTGGCTGGCCTGACACAGAGTCGGTCAAAGCTTTTAGCATGGCACCGCTACGCGCCGATTTACTGAACGCATCGCTCCAGTGCATGGGAATAAACACCTCGCCACGCCGCTGGGCATTCGAGATACGCACGCGCCCCCGGTACTCGCCGCTGGCGGCGGACAATACTGCCAGTTGCTGGTCGCCAATGCCATAGTTCGCAGCATCGCCTGGGTGGAGTTCGATAAACGGCTCGTGGCGATGATTCATCAGCCGGGGCGCGCGTGCCGTGCGCGTCATGGTGTGCCACTGGTCGCGAATACGCCCGGTGTTCAGGCGCAGCGGGTAGGCGTCACTCAGGCGTTGCTCCGGCAAGCGCGGCGTTATGGCGATGAAGTTGGCGCGCCCATCAGGCGTGGCAAACTTGCCATCTTCAAATAACCGCGCCGTTCCGTGAGGCGCTGAAGACGTCACCGGCCACTGAATAGGCGCCAGCGCGTCGTAGCCCTCGCGCCCAAGTCCCACCAGGCCGGAAATATCGAATAGCCGTTTGCTCTCTCCCTCATTCTCAAAGCCGGAAAGGCGCGCGTGCTCATCAAAAATTTCATGGGGATGGCTATAGTCAAACGCCTCCTGAAAGCCTAACCGCTTGGCGGCTTCGCACATAATCCACCAGTCGTGACGCGCTTGGCCAGGCGCGGGTAGCAAGCCACGCTGGCGTGAAATACGCCGCTCGGAATTGGTCACCGTGCCGTCTTTTTCAGACCACCCCGTCGCGGGCAGAATGATATCGGCGTAGGCCAGCAGGTCGGTATGGCTTGCGCACTCAGACACAATTACCAGTGAGCACTTTTCAAGCGCACGCCGCACGCGGGCGGCATCCGGCAAGCTGACCGCTGGGTTGGTGGCCATTATCCAAAGCGCCTTTATTTCGCCCCGCTCAACCGCGTCAAAAAGTTCGACCGCCTTATAGCCGGGCGCCTGAGGCAATTTGGGCGTTAACGTTTCCGTCGCCCAGAAGCGGGTGACTCGGCTGAGGGCGCCGGGCGTGTGGTAATCCATATGCGCGGCCAGCTGGTTGGCAAGCCCACCCACTTCACGCCCGCCCATGGCATTGGGTTGGCCGGTAATCGAGAAAGGCCCCGCCCCCGGCAAGCCGATTTTGCCGCCCGCCAGATGGCAGTTGATGATCGCGTTACACTTATCAGTACCGCTTGTGGATTGATTGACGCCCTGGGAGTAGAGCGTCACGACATGGAGTTGGCTGGCAAACCAGTAGTAAAAGGTCTCCAGCCGCTCTGGGTCGATATCACATATCGCCGCCACGTCATTAATATCATGCTGGCTCGCGGCCAGCAGCGCTTCGTCGAAACCTTGTGTATGGCGGTCCAGATAGAGCTGATCCAGCTTGTTATTCTCAGCCATCCAGGCCAGCAGGCCATTGAACAGCACCGCATCGCTGCCGGGTGCGATGCCCATGTACAGGTCGGCAATTTCGCAGCTGTCGGTCACGCGCGGGTCGATGACCACCATCCGCATCAGTGGATTGCGCGTTTTGGCGACCTTCAAGCGCTGGTAAAGCACCGGGTGGTTCCAGGCCAGATTCGAGCCCACCAGCACCACCAGCTCGGCCTCTTCAATATCTTCATAGTTGCAGGGAACGGCATCCGCACCCAACGAGCGTTTATACGCCGCCACGGCAGAGGCCATGCAGAGTCGCGAGTTGGTATCCAGGTGCGGCGTGCCTAAAAAGCCTTTAAATAGCTTATTGGCCACATAGTAATCTTCGGTCAATAGCTGGCCTGAAAGGTAGGCACCGACTGACTCAGCGCCGTAAGTTGCGCGAGTCGTTTGCAACCGCTCTGCCAAGGTGGTTAACGCCACATTCCAGTCAACCGCTTGGCCATCGACCCAGGGCGTGGTGAGCCGGTCATGGTGGCCGAGGGTTTCGTGAAGTGCCGAGCCTTTCACACATAGCCGACCAAAGTTGGCGGGGTGGTCGCGGTCGCCTTCAACGGCGCTGATTGTGCCGCTAGCCACAGTGGCGATTACGCCGCAGCCGACACCGCAATAAGGGCACGTTGTGTTTGCTTTACAAGCCGAGCGTGTGGCCTGGGACATACTGATTTCCTCCCGCTTAAAAGCAAAAAGCGCCCAAGCGAGCCTCAAAGAAGCCTGCCTGGACGCCGTTGTCTCAGGGACACCTGCACCGGTGCCAAATGTCGCACTGCTGGGATTGGACATACTTATTAATGGCCTGTCGTCTGATGGCGTTAGCGTTGTTATTTGCCCGTCAAACTCAATGGCTGCATTTTATTGTGTCGATAAACCCGTCTGTGCTTTGTTGCTTGTTGCCAAGGTAATAGCAAGGCCTACGCCAACCAACCTATTAAAACAAAAACACCAAATTAAACAGAAGGTTAGTAACCAAGAAAATATCTTTCGACTTATCTTGTAGGCAGGTTTTTTGCTAACGCTGACTACTCACGGTGCATTCTTACCGCTTAGCGCACCAATAGCGTGCGCAGGCTGAGCGTAAGCGGCTGAAAAGGCGCTGCCTTCAATCTACCTCTTTAAACCAAAGCATTGATAATCAATATAAAAATAAATAATAGCCGAGGCTTGGCTGATAAATTGCCCTGTACTGGTTAGATAAATTTAAGCTTAGCGGGCAGCCAACGGTGGCTGCTCTGTGCGAAACCCAGCTAACGGGTTTGGCCTCAGCTACCGGGCAACGAAGCCCCTGATACGGCCTTCCTGGCAATCCATTTGCCCAGGACGCTGACTCAGGGGCTTTTTTTATTGGCTTTTCTTCAGCGCTGCCGAGTATTTGTGGATAGGCATTTGTAGCCAAGCGCTAAACTGTAAGGAGCAACCTATGATCGCTATCTCTCGGTGCTCGTCTGATGATCACTTAGTCGTTATCGGCAACGGTATGGCGAGCCATCGACTGCTAGAGGCCGTCGTTAAATTGTCTCATCGACCCCAGCAGATAACGGTGATTGGTGCAGAGGCATCTCCCGCCTATAACCGGATACTGCTATCGCCACTGCTCGCCGATGAAATGCCGCCTAGCGCCCTCGCCTTGCGGGATGTGCAGTGGTACGCCAAACAGGGTATCACCCTGCACCTGAATGAATGCGTGCTGGAGATCAACCGCGAAGAGCAGCGTGTTGTCACTACCTGCCGCACGCTGGCCTATGACCGCTTGGTGATTGCCACCGGCTCACGCCCAAAGCTGCCCGAGGTTCCCGGCATTGGCCTTAACGGCGTGTATGGGTTTCGTACCCTGCAAGATGCCGACACGCTCGCAACGCTTGCCCTACAGGGCGGCGAGTGTGTCGTGGTCGGCGGCGGTTTGTTGGGCCTGGAGGCCGCCGAAGGGCTTCGCAAGCGGGGTGCCAGCGTCAGCGTTCTACAGCGCAGCGAGCGATTGATGAATCGTCAGCTGGATAGCATGGCCGCTGGGCTGCTTGAAACGACGCTTACCCTGCGTGGCTTGACCATCTTAACCAATGCGCGCATCCGCCATTTTGAAGACGATGGCGCAGGCAACTTAGCCGCTGTTGTACTCGGGGATGGCCAGCGTCTGCCTGCTCAGAGCGTCATCGTGGCAACCGGTATTACACCTAACGCAGAACTGGGCCATCTGGCAGGCCTGGCAACGCAGCGCGCCATCATGGTTGATGACACGCTCACCACCTCAGACCCGCGTATTCACGCATTGGGTGAGTGCTGCCAGTTCGAGCAGCACACCTACGGCCTGGTCGAGCCAATCTGGCGCCAAGTAGATGTGTTAGCCAACACGCTGTGTGGCGATGGCAGCGCCCGCTATCGTGAGGTGCCAACCGCCACCAAGCTTAAGATCAGCGGCTTGGCCCTCTACGCGTTTGGCCCCACGGAGGCCGCGCCAGAACACGAAGTACTGCATTACAGCGACCCGGAAAGCGGCGACTACCGCCGCCTGCTACTGCACAACGGAAGGCTTGAAGGTGCCGTGCTGTATGGCGATACCCATTCCGGCCCCTGGTATTTCGCCCAGGCGCTGGCCAAAACCGATCTGGGCGCCTGCCGCCAGGCGTTACTGTTCGGTGAAGCCGATGCCAACGCCCTGCTTCTTGATACCCCACCCACTCCCTCATCGACGCTGGAGGCAGCTTAGCCATGTCCACCACCTCTAAACGCAACGTGATTATTATTGGTAACGGTATGGTCGGCCACCACCTGGTCGAGCAGCTGGTTGAAAACGGCGCCCTGTCACAGATGAACGTCACCGTGTTTGGCGAAGAGCGCCACCGTGCTTATGATCGTGTGCACCTTTCTGAATATTTTAAAGGCCGCGACGCCGAAGCGCTGGCCCTGTGTGATGGCGACTACTACGCAGGCCATGGCGTGACATTCAACAGCAGCGAAGCGGTCATAGCCATTGACCGCGAGGCCAAAACACTGACCACCGAGCACGGCCATTACGCTTATGATCAGCTGGTGCTGGCCACCGGCTCCTACCCGTTTGTGCCGCCCATTCCCGGTAACGATCGCGAAGGTTGCCTGGTCTATCGCACGCTGGATGATCTCGATGCCATCCGCGAGGCGGCGCAAAGTGCGGCCACCGGCGTCGTGGTGGGCGGCGGCCTTCTGGGCCTGGAAGCGGCTAACGCGCTGCGCGGGTTAAATCTGGAAACCGCGGTAATCGAGTTTGCTCCACGCCTGATGCCCATGCAGGTGGATAGCGAGGGCGGTGAGCTGCTGCGCGAAAAGATCGAAGCCCTGGGTGTTCAGGTACTCACCGAGCGTGCCACTCAGCGCATTGAAGATGGCGTAACCAGCCGCCATCGCATGGTCTTTCAGGATGACAAAATACTGGAAACCGACCTGATCGTGTTCTCGGCGGGTATTCGCCCCCGAGATCAACTGGCCCGGGAGTGCGGCCTGGAGATCGGCGAGCGCGGCGGCGTAGTGATCAACAATCAGTGCCAAACCAGCGACCCGGCGATTTTAGCCATTGGCGAAGTGGCGCTGTGGAATCAGAGCATTTTTGGCCTGGTGGCGCCTGGCTATCAGATGGCAAAGACAGCGCTTTCGACGCTCACCGACGGCGACGCTTCTTTTACCGGTGCTGATATGAGCACCAAGCTCAAGCTTCTGGGGGTAGACGTCGGCTCGATTGGTGATGCCCATGGCAACCAAAACCCCGGCGCGCGGATGTTTCGCTACCTTGACCCACTTACCCAGATTTACCGCAAGATGGTGGTCTCAAGCGACGGCAAGAAGCTCTTGGGCGCCATGCTGGTGGGCGATAACAGCGTCTACGATACCTTGCTTCAGTACTACGCCAACGGTATCGAGCTGCCCAAAGAGCCCGCCTCACTGATTCTGCCGCAAAGCGGCGCCGCCCCGGCACTTGGCCCGGATGCCCTGCCGGAAACCGCGATGATCTGTTCGTGCCATAACGTCACCAAGGCCAGCATTTGCGCGGCCATTGACGCAGGCGCCAGCGACGTGGCATCCGTGAAAGGTGACACCCGCGCCAGCACCGGCTGCGGTGGCTGCGCGTCGCTTTTGAAAAGCCTGGTGGATCATGAGTTGGCTGCACGCGGCGTTGAGGTGGACAAGTCGATTTGCGAGCACTTTCAGCACACCCGTCAGGAGCTTTACGACATTGTGCGCGTTGAGGGCATCAAGACCTTCAGTGAGCTGATCGAAAAGCACGGCGTGACTGGCGCTCACAGCTTGGGCTGCGATATCTGCAAGCCCGCCGTCGGTTCCATTCTCGCCTCCTGCTTTAACGAGCCGATCACCGATGCCGCGCATATCCCGCTTCAGGATACCAACGATACCTTCATGGCCAATATGCAGAAAAACGGCACTTATTCGGTGGTGCCACGTATCGCCGGAGGCGAAATTACCCCGGACAAACTGGTGGTACTGGGTCAGGTGGCGCAAAAATACGGCCTTTACTCCAAGATCACCGGCGGCCAGCGGATTGATCTGTTCGGCGCCCGCTTGGAAGACCTGCCTGATATCTGGGGCGAGCTGATCGAGGCCGGCTTTGAAACCGGACACGCCTACGGCAAGTCGCTGCGTACGGTGAAATCCTGCGTGGGCAGCACCTGGTGTCGCTACGGCGTGCAGGACAGCGTGGGCATGGCGATCAAACTTGAGAACCGCTACAAGGGCCTTCGTGCTCCTCACAAGATCAAGTTCGGTGTTTCCGGCTGCACTCGCGAGTGCGCCGAAGCCCAAAGCAAGGATATTGGGATTATCGCCACTGAAAACGGCTGGAACCTCTACGTGTGCGGTAACGGCGGCATGCGCCCACGCCATGCGGAGCTGTTTGCCACCGATCTTGACGATGAAGCCCTCTACCGCACCATCGACCGCTTCCTGATGTTCTACGTGCGCACGGCGGATCGCTTACAGCGCACCTCGGTATGGCGGGAAAACCTGGAAGGCGGGCTGGATTATCTTAAAGAGGTAATTCTCGACGACCGCCTGGGCATGGGTGATGAACTGGAGCGCCAGATGCAAACCGTGGTGGATAACTATCAGTGCGAATGGGCAGGCGCCATCAGTGACCCGGATAAGCTCAAGCGCTTTAGAAGTTACGTCAATGATAGCCGCCCAGATCCATCGATCATCATGACCAGTGAGCGCGGCCAGCTACGGCCTGCCTAATCGTCATCATTTCAAAGGGCTACTCCATGACCGCTACCGCAATGAAGCAAGCAACAGTTACACAAAGCAGAAAGGCACCGACCGGCCAGAAACTGTGCAGTAAAGCCGATCTGGTCGCGTTTTCCGGGGTTGCTGCATGGCTTGAAACACCACAGGGGCCAAAGCAAGTCGCACTATTTTACTTGCCGGGCTTTGAGCGTGAGCTTTACGCCATTGACCACCACGACCCGTTTTCCAACGCCAATGTGATTGCCCACGGTATTGTGGGGGATATCCAGGGTGCCGCCGTGGTGGCTTCACCCATTTACAAGCAGCACTTTCGTTTGGAAGATGGCCAGTGTCTGGAAGACGACAGCGTCACGCTAGGTACCTGGAAGGTGAGCTTTAAAGGGGTGGATGTGTGGGTTGAGGAATCAGCCACATAGGTGAAGATGCACATGTAAGAAGCAGCTTCATCTTTCCCTGCCGTGCCGTTAACGGGCAAAAATACCTTGGGCAATGCGCATTTTTTCCTGACGCGTGCGCTCCAGGTGTTCCGTTAGATAAACAGCCGCTTGTTGATTATCTCCCGCCTCCAGCAGGTCAAGAATCGCCAAGTGCTCTTTATACTCGGGCACGGGCGATTCGCGCCGGGCATAAACGTGGTATTCAATCAGGCGACGCAACCGGTTAGCGCGTTTAAGGCTTTCAATCAGAAACTGGTTATTTGAGCCATTAACGATGCTTTCATGGAAGTAGGTGCCGCTTATATACATTTGACGCTCAGAGATCGTGCTTCCTTCTTCAGACACGGCCTCCGTTAACGATTCCCTTAACTGCTTGAAGACTTTCTTATTAATCTGGTAGCCAGGCTCTCTTAACGCGGCGGGCTCAATTAACAAACGAAAACGAAAACACTGATCATACGTTGCCTGAGAGGTTAAGAACTCATTAAATTCCCAGCCATAGCCCAAAAGCCTGGACACCCAGCCTTCAGCCTCCATGGCATGCATCGCTTGAAGAATCGTGTTGCGACCAAGCGTATATTTCTTGGCAAGTTCCGCCTCGGTAATTTTCCCGGCGATCTGATTATTTAAATAATCGACGCCAATCGTAAAACACAGTGGCGAGATTGAAGAGCCTTGCTCTAGCGGCTCGTTAGTATCGGCAAAAAGCCCACGCTTGGTATCCACTAAAAAGAAGCCGCGATTAGGCTGGCGCTTCACCACCCCCTGCTCTTCCAAAAACTGGAAGGCGGCACGAATGGGCGTCCGCGAGACCTTCAATTTCGTTACATAGCTCGCCTCCGTCAGGTGGCTCCCTACGGGTATAGCCTCTTCATGAATCAACGTGTGAATACGCTTTGCCAAACGCTCAGCGGTAAGAGGTGATGCACTATTAACCACGACCCATCCTTTAAGCGCTTGGCGCGACCGAGGCACCCTGAATATTATGCTTGGCTAACAAGCGAGCGACCTCCCCTTCCGCTTTTGCCTCTTCAATAAACGCGGACAGAAAAGCGGCGGCTTCCTGAGGCCGTTTTTTCGGAACGCCCATCGCCTGCTGGATCGTCATAAAGTGCCCAGGCAACAGCCGCAAACCACCAAACTCCTCAATACCCGCTTCCAGCTGCTGCTTCACGCCTGCGGCGATATCCAGCTTGTGTTCAATAAAAAACTCCACCACTTTCGGAGAAGTAGGTGCTCTAACCAGCTCGGCGTGTTGAATAGCGCGGCTAAGGTAAAGATCATAAGCACTGCCCTTACCAACCACGATCTTCTGACCATGGCGGTCAGCCTCTTGCTGATCAGTAATTGGCGAATCCTCGCGTACCAGATAGCAGCCTTCAATCAGCACATAGGGCGCGGTAAATTGAATACTTTCAGCACGCTTGGGGTCTAGCGCAAAAAAGCCCATATCGGCCTTTTCATTGCTGACAACGGCAACGGCCTCACCGGCAGAGGCATATACTTGAAGCTCAAGTTCAACGTCCAGCCGGTGCGCGATCATCTTTGCCAAATCAACCGAAACGCCATAGGGCTGCTGATCGGCATCGAGTCCCGCCAATATCGGGTTACCCACGTTAATAGTGGTGCGCAACACGCCGGTAGGCGCCATTAGCTCTCTTAGCTTGTTAATATCGCTCACTTATCACTTTCCTTATGAAGGGCTTGGCCAGTATTACTCAGGCCAATGTTTTTTTCAGTAGCGAGGGAATAACGCCGCCTTCTTTAAGCAGTGCAATTTCTGCCTGCGTATCGACCTGGGCGATAGCCATTAGCGTCTCTACCTCGCCTTGCACTCTTAAAATATTAACTTGAATCCAAGCGCGAGGGGTTAGCGTATCGGCCTGCGCCTGAATCTCGATTTGATCACCCGGCTCAATATTCAGCGTGGTTGAGCTAACGCCCGCGGGTAAGTTCAGCGGCAAAATTCCCATGCCGATCAGGTTTGAGCGGTGAATACGCTCAAAACTTGCGGCAAGTACCGCACGAACGCCTAGCAACCGCTGCCCTTTTGCAGCCCAGTCTCGCGATGACCCCATACCGTAGCGCTCACCCGCGACGATCACAACGGATTCATTGGCTTCACGGTAGCGCTTGGCTGCCTCAAAAAGAGGCATAACATCGCCGCTGGGTAGATGACGCGTGTGTGCAACCGATGCATCGAGAGCAAGATAGTTTTTTAACGTTTTATTGTGGAAGGCGGCCCTTACCATGACCTCCCAATTGCCCCGGCGTGAGGCAAAAACGTTTAGATCATCACGACGTTCACCGCGCTCAACCAGATAGTCAGCGACACGACTATCAGCCGGAATGGCACTGGCAGGTGAGATATGGTCGGTCGTGACATCATCACCGACTATCAGCAGAGGGTAAGCAGTATAATGGCCTAGCTGACTGCCCTCGGATACCGCAGCAAACGGTGGGCGGCGCAGCGTGTTAGAAGCTTCCTCCCATGGGAAGGTCGCTGTTTTAGGCGCATCCAGAGCCTCCCAACAGGTGTTACGGCTTGCCTGTTTGAAATCTTTTGCAAAATCGGCAGCGTTCAGCGCCTCGGCTAACGCGGCATCGACGTCTTCCCTGACAGGCCATAGGTCACGCAGGTAGATATTCCTACCGTCATACTCCGCCAGTGGCTGCTTGAAATCATGCTCGGCATTACCGGCCAAGGCAAAACCCACGACCAGCGCAGGCGACATGATAAAACCCAGGTCAAGATCTGGGTGCACGCGTCCTGGGAAGTTTCGATTACCCGACAGCATCGCTACTGCACGGCAGTTACCTGCTTCCTGTGCCTGTCTGATTTCTGGGGTCAATGGCCCCGAGTTACCGATACAGGTGGTACAACCATACCCGACGATATCAAAGCCGATAGCGGCCAGATCTTCCATTAGCCCTGCTCGCTTGAGGTAGGTAGCCGCTGCTGGCGAGCCTGGGGCAAGCGAGGTTTTTACCCAAGCAGGCGGTTTTACCCCATATCGGCGAGCCTTTCTGGCCAATAGCCCTGCGGTGATAATAAGGCGTGGATCGCTCGTGTTGGTGCAGCTAGTAATGGCAGCAATCGCTACGGGGTGGCGGGGCAGGTTTGAAACTGAGCGATTAAATGTTGCACTTGGCTTAAATTCAAGCTTTGTCAACACCGCTCCCACGTCAGTGTAATCATGTACATCCTGGGGCCGCGTAGGCCCGGCGACCTGCATACCAATAACGCTTAAATCAATCTCTATACACTGTGTATAGGTAGGCTGCTCATCGGCTTCAAACCAAAGCCCCGTCGCTTTGCAGTAGTCTTTTACCCGTTCAACGGCTTCTCTCGAACGCCCTGTTTGGTCAAGATAGCGCAGGGTTTGCTCATCCACCGCAAAAAAACCCGTAGTGGCACCGTACTCAGGCGCCATATTAGCCACGACAGCACGATCACCGGCCGTTAAGGTGCCCACGCCCGGTCCAAAAAACTCAACGAACTTGCCCGTTACGTTCAGCGCCCTCAAGCGCTGAGTAACTATCAGCGCCAAGTCGGTGGCCTGTGCTTGCGGCGCCAGTGTGCCTGTCAACTTAACCCCCACCACGTCGGGAATGCGCAGCATGGTGGGGACACCAAACATTACCGTTTCCGCCTCAAGCCCACCTACCCCCCAGCCCAATACACCAATGCCGTTAATCATTGGCGTATGGCTATCAGTACCTATCATCGTATCGGGCACCATCCAGCACTCATCATCCCGCTCTTGAGTGGTTACGACGGTGGCCAGTTGCTCAAGGTTTAGCGTGTGCATAATACCGGTGCCCGGCGGGTGAATGGTCACGCCTTCAAGTGCACTGGAGGCCCAGCGTAAAAAACGATACCGCTCGTGGTTACGGCGCATTTCATGCTGAAGGTTGTCTTCTGAGGCGCTGCTGCTGGCGAACACTTCCACAGCAAGCGAATGATCTACAGAAACATCTACCGGTAAATGCGGTTTAAGCACTTCAGGGTCACCACCCGCCTCACGTATTGCATCACGCATAGCGGCAATTTCCACTAACGCAGGTGTGCTCGTTGTATCGTGCATCAATATCCGTCCCGGCTGAAAGGCGATTTCATCACTGCTCGTGCCGTTTTCCAGCCACCTCAACAGCGCTTGAGTACTGCGCTTGCGCTCCTCCCCCGTCGTATTACGCATAATATTTTCAAGCAGAAGGCGCAGCACATAGGGCAGCTTGTGAAGCGTCTCGCCGAGTAATTTGGGTAGTTCGATAATCGCGTAATCATGGCCCTTGAACGTCAAATAGTCATGCGTGTAGTGGGTTAGCTTCTCAAGCTTGTGCATAGTTCATGCCGCCGTATCTGACGATTGTCGTTATTGACTGATGAGTCGATCTCAGGCACCATAATTGCACTTTATTAATCAAAAATACAATATATGCTTTAGCCGATTTCCTGTCCTGAAGAGGTCTACTGTTTGATTTTTCCAATGAAAACGCCGCCTGATAGGCGGCGTTAGAAGCAGAAGCGCGTTACAACCATTAGCCGTTAAGCATTAAGAAAATCGATCAACGCTTTATTAAACTCGTCAGCGTGGGTGGTGTTAATCGCATGCGGGCCGCCTTCACTAGCGCTGGTACCTGCTTTTCCCAGGAACGGCCGCTTAATGGCCATCCATGGATAAGCACCACAGGTTTGCCTGCGCCGTATACCTCATAATAAATCTCTACCGGCGTTCCCTGTTCTGTACCCGCGCTTAACACTGGCATCGTTAGCCCCTCCTGATTGGCTGCGTATTGATCAACAGCATGCCTTCAAGGTAGTACACGCTTTTTAACGTTACCAAGGTACGCAGCACAGAGCGTTGCTGGGCCTTATAACGCCGCTTTCAGCAGACTGCCTTCAAGACACACTGATATACCAGGCAATCAACGCGCTTGTCGGCCACTTGGGAGTGCGCTGGCAAGATATCCATGGCATCGAAGCTGGCTTTCTGCAACACATGCTGAGAGGCATCGTTCTCGACAGAAACAATCGCCGTTAGCGTAGTGAGACCATAGACACCGCGCGCTTCCTCCATTAGATGCTTAAGCGCCCTATAAGCAACTCCTTGACCACAGGCACTTTTTGCAATGCGATAACCTACCTTCGCTTGGTTTTCGTCAATATCGCGCAAATTGGCGCGGCCGATAAGCATTCCTCTCTTGCGTATCAACAGCGGGCTCATTCGACGCTGGGCATTCAAGGAAAGGCAATCAACAATATGCTGTGAGACGCCTTGAGGCGTATAAAAATGCCTATAACGCGCTTCAATATGCTGCTCAAACCAGGCACGTTCGGCGGTTTCAAACGCCAACAGGTCGACAGCGTCCTCAGGGGTTAATAGCGAAAAGGTTAAGTCCTTGGCATGACGCATAACGTCCTTCTCTTTGTGAGTACTTTGTCACTCGCCTGTGTGGCCTTAATGCATAGCTTTCGTTGGTTCAAAGATGAAAAATGTTGCTATGCTTGCGGGTTATATCACTGGCGGTGGGGCCAAATATCCATGAAAACAGAAACGCGTACACTGGCATTTTCCGCCTTTATGGCGCTCTTGATTGGCTGTGCCGGGATTACCGCTACACTCGCCTCCAATTCCCAGGCTATTTTGCTCGATGGGTTATTTAACCTAATCTACTTTAGTGTAGCTTTAGTGACGATCAAGGTGAGTAAATTAGCCAGCCGTCCTGATAGTGAATCTTATCCGTTTGGATACAGTTACTTCGAGTCGCTGGTTAACCTGTGTAAAGGGTTATTAATTCTAGGTGTTTCCATCTTTGCTTTGGTCGATGCCATTGTCGCGCTCCTCTCTGGCGGGCGAGAGATTGCAGCGGGCCTTGCGGTCATCTATGCCCTGTTTGCCACGCTTGCCTGCTCGCTGACCGCTTGGGTAATGCACCGCAGTCAACGCTATACCGCAAGCCCTCTGATCGCGGCCGACAAACTCAACTGGATCGTCAATAGCGTGATTTCCGCAGCAGTTCTCGCGGCATTTTGCCTGGTAGTACTCCTTGAGCAGTTAAATTTGAACACGCTAGTGCCGTATATCGATTCGGTACTGGTTATTGCGGTCGTCGTGCTGTGCTTGGGCGTGCCTGTACGCATGGCCTCCCAAGCGCTGAAGGAGTTACTCAACAAAACGCCCGAAGAAGCCATTGCTGCCCCTGTGCGCGACGCTATTTCCCGGGCACTGGCAGAAACGCATACCCAAGAAGTCCGTGTGCGTATGGTACGCCCAGGGCGCCTGCTTTACGTTATGGTGCACGTGGTGCTGCCTGATGAAGGCATCACCACGTCGTTAACCGCTCAGGATGACCTACGCGCACGGATTGATGAGCAGGTGCGGCGCTGCTATGCACCGGTCGTGTGCGATGTGGTGTTTACCGCAGACACGCTGTGGGCAGCGCCCTCTTGTGGGTTGCTGATTGAGCGACACACGTAAGCAAAGCGCACGATTTATGGCTGGCGAATGGCCGTCAGCCGCCTGGAAGATCTGTTCGGGCCGATGAGCAGCAGACTAACCGTGGCAATGACGCCCACCAGTAACGCCACGCCAAATAGCGTCAATGCGGCTACATGGCCTACTGAATCAACAAGGGCGCCCGTTATCATTACCGGGAGGCTAAATCCCACATACGCCATCAAAAAATAGCCGGCGCTTGCCTGGGTAGAAGACGGGCCAGCAATGGCTAGCACTCCGCTTAAGCCACCCAAATAGATAAACCCATAGCAGGCGCTGCTGGCCGCAACTGCTCCCAGTAACACAGCTACCAGGCTTCCCTGAAGGCCGCCCCAGGCAATTAATCCGTAGGCGAGAGGTAAGATCATCAACCCCAGTACTGTGGCCTTCACGGGCGTCAAGGCGCGTGCCCAAGGCTGAAACAGTACTCCACAGCTGCAAATGCCAAACGTGGCAAAACCACTCCAGGGTGTTAAACCGTTCTGGCTTAACGTGGAGGGCAATATAGCAATCACCAACCCTACGGTTGCCCATGCAAGTAAAATGGCCAGCCCAAAGCTCAGTGTTCCCGGCGGATAACCTGGCAGTCGCCACATCGCTCTTTGGGTAGCAGCAGGTGCGATATTTTTTAGCGGAATCACTGCAACTAACGCAATGGTGCCTCCACCCAGATACAGCCATAGGCTTGGCGGCGTCACACTGGGCGTATGGAGAATAAACAAACTGGTAACCGCCGCACCCAAACCAAACCCAAGCGCGGTACTGGACGTTACGTACGTCGTTGCCATGCGACCGTCGTCACTATTAAGTAACCGATGCATATATCCAGGCGCGACGGCTGAGGTCAGCCCGGTGCCAATGCCTAATAAAAAGCGCGCACCCCCCAGCGTTATCAAGCCAGGCATCAATAGGGTTAGCGCAGTGGCACTTAAACAGAGCAGAAGTGCGACAATGATTAGCGGTTTAGGCCCTACCCGATCCGCCAGCCCATTAAGCCCCAGCAATACCGGCATGACACCCGCGACGTAACAGGCAAACGCGAGTGTGGCTGCGCCCACGCCGACGCCTGCTTTCGCCGCCAGGATATCGTAAAGCGGTGCCTGTAAATTAACCGCAGTGGTAATCATACATAGTGCAAAAGCCAACCGGGGCGCGTTATATCGGTCCATCTTTTTTCCTAAACGGGTCATGGGTTAAGCCATTACGCTCGCACCCATCCCGCCTAGAGGTAAGGTACACTTGTCCATCATTACCCAAGCACTGTTCCTGCGTTTTTGAGAACAGTGGCCGGCAGCAGAGATGTTTATGAAACTTCAGGTCGACCGACATGCCGCTTCCCCAATTGCGCAGCAGCTTGAAGAGAGTATTCGCCATTGGATTCAAGAGAATGGAGCGGGCGGGCGTCGCTTACCTTCCATACGCCGCCTAGCGGCAGAGCTCGATATTAGCCGTAATGCGGTTATTGACGCCTACGAACGGTTGGTGGCTACTGGCCTGGTTCGCTCAAGACCCGGCTCCGGGTTCTTTATCGCTGATGGCGTTGCCGTTACTCCCCAACCATCGTTAGCCTCTACCCCTCTTCAAGAAGTTACCAATGGGCTGTGGGGGCTGTTTAGCGCTAATGAGCACTCGCTAAAACTGGGCTGCGGGTGGTTGCCTAATGCTTGGCGCGAGAGCGAATACCTGACCTACGCCATTCGCCAAGTGGCGCGTAAAAGCCAATCAGGAATTTTTGAATACAGTACGCCCCAAGGACTGCAGGAGCTTCGCTGCTTGATCCAGGAGCGCTTGCGCCCCCTCGCAATATCGGCAAGTGCTGAGCAAATTGTCATGACCAGCGGCGGCAGCCATTCACTGGATTTATTGGTGAGGATGCTGCTTGAACCCGGCGACGTGGTGTTTGTGGAATCGCCGGGCTATTACAACCTATTCGGCTTGCTGCATTTACAGCGCGTTCGCGTGATTGGGGTACCGCGCCTTGCTGATGGGCCGGATATTAACCGTTTGGAAGCCCTCTTAGCAGAGTACCATCCCAAGCTTTTTTACGTGAACAGCGTGTTTCATAACCCTACCGGCAGTACGCTCACACCGGCGACTGCACATCGCGTTTTACAGCTCGCCGAGCAGTACGATTTCACGATTGTAGAAGACGATATCTACGCTGATTTTCAGCACACCCCGACCACACGGCTCGCCGCACTGGATGGTCTTAAACGGGTTATTTACCTGTCCAGCTTTTCCAAAACGCTCACCTCATCGCTGCGGGTCGGCTTTATAGCCGCCCCGCCTTCACTAGTGCAACGGCTTGTGGATATCAAGATGTTAACCAGCATTTCCTCCTCGCGCTTTGCTGAGCAGGTGCTGATCACGCTGCTTCAAAACGGCAGCTATCGAAAACTCACTGAACGCTTAAGAACCCGGCTCTCCAACCAGATGGCACTGGCGTTTACGCAGCTCAAGCAAGTCGGTTGGGAGGTATTCACTGAACCGGCAGGCGGCATGTTTATATGGGCCAAATCGCCGGTGGGGAAGGAAGCACTAATGGAGAGCGCACGCCGTTTTGACATTATGCTATCGCCCAGCCACTTGTTTTTCCCTGACAATCAAACAACGTCATGGCTGCGCCTGAATATCGCCTATCTGCAGGATCCAAGAGCCAAAGCGTTTATTGCCGCCAATGGCAATCAAGGCAACACATCAAAATAGGTCATCAACCCAACGATGGCGCTGATGGTGACAAAGGACATGAGCGTGCTCGCCATCAATGCACCGGCAGCCACGTTCCCCATACCATAACGCTGCCCCAGTAAAGGATAGACACTTGCCATGGGCGCGCTGGCAGTTACGCCACGTAGTTGCAGCCCATAGAGTGAGATAGAAAGAGCCGATAGATATGCTCTGCGCTATTTTAAATCACGATACTGGGCATAGGTATCTCGAGCCCGGCCAAGATGCTGACGCATCATTTCTCGTGCGGCATTGCCATCACGGCATAAAATAGCATTGAGAATTTGGACATGCTCCTCTTGCACCCGCTCCAGATAGCGCTGAGAAGAAAGCGGATTAATATCATTACTCAGAAGCTTGGCTCGTGGAATCACGCTTTGACTCCACTGTTCATAGAACGATTGAAAAAAAGGGTTTTTAGTCGCCGTAGCAATTGCAAAATGAAATAAATAGTCTTCTTCCCGAGCCTGGGACTTGGTTTCATAAGCATTGGCAAACGCTTGATGTTGGAGTTCCAAGCGCTGCCGGTCTTCCTCATCGTAGCGCAGGGCTGCCAACTCGGCAGCCGCAGGCTCCAATGTTAAGCGCAGCTCCAAAAGATGCAAAATATCTTCCACCGTAGTGGGATTGATACGCTCTGCTGGAAGCGCCTTCAATTTAGAAGAACGCAGAACGGACGTACCTACACCACGTCGGGTTTCTACCAACCCTAATGATTTTAGATGAGTAATGGCTTCTCGGATAACGGTACGGCTTACACCAAAGGATTCACAAAGGCTATTTTCTGTTGGCAGTTTATCGCCTACCGCCACCTTGCCTTGTGTGATAAGCGCCTCTAACTGATCCGCCACATGAACAGACAAACTGCCCTGCTGAGCGACTTTATTGACCTTAAATGACGCCGTACTAGGTGTCTGTTTGATCATATCAACGATCCCTTCCATTTATTTACCTGTTTGTACTATATCGTACAAACAAAGTTCTATAAGTACTATTAGGCTTTATAAGGATGTCCAGTGAAGAATTTTTTCTCCATGCTACCGTACTGTTTCCTTATCGTGTTCAACGTAAAACATTTGCTATGGTCGGCTGATATAAGGCATTAGCTCTAGACTTTTTTCCAGCAGTCATAGGAGACCTGCTATCCTTTCAACAGGCGTTTACCTACTCAAGGGGTCTATTAGAACATACGACTTATACTATCTAATATCAAAAGAGAAATCGCTTTTGTAGTATACCTTTTCCATCTTATACTGCGACTACTCAGCACTTAAATTCAACGCTATTTTGAGATTCAGGTTTCTTTCTCACAGTCATGTTTTATATCAAGCTACCAGCTTCATAAAAGCGCTTGATTACTAGCAGAAATAAGGAAAAACTAACTTAAACTCAGATAAAACATCGCAACGTCCTCTGTCATAGACGCCTAGTTAGGATAATGGCTTTACCACACACATTGACGTTGAATTTTATTTAATCACTACATTTAAACTATCTAACTACGAGCAAACTCAAAATATAATTAGCACACCACACGCTATCTTAAACAATATTTAACCTTTATTAACATACAGCTAGATAGCTAACTCACAAACAGCTTGCCATAAAGTATCATCAATTGAGATTAACTCACGACCATATCGCTGTCGAAAAGTAGACTCTCCCGGCCAACGTACTTTGCATCCTGGCTTAGCGGGCCTAGTAGCGGCTAAATGTGTCTGAATTCCCTCAACAAGGGCATCACAGGCCGCACGGCCACCCAACTGCTCTGGATCAAAAACCATAAACACCTGGCAACTACCACCACCGCTTCCACGCTGAACTGAATCAATTTCATGGCTTGGCCTCCCTTGCGCGAGTAAAGCGGCCATTGCATCAAGTAGAATCGCAAGCCCTGACCCCTTCCAATAACCGGTTGGAAGCAAGCGCCGTGTCGCGGCGATAGCAGCGGGATCGCGACTCAGCTCTCCACGCTCATTGAAGCCACCATCAATAGGTAACTGCTCACCTTTTAACTGTGTTGTTTGCAACTTTCCATAGGAAAATTGAGACATCGCCATATCGAGTACTAGTGGGCCTGAACTATGCGGTACAGCCATCACTAATGGATTATTACCGATAGACTGCGATACCCCTCCCCAAGCAGGCATGCAAGACTCGGTATTGGTCCACATAATCGCAGCGAACCCTTGCTCAACTGCACGCCATCCATAACTTCCTCCACGCATCCAATGGGTAGTATCACGTAACGCTACCAGCCCCATACCGTGTTCACGCGCTAATGCGATTGCTCGATCTGTTGCACTAAGAGCGTTAAGCACACCAATGCCTTGGCCTCCGTCAAGCACCTCAATCGCTCCTAACCGCTGCACAACGCTTGGCGTAGCATTAATATTTATCCATCCACGTCCAACATATTCAATAAACCGGGGGATCCGACCAATCCCATGAGAATGGACACCATCGCGAGTACTTTCAGCATGAATTTGGGCACAGACTGCCGCATCATCTGGTGCGAGACCCGCCTTTAATAGTGCCTTTTCAAGGGTATTTTGCAATGTCGCAAAATCAACGTCAGCCATATTTTCTCCAAATATAATGAAGGTGCTTTTATACTCAAACGAAATAAAAGGACTTAATATAACCGTGCATATTTTTTAATTCGTAGCTTAAAAAGGCCACTCGTGAGAGTGGCCTATGTTGTCATTAACATTTATACACGCGAACGTCTTAACTCTCTCGTGCACCATCGACTAAACGACGTAGTTTTAATGGGTTTTCCTGTTTAATAGCAGCGGGCAATAGCGCATCAGGAAGGTCTTGATAGCAAACCGGGCGCAGAAAGCGGAAGATTGCTGCCGTCCCTACAGAGGTAGTACGTGAGTCGGATGTTGCCGGGAACGGCCCGCCGTGGACCATTGCATCACACACTTCAACCCCGGTTGGCCAGCCGTTAACCAAAATACGACCTGCCTTGCGCTCTAGTGTCGGCAATAACTCTCGCGCAGCTTCCAGATCGGCATCATCCATTTGTAGCGTTACAGTCAGTTGGCCTTCCAAATGCTCTGCAACTTGCTTGAGTTCTGCGGTATTAGCACACTCAACGATTAACGAGGTCGAACCAAACACCTCTCCCTGCAATGCTTCATTGCCAAGAAAATCCTGGGCGCTGGCTACGAACAAGCCGGTTTGACACTGGTTGGGGCCATCACCCTTCTGCCCTCGCGCGATTTCTTGCGCCTTACCACTGTCGACAAAACTCTTCACACCGCTTTCGTAGGCTTCGAAAATACCTGGCGTCAGCATTGTTTGCGCGCCACTCGCTTTAACGGCCTCACCTGCGGCTTCGATAAAGGTGTTGAGCTCGGTTCCCTTAACCGCAATGACCAGCCCCGGGTTAGTACAGAACTGGCCTGCGCCCATGTTGAGTGAGCCAACAAATGCCTTGCCCATCTCTGCGCCACGCGACTTGAGGGCCGCAGGTAGCGGGAAAACCGGATTAATAGAGCTCATTTCAGCGTAGAAAGGAATCGGCTCGGGCCGTGATTGAGCAGCTTTCCAAAGCGCTAAACCTCCACTTCTTGAGCCAGTGAAGCCAGCAGCCTTGACACGTGCATCAGAAACCAAGGCAGTGCCCACTTCTCGGCCAGAACCAAACATCAGCGAGAAAACACCTTCTGGTAAAGCGCACTTTTTAACGGCAGACTGTATAGCACGGCCAACCAGCTCGCCGGTTCCTGGATGGGCAGCGTGGGCCTTAACGATGACAGGACAGCCAGCCGCTAGTGCTGAAGCGGTATCACCGCCAGCGACAGAAAATGCTAGCGGAAAATTACTCGCACCAAATACAACAACCGGGCCTAGTGCAATATGACGCTGACGAAGATCAGAACGTGGCATAGGCTGACGATCTGGCATAGCCGGATCAATGCGTACATCCAACCACTCGCCAGCGCGTACAGTTTTTGCAAACAGACGTAGCTGCCCACAGGTACGCCCACGCTCCCCCTGAATTCGAGCCTTCGGCAAACCAGACTCAGCCACTGCGCGCTCAATCAGGTCTTCGCCAATCACTTCAATCTCATCAGCGATAGTTTCCAAGAACCTGGCTCGGTCCTCAAGTGAAGTGTCACGATAAATATCAAAGGCGTTCCAAGCCAACTCGCAAGCCCGCTCGACTTCGGCTTGAGTACCACCCGCATAGGCCGGTTCAAGGAGCTCGTTGGTTGCTGGGTTTATTGCCTGAACGGGACTACGGCTACCTTTAACAGCCTGTTGCCCTATGAGCATTTCACCTGTCAGATTCATCTTGCCTCCTAAATGAGAGTGGTTTTCGTAGTTTCTCGGTTTAGACCAAGCGTTACTTACATTTTTCTCGCGCACCTAGCAGTACCGCGAGCACAGCCCAAAATCTGTTGCTTTGATTGTCTTCAACCGCGCTGAGAAATTAGGCTACTTCGCTTTCGCGACTCGCACTTTTTTACCGCGACAACTTTCGAGTATAGCTAGCCCGAAGCAGTGTTTTTCTGGTTGGTACGATAGTTCTGCCACAACGTTAGCACCAACAAGGCCAAAGCAATGATCAAGAAGGTGATGCTGATGGGACGTGTGAAGAACGGTGTCCAGTCTCCCTGGAAGGACTGTAACCCTCGACGTAAATTTGACTCAGCAATCGGCCCTAAAATCAGCCCTAAAATGACGGGCGCAGTCCCGAAACCATAGCGGTTCAAGAAATAGCCTAAAATGCCAAAGCCAAGCATTAAGTAAAGATTGAACACATCTCCATCCACGCCGTACACGCCGATAAAGCAGAACACCAAAATGGCAGCAAGGAGCTGTTTTCTAGGCACAGTAAGCACCCGAATAAATAGCTTAATTCCGAGGCACATAATCAATAGCATGAAGATGTTGGCAATCAGATAAGCTAGAAAAATGCCGTATACCGTGCCACTTTGATCCGCAAACAGAAGGGGGCCTGGAGTGATCCCTTGAATCATCAGCCCACCGAGCAGTACCGCCGTCGCTGCTTCGCCTGGAATCCCCAGTGCGAGCGTAGGTATCAGTGCCCCACCAAGCAATGCATTATTGGCGCTCTCTACAGACACAATACCCGACGCATGACCCGAACCGAATTTTTCGGGGGTTTTGGAAAAGCGTCGTGCTTGATCATAGGCTACCAGTGAGGCAATACTCCCCCCAGCGCCTGGAATAGGACCGACCACCGATCCAGAAATCACACCGATTACGACAGCTTTCCAGTGTTTCAACGTTTCAATAAAACGCGGGCGTGCAATATCAATGCGATGCGCACTCTCTTTCATTCGCTCGTGAGGGTCGTACTCAAATGTATCTTTAAGCACCTGAGAAACGGCAAACAGGCCAATGAGAGCTGGCAATAAATTAACCCCTGTCAGCAGCGAAAGCTCGTTAAAGGTAAATCGGCCCACGCCGGTAATAGGATCGGTTCCGATAGTCGATACAAAAAAGCCGATCAGGCCGGCAATTAAACCTTTGAGTAACGATTTACCAGCGACAGAAGCAATGATAACCAAGCCAAAGATACTCAAAGAAAAGTATTCAGCAGGGCCGAATCGTAGGGCGAACTCAGCGATGGGCGGCGCCAATAGGCTGAGAATAACCATGCTCGCGACACCGCCAAAGAAGGAGGCTACGATCGACAAGCCAAGTGCACGGCCCGCTTCGCCCTTCTGGGCCATGGGAAAGCCATCGAAGGTGGTCGCTACGGATGAGGGGGTCCCGGGAATATTAAGCAATATCGCTGGAATTGATCCGCTAGCACCGGCGCCGCAAAGCGCTCCTAGCAGCATACCTATTCCCGCCACGGGCGGCATACCAAAGGTCACCGGCAACAGTAGCGCTATCGCCATTGCCGAGGTCAAGCCGGGGAGCGACCCCATAATGATGCCGAGCAGAGTACCGCCAGCAATGGCCAGTAACGTGCTGATTTGCAGCACCATACCTAGGCCATCGAGATAACCTGAAATCATATAAGTCTCCCAAATCTCAGGAAAAGAGCTACCCGCTTAAGTCGGGAGCGGAATTTTGAAAAGAACGGTAAAAACATAAAAAATAGCTACGGCTAATATCGTGGAAAACACCAGGGTAGAGAGAAACGACTTCCATCTCTGAGACATCGAAAGCGTCGACCATACGCCGCTTATCACTACGAATCCCATTATGCAGAAAAAGGTAAAAAGCCCTGTGCTGGCGATATATCCAATTCGTTCAAATGCAAAGATATAGCCCGTCAGCAAGGCCACAACAAACAGCCATTGCGCGATACTTCGTACCTGTAAAGCATGTGGGGTATCCGAATGTATTTGCTTGGCTATCCACCATTGTCGCGCATCTTTAATCAGACACGGAATAGCAAATAGAAATATCAATCCAGATAACAGCTGAGGGAAAAAGGCAGGTGATAAATCCCCTACGATTTCAATGTTGGGTAGCGCTGTAGCTGCCACAAAAGCACTTGCCGAAGCGACCAGTAGAAAAAGATTAAATAGCGGCTTTCCAATATCACGTTCCATTATTCAGACCCCAGCCCCTTCTTAATGGCAGCCCCATCATGTTTTGATTAATGACAAAGCAGCCAAGCCATGGAGGCCTTGGCTGCACAAGAGAGCTTTTAATTGGCTAGATCGCCAGCGGCTTCGCGCATGACGCCTGCGGATTCATTGATGAAAACATCAAGCTCTTCACCGTAAAGAGGCGATAGATCAGTACCCAAGTTGCTGGCTGTTTCTTCATACGAGCCATCGCTTATGATCTGCTGAATCGCCGTCACCCAGCGCTCCTTCACTTCATCAGAAATACCTTTAGGAGCTACAATGCCGCGCCACACGGTAAGCGTAAGATCGTAGCCAGACTCCTGAAAGGTGGGCACATCAGGTAAATTGTCGCTACGTTCGGCGTAAGTAGTCGCAAGCGCATTCAATCGACCGGATTCCAGCGCTGAACGTAGCTCTGCCCCGCCCAGCACTACCGCTTCAACGTGCCCGCCCATAGCGGCGGAGATAGCTTCAGAGCCACCCGGGTAAGGAATAAGGTTGAAGTTGGAATCGGTGCGGTTGGCGATAGCATTAGCGGTAATGTACGCAGAAGAACCGACACCCGACGCCCCGATCCGGATAGCGCTATCTGAAGCGGCTTCCACCAGGCTATCCAGATCCTGGTAAGGGCTATCTTCACTTACCGCGATGAGGTACGGCTCTTCGATAATTTTCGCAATAAAATCAAAATCATCATGCGTAAACGGGACGTTACCCATCGCTTCGAGCGTCAACATTGCATTACTAGCGGCAAGCAATGTATAGCCGTCGGGTTTAGACGCGACCGCACGCGACATGCCCACCGCACCACCGCCGCCCGCAATATTGCGAATGACCAGGGTTTCTCCTAGCTGTTCTTCAAGCAACGGCTGAAGCGCCCGGACAAAGGTATCGTTACCACCACCGGCCGAGAATGGCACAATCATATTGATACTTTTATTAGGGTAATCATTTGCAATAGCCTGACTACCAGCGACAAGCCCTACGGCCAGTGTTAGCGTGCCTAATAATTTTTTCATTGTTAAGTTACCTCTATCTAGCGTTTATAAGCCCAATCACTTTTTGAAGTTATTTCCGGCGACTGGGTCATTCGTACCGACTTAGCGCACTAATGCTGGCCTTTTGGGATCAAAGGTCCAGCCATCAATTAAATGCTGCATCGCCATGGCGTCGTTACGTCCGCCTGCCGGTAAACTGCGATAAAGTTCATGGGCTTTTTCGATCTGATCCATATCAATTTCAATACCCAAACCAGGCGCATCAGTAACCGCCACTTTCCCATCAACGATCTCGGGTGGGTTATGCGTCAAACGAGCATCTCCCTCTTGCCAGATCCAGTGGGTA
Organism: Halomonas sp. AOP27-A1-41; assembly: GCF_052378605.1. Lineage (NCBI taxonomy): Bacteria > Pseudomonadati > Pseudomonadota > Gammaproteobacteria > Oceanospirillales > Halomonadaceae > Halomonas > Halomonas sp. AOP27-A1-41. The sequence goes on from NZ_JBQSXT010000004.1 coordinate 90,384, forward strand.
TCCAGGGCCGTCGTACGCCCTACCGCCGCTGCGCCCACGTGAGCAAACATGGCTAACGAAATATCGAAATGGTTATTGGAGTGAGAACCCCAGGTCATACCATGGTCCTGGCAAAGCTGTGAAACTCGCACAGCGCCTGACAGTGTCCAGAAATGCGGGTCGGCCAGCGGTATATCCACCGAGCGCAGCATTAAAGCATGTGCCATTTCACGCCAGTTAGTCGCTACCATGTTAGTTGCCACAGGTAACCCGGTAGCATGACGAAATTCAGCAAGAATCTCTCGACCTGAAAAGCCTTGCTCAGCACCGCACGGATCTTCTGCATATGCAATGACGCCATGCAGATCCTTACAGAGATGAATGGCTTCATTTAGCGACCAAGCGCCGTTCGGGTCGATCGTGGTGCGCGCGTCAGGGAAAGCTTTATGCAGCGCCTTGACCGCTTCTATCTCCTGCTCACCCGGCAGTGCACCACCTTTGAGCTTGAAGTCTTTAAAGCCGTAACGATCATGAGCGGCTTGAGCCAACTCTACAATACGCTGGGGTGTCATCGACGCTTCATCGCGCTGGCGATACCACTCATGACTTACCCCACCTGTACCGCGGCGGAAGTCGAGCGGCGTGGCGTGACCATCGCCAATGAAGAACAAGTATCCCAACACTTCGACGCTATCGCGCTGCTTACCGTTACCCAATAGCTCAGCAACCGGTACGCCTAAGAACTTACCCATTAGATCAAGCAAAGCGGCTTCTAGTGCCGCAACCGCATTGATGCGCAACTCAAAGGTCCAAGACCCCTTACCGAAATCCTCGAAGTCAGCGCTACGGCCCGCATTATTGAGCGAGGAGACCATAGAGCGTAAACGGCTAATCGACTGCCCCACCACAAGCTCTCTTGCCTGCTCAAGTGATTGTTCAATCGTTGCACCGCCAGGGGCCTCGCCGACGCCAACGTTGCCAGCGCTATCCTTCAAAATAACCAGGTTACGAGTGAAGTAAGGCGAATGCGCCCCCCCGATATTGAGCAGCATGCTATCGCGGCCAGCAACAGGTATGACCCGCATTTCGGTTATTGTGGGAGTACTGTGACTTGGCATAAACACTTCTCCATCATTCTACTTCTTCAGCGCGTAACCATTTTAGGTGTCAGCTTTTAAAATCACGAGGGCGGCAAAACGCCAGCCCTCATGAACTAACAGAAATACTTAAAAAGACTTTGCTTTCTCAACCAGTTGCTTAAGCTGACCCATCTCTTGATCATTAGGCATAGTCAGGGGCGCGCGTACACTGCCGCCTGGGTAGCCCACGATGCCAGCTCCTGCTTTAACCAAGCTCACTGCATACCCCGGCGTGGTGTCGCGCAAAGTAACGAAAGGAATGAAAAACTCGCGGGTTACGTTCTTAACGAACTCACTGTCGCCTTGACGCATTGCCTTGTAAAACTTCACGGCCATCTCCGGCACGAAGTTAAAGACCGCCGAGGAGTAGGTGCTTACACCAATGGCCAAGTAAGCTTCAGCAATGATTTCTGCCGTTGGCACGCCGCCCACATAGGCCAAACGGTCACCTAGCGTTTTGATGGTGATGTTCAGCGTTTGCATATCGCCTTTACCATCTTTTAATCCGACCAGGTTATCGCAACGATCGGCTAACGCCTTGACACCATCTACCCCCAGATAACCGTTAGCACGGTTATAATAGATAACACCTAGCTCAGTTGCTTCACAAACACTAGCAGCGTAATCAACAATCCCGGACTGCGAGCACTCGGTAAGATAAGGAGGCATTAACAAAATGCCGTCGGCACCTGCTTCCTGGGCGGCTTTAACCTGTTCTTTCGCCAGCTCGACATTTTGGCCCGCACTCGCAATGACCGGCACATCTCCACCGATGGTTTCAACAGCCACCTTAACAATTTCACGATACTCGTCGATCGTAATATTAAAAAACTCACCCGTACCGCCAGCGACAAAGAGTGCGGTCACTTCATAATCTTTCAACCATAGCAGGCGCTTACGGTAACTTTCAGCATCAAATTTACCGTCAGCATCGAAATCAGTTACAGGGAAGGAAAGCAGGCCGTCAGAAATAGAAGCTTTAAGCGTCGCTTTGGAAAAGTTCATGGTAATCTCCTCATTTTTATACAGTAAGCGAACCTAGACGAGCGGTGACTCGTGTGGCTCAGTCATTTAGTACCGGGTTGAATATTTCAATATCATATAGCCAACATTGTCATACATCATACAAAGTTTCCTCTAGACTTTAGCCTAAGACGGTACTGAATGAGACAAGGTTATCGATCAGAACGTGGAGCTGATAACTGGCTAAGTAACTGAAAATTAATATTAATATCAAAAAACACTAGGCAGCAATGTGCAGATGAACCACGGGCCCTGTCTGAAAATTGCCAGGCTCAGCAATACAGCGTAAAAATCAGCTCAGCTAGCTCTTTAGTAAACTCCGCTTCTTTACCGATTTTACCTTGCTTTCACTCGCCAACTTTTCAGACAGAACCTAAAAACTTCCCAAGCATTAAAAACAACTTTTAAGGCTCAATTTAAAATTAATGCGCTAAAGCTCGCCCTCAACGGGGCTACGCCTTTGCTTAATTGCTGAATAGATTGACCAACATAAAAAAAGTGCTATTAACGCAAAAAAGGTTGCGCTAACAGGTCTTTCTAAAAACACCATCAAATCTCCCCGGCTTATCAACATGGCACGCCGAAAGTTTTCTTCCATCATCGGCCCCAAAATATACCCAAGGAGCAATGGCGCTGGTTCAAAACCCAAGATTAATAACACGCATCCAATAACGCCAAACACAGCCACTAGCATAATATCCATATTGGCATAATTAATGCTATAAACACCGATCACAATAAACAGAATAATTGCGGGGTAAAGTATAGGATAAGGTATTTTCAACAAGCGAACCCATAACCCCACCATCGGTATATTAAGTATCAAAAGAAGTAAATTACCAATTAAAAAACTAACAACTAACCCCCAAAACAAATCAGGGTTATCTGAAATAACATTAGGCCCTGGCGTGATGCCGTGGATTAAAAGCGCGCCGAGCATAAGAGCCATAACTGCATCACCGGGAATACCCAAGGTTAAAGTAGGTATAAAAGCAGATTGAGCTGCTGCATTATTTGCACTTTCAGGCGCAGTAATACCTTCTATCGCCCCTTTGCCGAATTTGGAAGGGTCCTTAGAAACTCTTTTCTCCAAGGCATAGGCTATAAAAGATCCTATTGACGTGCCCGTTCCTGGCAATATGCCAATCCCGGTACCTATTCCAGTACCTCTTAATATAGGAAACACACTATCTTTAACATCACGCTTCGTTGGTAAAAGTGAACGAAACGTAATTTTTTGACCATTTTTTATCTGAGCCACTTTACCAACATTTGCAATGACTTCTGTAACACCAAAAATGCCCATAGCAATGGCTACAATATTGATACCATCATAGAGAAAAGTAAGCCCAAACGTGTATCGTTGAATACCAGTACTTACGTCAGTACCTACCATCCCTAACATAAGACCGAACACGACTGCTGCCAACCCCTTGGCAGGCGATCCCTGCACTAGAATTGCAGCGGCCACGAGTCCAAGCAACATCATGGCAAAATAATCTGCCGAATTAAAAGCAACGGCAAAATTTGCCAAAGGAGGTGCAAAAGCAGCCAGTACAATTACTGTAATAAAGCTACCTACAAACGATGCAATCGTCGTCATAAAAAGCGCAACACCAGCCCGCCCATTTTTCGACATGGGATAGCCGTCCAAACAGATGACAGACGAAGACGGTGTACCAGGCAAATTCAGGAGAATTGCCGCCGTGGACCCACCATACTGTGCCCCATAATAAATGCCAGCTAACATTACGAGCGCCGTTGTAGCGGGTACATAATATGTTAAGGGCAAGAGCATCGAAATAGCAGCGAGGTGGCCAACACCTGGGATAACCCCAATAAACATTCCAATCGTTACGCCCAAAGCGCAATACATAAGGTTTTCAAGGGTAAAAGCAACGGATATACCAAGTGCCAAATTATTTATAATTTCCATTAGAAACTCCAAGGAAAAAGGCGAATTGGCATATTAAGTCCCAGTATAAAGATTAGATACGACATTAGGCATAATGCAAGTGATATCAAAGCCAACCTTACTGGCTTGAACTTTTTCTCACTTAAACCGCACAAAAAAACAAGCGTAACTGTTGAAATGAATAGCCCAGCGGGGTTCATTAAGGAAGCAAACACAACGATGCCTGTAGTAATACAAACTAACGCTCTAACGTTAATTTTCGGAAAATCAGTCGCTGTCTTGGCTGAAAAAGCCATTATCAGAACACCAAGCGCACCAAGAAAACATCCCAAGACTCTTGGCAAATATCCAGGCCCCATGTTTCTCAAAGTTCCTAAACTATAGTCTTGTGCCTGCCAAAGTACACATATCGACAGTACAAGGCACATTAACCCTGCCAGAAAATCTCTATTGGTGAGTACTCTCATCCTTCTTTTCTCTTTTCTTGGGCAACGAGAGTCCTGCTCCAAAGAGCAGGATTCTATTTTTATATTAATAGCTAACAATTATTGTTTAATATCAGACCCAGCAATAAATGCAGTTAACTCTGCCATTTGTTCGGTCATCCATTCCTGTAACTGAGCAGATGTTTCAGAAGGTCGAGCCTGGCCGCCTTGTTGGGCAATTTTTGCTTGTAACTCTTCAGTCGCCAGTATATCCGCAAGCTCTTTCTGAAGGCGTTCAACTACTTCTGGTGGACTGCCTGCCGTTACCAAAATACCTTGATAGGTTCCATCAAGCTCACCCGGAAGTCCTAGCTCACGAAACGTTGGCGTATCAGGGAGCTCCTCTAACCGCTCTTCTCCAGTTACTGCTAGCGCACTCATTTGATCATTTAAAACAAAAGGAAGGGAAGCTGTTGTACCGTTTAATAACATATCACTTTCACCAGACACTACGGCACGCGTAGCATCAGACCCACCTCGATAAGCAATGACCGTCCAATCAAGCCCTAAATCCTGGATTAATCGCTCGGTAGTAATATGATTGTTGGCTCCTACACCGGATGTTGCGACGGCGATATCACCAGGATTATTGCGAGAATACTCGACCAGATCATCAAAGCTTTCAAAATTATGCTGCTGTGACATGCCTAACACATAAGGCGAATAAGAAACCATCGTTACAGGCGACAAGTCGCTTTCAATATCATAAGCAACATTATCAAGTACGCTGGGCGCAGCGAGTAGTGCAGTCAGATCCGAAAGTAAAAGCGTATGCCCGTTAGGGTTTGCTTTAGCCACATAGTCCGCGCCAATATTCCCCCCTGCCCCCGCCTTATTTTCGACAATGACGGGTTGACCAATGGCTTCGGAGAGTTCTGGCGCAATGTAACGTGCAAGAATATCTGAGGTGCCTCCAGGCGCAAACGGAACAACGATCCTAACAGGCCCTTGGAATTCATTAGCTAAAGCGACATTACCGGCTACGATCAGCGATACAGACGCAGCACCTACAAATAAGCTTTTGATATTTATCATGACATCTGCTCCAGGTTGTTAATTTTGTAGTTATGTTAAATTTCGGTATTAATAGTATGCCGCCTCAAACGTCATATGTATTTAATCATACAACCATAACCTAGCGTGGGTTTAATACGTTGAACATACGACTATAGTCCAGACTTAGCCAAATAGTTTGCTCTGCCAACATTCGTACCGGTCAAAGTGATACACGATAATGGCAACAGGAACAGGAACAGGAACAGGAACAGGAACAGGAACAGAAAGTTTTGCTACTCTACACAAATTGTGCAAAGTCACTAATTATAACTTAATGAAATACACCAAGTAAGCTGCAAATTAAAAGCAAAACCACGCTGATTAATAAGCAGCAAACTTGGAAACATCAACTATCTTTTATACAAGCAAGAAAATTATAGTTAACCAAAGCGTAAGAGAAACTTCTAATCGTCTAACATACTAGACTTACCGTTCATTTAACGAACCAATGCTGGGCGTTTAGGATCAAACTTCCAATCAGGAACAAGGAACTGCATAGCCATGGCGTCATTTCGTTGCGTTACATCCAGGGTTTTATAAAGGCGATGTGCTTCCATAAGCTTATCGTCATCCAATTCAATTCCTAAGCCAGGTGTGGTAGGAACCTTAATTTTTCCATCTCGAATTAAAAACGGATTTTTCGTAATACGCTGCCCATCCTGCCAGATCCAGTGGGTATCAATCGCCGTAATCTCTCCAGGGCAGGCGGCCGCAACATGCGTCATCATCGCAAGTGAAATATCAAAATGGTTATTGCTGTGCGAGCCCCAAGTCATACCCCACTCGTTGCATAATTCGCCAACCATGACCGCTCCTTGCATGGTCCAGAAATGGCAATCAGCAAGCGGAATATCCACAGCATTAAGCTGTACGGCGTACTGCAATTGCTTAAAGTCGGTCGCAATCATGTTTGTTGCTGTGGGCAGGCCTGTACGCTTCTTGAACTCAGCCATGGTTTCACGGCCTGAGTAGCTTTCTTCCTGGCCGCAAGGATCTTCTGCATAGCTAAGCAGGTGCTTGATCGGGTCCAGAACACGCACCGCCTCATCAAGCTTCCATGCGCCGTTGGGATCCAGCGTCAAGCGCGCCTCCGGGAAGGCTTCATAAAGGGCGCGAATGCAGTCAGCTTCTTCTTCACCGCGCAGCACACCGCCTTTAAGTTTGAAATCCTTGAATCCGTAACGCTCATAGGCAGCCTTAGCCAAGCCCGCCACGGCGTCAGGCGTTAGCGCTTCCTGATAGCGAACTTCATCCCACGCATCTTTAGGGTCTGATGCTTGAGGATATGGGAGATCGGTTTTGCCAGGATCTCCAAGTAAAAACAAATAACCTAAAGCCTCTACCTCATCGCGCTGACGACCATATTGCCCTAACAAATCGGCGACAGGCAGCTGCAACGTTTGGCCATAAAGGTCTAACAATGCGGACTCGATACCCGTAATAACGTGAACAGCGACTCGTAGATCAAACGTCTGGCGGCCGCGCTCTTCACGGCCATTTTTGGCCAATGCCAAGCGCGCATTATTGAGAGTTTGTTTGATATTGTTGATGCGTGACCCTTCAACGATATCCCGGCACTGTTCCAACCCCTTAAGAATACCGGCACTAGAAGGAATTTCACCTACCCCCTTATTACCGGCGTCATCTTCAAGAATGACAACGCAACGGATAAACCATGGTGCATGGCCGCCGCTCAAGTTGAGCAAGAACCCATCGTAGCCAGCAACAGGAACGACGCTCATGGATTTAATTCTCGGGAACATAAATCACTAACCTCTTGTACTATTAGTCCAGCCAGGATGTCTTTTCCACACTCATGTCACAGGTGCAGGATTAAATAACACTAGATCGTTATGGATACCCAATCGATCAGCAGCGGCTTGCTTGCGCCCACTCGCCACATCGAGAATCAGATGAAAAAGCTCCCATCCAACGTCTTCAATGCTGGCATCACCCGTGGCGATGCGACCGGCGTCCAAATCGATAATGTCGTGCCAACGTCTTCCTAACTGTGAATTAGTGGAGACCTTTAGCACCGGCACCATTGCCAAACCATAGGGCGTTCCACGGCCTGTGGTGAACACCTGCAGGTTCATGCCTGCCGCCAATTGCAGAGTCCCGCAAATAAAGTCGCTCGCCGGTGTAGCTGCAAAGGTGAGCCCTTTACGCCGTAAGCGCTCACCAGGACCAATCACATCCACAATGGGCGAGTTACCCGACTTAATCACCGAGCCAAGCGCCTTTTCAACGACATTACTTAACCCGCCTTTCTTGTTGCCAGGCGAGGGGTTGGCACTACGATCAGCCTGTCCTTGAGAGAGGTAATCATCGTACCAAGCCATCTGTTCAATCAGCGCTTTTCCCACTTCCTTGTTAATAGCTCGCGGCGTTAGCAGGTGGATGGCATCGCGTACTTCCGTGACTTCAGAGAACATCACGCTACCGCCGGCTCTTACGATCAGATCAGTAGCAAAGCCGACGGCTGGGTTCGCAGTGACGCCAGAGAAAGCATCACTTCCTCCACACTGCATACCCACCACAAGATCAGATGCAGGGCAGGTCTCACGACTGCGCTTGTTGAGCCGTTCCAAATGGCGCTCGGCCATGGCTAAAATGCCGTCGACCATGTCACCAAACCCTTCAAAGCTCTCATCCTGAAGACTCAGTACGTTGGCTTCCGGATCGGCGGCTTCGCTGTTTTCATAGATTTTGACCGGGCGATCTTCGAGCAGTGTCGAGGGCTGAAGCTTTTCGCAACCCAATCCGATCACCATGATCTCGTTACCGAAGTTGGGGTTCAGCGCAATATTTTTTAGCGTACGAATAGGCACAATCGCCGCCGGTGCGTTGATCGCCACGCCGCAGCCATAGCTATGGTTGAGCCCGACCACATCATCAACATTGGGAAAGCGTGGCAGCAATTCACGCTTGATACGACTGACTACGTAATCCACGGTGCCGGCCACGCACTGAACGCTGGTGGTAATCCCCAGCACGTTCTTGGTGCCCACGCCGCCGTCCGGATTGCGAAACCCTTCGAAGGTATAGCCTTCGAGCGGTTCGGAAGCTGGCGCCTGTCGCGTGGCCAACGAGAGCTCGTCAAGGCCTGGGGCCGTCGGCAAGCGCACATTGGTTTCATTGACGTGGCCGCCACGCTCGATAGCCACCACGGCGGTGCCGATGACCTCGTTATAGCGAATCACTGGGCTATCCTGGGCAATCGCTGTCAATGCCACCTTGTGGCCCTGCGGAATAGGCATCAAGGTAGTACACCCCTCGCTGATACTCTCACCTTCAGCCAACCCGCCCTGCTCAATCACAATGGCAACATTATCGTTCGGATGTACTTTAATTACGCGCGAATTAGTCATTGTTTGAGCCATGGTGTTTTCCTGAAACGGTGTGCGGGCCCGAGGCTTGGCTTAGCTCCATTTTTTGGCGAGCACGAGACCTGATGCCCATAATGATTGCAAACACCACAGAGGCAGCGATCAAACCCCACAGCACCATGGCAATCGGGCTTTTAGTGAAGAAGACTGAGTAGGTGCCAAAGGACTCAAGGCTTTTTACAAAATATACCTCGGCCTGACTTCCCAGAATAAAGCCGATGATTAGTGGCGCTATTTCAAGGCCGATTTTCTGAATCAAATACCCCAGAACGCCAAAGATAAGCAGAGTCCAAACATCGAACATGATGCCGTAATTAATGGCGTAAGCGCCCACCACGCACATCATCACAATAATGGGATAGAGAATATGTTTGGGCACCATTACCACTTTGGCAATGTACTTGATGGCAAAGAACATCAAAAAGAACATCACGACATTGGCAAGCACCAAAGCCGTCATCATGACGTACCATGTTTCATGATTTTCCGGGATGAACAGAGGCCCGACCTGTATTCCCTGTAGTGTAAAGGCGCCAATCAGTACTGCCGTGGTAGCATCACCTGGAATGCCAAGCGAGAGCAGGGGGATGAGCGCACCACCGGTCAGCGCGTTATTAGCAGACTCCGAGGCGATTAACCCTTGTGGCGCTCCTTTGCCCATCTGAGACGAGTTACGTGCTAGGTTTTTCTCTTGGGTATAGGCGAGAACGGAAGCGGCACTGCCACCCACGCCCGGCAACATCCCCACAAAAGTGCCAATAAAAGAAGAGCGTGTCAGATTCGTCAGGCTGCCCTTAAAGATAGACAGCGAAAACCCACCTTCTTTACCAATTTTAATACGTTGCCCAGCGACATCACGTTTTACGCCTTTTTCAGCCTCCAGCAAAATGGTGGAAATACCGAAAATGCCGATTAGCACCGGAAGCAGCGAGAAGCCTTCAAACAGGTAAGGTTCCATGAAGTCGAACATCAGCCGCGTATGACCATTACCACCGTCAGAAATGCTGTAATCGCCAATGAGGCTTAGCCAGACGCCAATGACGCCGCTAAATATACCGATCAGCATGCTATTTGAAAGAGAGGCAATAACGCTCAATGCCAGCAAGATAATCAGGAACTTCTCTACATAAGAGAATTTGATCGAAAAATCCGCCAGCAGTGGCGCAAACAGGAACAGTACGGCTGCGCTAATAAGACCGCCAATGACAGAGGCAATGACACAAATGCGCAATGCCTTTTCACCCTCCCCTTTACGCGCCATGGGGTAGCCGTCGAAGGTGGTGGTTATCGAAGAAGGCGTACCGGGGATATTCAGAAGTACCGCTGGTACCATACCGCCTGAAATTCCGCCCACATAGAGGCCCAGCAACAGTGCCAAGCCATGGTTCAACCCCAAAGCATAGGTAAGTGGCAGACAGACAGCGACGGCCATGGTAGCCGTCATGCCTGGGATCGCGCCGAAAATGATACCTACAAGGGTGCCAAATCCAACGAGTAGAAAAAAAGTAAAATCGAGAACTGACAAAAATTCCATGGCGGTACTCGCGTCGGTTATGGCAGTGTGATGGTGAATAGCTTGGCGAGCACAAACCAGGCCAGCGTAGGAGCGACAACAGCATTGATGACGACAATAACGAGGGCTTTTTTCGTCCACTCATGCAGATAAAGTAGCGACATGAGAAGTACAAACGCTATTGAGACAAACAGAAAGCCATAGCCCGTATAGGGGAACAGATCACCGACAACCGCCATCAGATAAAAGTACGCGGCTATCAAAGCAAAGGTGCCGAAGAAACGAAAATTGTCTCTTGATTCACCAATAATGGGTAAAGTGCGCTCTCCTCGCTTAACCGCAGCCATAAAGGGGGCTACTTTGGTTATTAGAATCAAGGCAAACAGCCCACCCAGAATCCAGTGGATAATGGTGGGAAAGAATAAGTGTGAAGTCCCGAAATCTATCGAAACACTAAACAGACCTGACTCCATATTTACTCCAGAAGTATTAACACAGCGTGCGTATAAGTAAGGTATATACGCTTGGCCCCTACCCATGCTCAGCGCATGGATAGGGCGCTAGTAACAAGCTACTAGCGCCCGCCCGTTTAGTTGATGTTGCTGATGATGTCTTCGTAGCGGAACATTTTCTCTTGAAGGTATTCAGAAGCCTCTTCTGAAGGCTTGAAGTCAGGAATAAAGAAGGCATTCAGCTGCGCCTCCTGAATGCTGCCTTCGTCATATATTGCAGCAAGCGCCTCATCAATCTGATCTACGATACCTTGGTCCATCTCTTTGTTGTAAATGAAGAAGAACTCTTTATCGAAGGTAAAGTTTTCGTCTTCACCCATGGTGACATTCACATTAGGCTCGACGTATTCAAGAAGTTGCTCGCGGGTCGTCTGGCCAAGCCCCTCTTCCGGCGCCTGCTCGATAGTGCCTTGGCGTGCCGTCAACCATACAAAGCGCATGGCTTTCTGGTCATCTTCGGGTAAACGGGTGTATTGCTCATTGGCCTGGACACTGCCATTAATGACATCGGCTTGACCGTCAAACAGTTGCTGATTTTTATCAGACTGAGAGCCCGTATTAACGGCTACCAGATTGTCTTCCTGCCCGGGGTGCTCAATAGCAATGGCATTTTTCAATGCACTGAAGCCAATCTCGGAAACGCCGCCGGGCTGGATAGCTACGCGCACGGTTTCGCCGTTACCTACCGCCTCGATGATATCGTCGAGTGTCTCATAAGGAGAGTCTTTGGCCACGAGATAGGCGTTACCGGGGTTGATCGCGATAGTCGGCCCAATCGTGTACTTTTCAAAGACATCGTCATAGCCTTGCACGCCATAGAGATGACCAAGATAGGATTGGTCATGAAAGATCATCAGGGTATTGCCCCGAGAATCCCTGTCCAGCGTGCGAAACGCTGAACTTGCGCCTACGGCATCAACCTTCATATTTAAACCGAGGTGCTCGGCTAGACGATCAACTACGATGCTGGCGTTCTGGTAAGTGTCGCCACCAGTAGAAGTAGAGCCAATTACGACGCGGATATTGCCACGCATCTGGGCCTCTTGTGCCATGGCAATGCCAGAGTGCATGGCTAATGCTGCAATCAAGCCAGCAGAGCCAACGCCCATCATTGTTTTCTTTGATAGCAACATAAATTCACCTTTTGCGTTCATTGTTGATTTTATCGGTTTGAAGATACTTATTCGTTGGCACTATCAAAAAACTGCTCCAACGACTTCTGCCATCGATTCAGCACACCTATCTTTACGAAAACCAAGCATTCTTCACAAACCTGCGAATACAGCCGCATCAACTCATTTCATAAGCTAATAAGTGATTAGTTAAAACCTTGAGAGCAGAGTCGCCTCTCACACATGGCTCTATTACGGCTTATCGTCATACATCATACAAACATTATTGCCAAGTACCGAGTGTCGCAAGGTTTATTGCTTAAATTGAGACCAAAGTTTTAACTACACATAACATAGACTTTTGTCTCAAGAAAAAATAAAAAACTATTAAAACAAACGGTTGAACACAGAGTGCAGTGCAGCAAATATAAGCAGCAAAACTATTAGCCATGCTCCAGAAAATAGTGCATGTTGACCCACAGCTAACCAACAGGCCCGATAATAACAGTGCAAGCTCATGCGTTAGCCTAGACAGCACTTAGTGGGAGGCTGCGAGCTACTCCAGGAGTAAGCGCTAACGTAGTGGCGGTGACGGCGCTTTAAAACCGGACATGTGACCATGGGCTTTAGCTTTGGGATTACACGTCAGTTCACCAGCGAACGGCTAAAAAACATCCAATTCCTGGCACCCTGAGGCTTTTTTTATATTGTTTGTGAAAACCTTTTTCATTCAACAATGTAAGCACTCACCCACTCAATCTGTAAGCCATTACTTACAGCCCATCGTCTTTTACCTACAACGTTAGGACTAGCGTCAACCCTCAAAAACGCCTACTATCCTCCGCCGCAGCCAATGCTGCGACGCACAACCAAAAATCCTCATAACAAGAACCGTTGTTAACTCCCCTGCTAACAGGAGTGCATGCTATGCAACACTCAATGACTCAGTACCCGGCCACTAATGCGGACATTATGGAAGTATGGGCACAGCACGCGCTTGCGCAGCGCGCAGCGTTTGATGCCTTTGCCGCTTATCTTTGTGATTACTAAAGCCCGCGGCTGTTTACCCCCTATCAACGCCTCCCCTTGGAGGCGTTATTTTTTTGTACATGAGCAGTCGATTCAAACCATCCATCAGCCAGTCACTAGGTAGCGTCGCTTTCAAGCGCTGCTAAATAAGCCTCCTGCAGGATATACATCCGCTTTACGTCTCGGTATTTGCCGTTGATAAAGAACTCCTGAACCAGATGTCCTTCTTCGATGAACCCACTCTCTTCATAAAGGTGAATCGCCTTAACGTTCTCCACTGCGACGATGAGAAACACCTTATGAAGGTTCAGGATGGTAAACGAGTAGTGTAGGGCCTGGCGGATCAGCGAACGTGCAAATCCTTTTCCCTGATGGTCCGGAGTAATAATGATTTGGAACTCTGCGCTGCGATGGATGTAGTCAATTTCAATCAGTTCCACCAAGCCAATCGCCGTTCCGGTGCTGTCTTCCGCTACAAAACGTCGCTCGGCATTATCATGGATATGTTTGTTATAAAGCTCCTCCAGCTCATCAAATGATTCGTAGGGCTCCTCAAACCAGTACGACATAATACTTTGATTATTATTAAGTTCATGCACAAAGCGCAGGTCGCCACGCTCAAGGGCACGTAAAAATAGCAAGTGGTTCATGGGCGCTGATCTCATCGTGTAACGACAATGTGGGGTGGTAATATCACATAGCCCGTTACGTGGCTTAGATATGGCGTTTAAACGAAAATAACTCTGCCAGCGGATGCGGCTTTCCTTCAATTAAAGCGTGCAGTAGCTTGGCTCCTATCATGCTGTAACTAATGCCGTTTCCGCCGTACGCCATGGCAAAGTGCACGTTTGGCCCATGGGAATCATGAGGACCAAAATAAGGCAGCCCATCGCATGTTTCGGCAAACGTGCCCGCCCAACTAAAGGTAGGATTAATCGTTAACGACGGCCAGAGCGTCTTGACCTTGTCTGCCAACCCCTCGGCTTTTTCCAGTACTCGTTCATCGCGACGCTTGGGAATATCCTGCTCATCATCATCACCGCCCACCAGCAGCCTTCCCTCCTGAGTCGTGCGCAGGTAAAGATAGGGCCGCGCAGACTCCCAGACGAGGGTATGTTTAAGCTCGCCCAGCATGTCAGGCGTTAGCGGGTCGGTAACGAATGCATAGCTGCTCCGGTTTTTAGCCACCGGCTCAGGCAGCCACGCTTGAGACTCATAGCCTGCGGCCACCACAACCTGCTGGCAGTTGAGCGTTGCGCCGTTCGTCAACGTAAGCGCTATATGCTCACCGTGCTGGGTCATGCGTTCCACCTGGGTACGGTCGTATACCTCGCTGCCCCGCGTGGTTATCTTGCCAAACAGCTGATAGACCATTCGATAAGGGTCCATGCGTGCGGCAAGCTCGGTTAAAATAGCGCCTGGCGCATCAAAGCCGTAGCGTTCCAAAAGCGTTGCCTGCTCAAGCCACTTGGCCTTAAAACCATGTTTCTGACGCAGCCAAAGTTCCTCTTTCAACGACGCTACATCTTCCCCACTACTTGCATAATAGAGGCTTTTCTGGCGCTCAAACTCCACATCCTCCAGTTCAAGCGCCAAGGCTTCAAGCTCAAAAATTGATTCGGCACACGCCCGATAGGCAAGCACCGCGTTTGCTTCACCGTAACGCTGGGCAAGCTCGGTCATATGGGTATCAATTTCATACTGCAGCAGTGCGGTACTGGCGGCCGTGCTTCCCCAGCCTATATCGCGACGCTCAACCACCACCACGTGATGGCCGTGCTGGCTTAGTTCATTGGCAATCAGCGCCCCGGTTATGCCACCGCCGATGACGGCCACCTCGCATTGATGGTCATGGGTTAGCTGTGGGAAAGTAGCCAACAGACCGTTCTTTACTGTCCAAAACGGATAGCCGCTTTTAAGATCCATCATGTTCCCTTTGCAACGCTTTTATCGGTAGCTTTAACACTAGTGGGTTAACGTAGAAATCACTTATTTATAAAGGAAATCTTTATGATCGATTTACGCAGTGACACGGTCACCCGACCCGATGCCGCCATGCTAGAAGCCATGATGAGTGCGCCTGTTGGGGATGATGTCTGGGGCGATGATCCAACGGTCAATGCGTTTCAGGAGCACCTTGCCACCTTAACCGGCAAGCAGGCGGCTCTGCTGTTTCCAAGCGGCACCCAGAGCAACCTAGTGGGCCTGATGGCACATTGTGAGCGGGGTGATGAGTATATCGTTGGGCAGTCAGCCCACACCTATCGCTATGAAGGGGGCGGCGCTGCGGTGCTGGGCAGTATTCAGCCACAGCCAATTGAAAATGCCAGTGATGGCAGCCTGCCGTTAGAGAAAATCAGCGCAGCGATTAAAGCCGATGATGCTCACTTTGCCCGCACGCGTCTTTTGGCGTTGGAAAATACCATTGCCGGTAAAGTGCTGCCCGAAGCCTACGTTCATCAAGCCACCGAGTTTGCCCGCTCCCGAGGTTTGGCAACGCATCTGGACGGCGCGCGGCTTTTTAATGCGGCCGTTGCAAGCCAAGTGCCGCTTGAGCAGCTGTGCCGCCCCTTTGATAGCGTTTCACTGTGCTTCTCAAAAGGGATGGGGGCACCGATCGGCTCGGCGTTGATAGGCCCACGAGACTTCATCGAGCGCGCCCGCCGCTGGCGTAAGGTAGCGGGAGGCGGTATGCGCCAGGCAGGAATCATAGCCGCCGCCTGCCAGTATGCGTTAGATAACAATATTCAGGACCTGGCCGACGACCACCGCCGCGCAGCACGCCTGGCCGAAGGCTTGGCCCTGCTTCCCGGTATTGAGGTGACGTCTCAAGCCACCAACATGCTGTTTGTACACATTTCGGAAGAGCACCTTCAGACTCTTTCAACATGGCTTAAACAGCACGATATTTTAATTGAGCTTTTATACGCCACGCGTCTTGTCGTGCACCGCGATATCAATGATGCCGATATCGAAAAGGTACTCGACGTGATGGCCGCTTACTTCAATCAACACCCTTAGGCGTAACGCTTAAGCACGTAAGCCTCATAAACGCCGCAGGCCCCACATAAAGTAGGCGCCACCAATCAACGAGGCAACAAGGCCTGCGGGAATCTCATACGGAAACATAATCTGGCGGCCGACCCAGTCGGCCAGCACCATGAGCAACATTCCGATCAATGCGGCGCCAACCAGTTGCTGCCGAGCGCGGGCAAAACCCACCAAACGCGCCATGTGCGGTGCCAGCAGGCCGATAAACGAGAGCGGCCCGACGACCAGCGTGGCACACGCGGTTAACAGTGCCACCAGCAACAATAGCCCCAACCGCGCTCGATTCAGGGACACACCCAGCGCTTGAGCCATCGGCGCGCCCAACGGCAGGATATCGAGCCAGCGGGTAAAAGGAAGGGTTATCACTGCCAACACAGCGGCGATGCTTCCCACCACCACCGCACTGGTCACATCCACGTAATACGTAGAGCCTGCCAGCCAGGCAATAACCTGCTGCCCTCGCGGGTCGCCGCCCGCCAGCAGCACGCTACGCACCGCATCAAACAGTGCGCCAATCGCAACGCCGCTAAGCAACAGCCGCTCAGGCACAAAGCCACTACGGCGATTCAAGATCACTAGCACGGCCAGTGTGGTCAATGCCCCCAGGGTCCCAATGCCGATCAGCGCTGCATTGCTCGGTGCAGGCAGCACGTAAATACCCAGGATCAACGCAATCGCGCAGCCCCCACTGATACCCAGCACTTCGGGACTCGCCATAGGGTTAGCGGAAAGGCGTTGAAGCACTGTTCCGGCGATGGCTAACATCAAGCCACTGGCTGCCGCGGCGATGACTCGGGGCAGGCGCCACTCCATCACCTGCCAGTGGGCCGGACTAATCCACTCCCAGCCGTTAGCGCCCTGGCCTGACAGCAGTCCCAGGCATACTGCCATTGATAACGCGATTAAAAGCCCCATCGCCAAGCGGTACGGCGTTGGATGACGGCTTACCAGCATCCCCGGGGGTTGCGGAGGCCTGTCCCCCTGAAGCTTCAGCCGAGGAATGAGCCATAAAAGCAGCGGTGCACCCAGCGCGCCGGTAATAGCGCCGGTGGGAACCAGCGTCGTCAGCATGCCCGAAAAGCGCTGTAGTAGAAGATCCGTGGTCGCCAGCAGTACCGCGCCCAGCAGCGTCGACCAGAGTATGCGGCTGCCTAACCGGCGTGCCCCGGCCATGCGCACAATATTGGGTGCCGCCAAGCCAATAAAGCCAATAATACCGACAACGCTGACCACGCTGCCGGTAATAAACACCGCAAGCCCGAGCCCAGCAAAACGCAGATATTTAAGCGAGATACCTAGGCTTTTGGCGCTGGCATCGTCAAGTTCCAACACAGCCAGTGGGCGTAACAACAGCCCTGCGGCCACAGCACTGATGGCCAAGTGGGGCCATAAGGTGGCTACCCCACTCCAGCCGTACTGGGCAAGCGACCCCGCCCCCCAAATCAATAGCCCCGCCAGCGTCTCATGGTTGAACAGCAACAGCGCGGTCGAAAGTGCGCCCAAATATAGATTAACCACCAACCCAGCCAATACCACGACCACAGGCGCTAGCCCACGCCGCCAGGTCAGCGCAAACACTAGCCCAACGGCTAAACCGCCACCGATTAACGCCACCCACTCACGTCCGATGACCAGCAGCCCTGGCGCCATCAACGTGGTAGCTAGCAACGCCAGGTTAGCACCCGATGCCACCCCAAGCGTAGTGGGTGATGCCAGCGGGTTTCGCAGCACCTGCTGCATCAATACACCCGCCAGCGCCAAACCGCCGCCAGCCAAAAGCGCCACGCCTATTCGTGGCCACCAAGCATAATAGAGTAACACCTCATTGGTACTTCCAAACGAAGGCGCCAGCAGTGCCTGAAACCCGGAAACAATACCGCCCTGAACATGAAGGCTAATGCCGAACAGCACCAACAGCGGCAAGCTAAGTAACCAAACGGCCTTGGCAGGCGACATACGGCACGCTTTTTGAAGGACGGCTGCACTTAGCATGGCAGGTTATCTCGGATAGTCGTCCACGCTTGGGCGGTGGACGCGATAGGCAGCACGGTCATTTAAGCGCCTTGGCTTTTTAATCAGTCATGGGTGAATATAAGCGCGTGATTTTAAATGATAACGATTAGCACTACAATTGATGCCCTCGTTAGTGAGCCCTCCGCAGGGCTGTAATAGCGTGTCATCAAAACAGTTAATGAACCGAGAACGATAATAATGGCCGACATAACCTCCCCTGCTGCTCTAACAAACCCTCACTCCTGCTGGCGAGACAGTGCTACGCGCTATGGCCTCATAAGCCGCACTCTGCACTGGATAACGGCCGCTATCGTACTGCTTCAGTTCAGCGTTGTGCTGGCGTGGCGCGGGTTTGGCGAAACGCCCCTCACCTTACTGCTATCAAGCATCGGCCCCCACGGCTCGCTGGGCGTTATGCTGTTAGTGATAACGTTACTGCGTGCGGGCTGGGCATGGCTAAATCGCCAGCAGCGTCCTTCGTATGCGACTGTGGTAAGGGGTGCGCTAGCGCATGGCGGGCATGTCACGTTGTATGCACTGCTGATCGCGCTACCCACGCTTGCCATCTTGCGCCAGTACGGCAGAGGCGGTGCGTTGGATGTCTACGGCCTACCGCTTTTCAATGCAGCCGAGCGCGAGATCCCATGGATGATAGCGACAGCCAACGCACTACATAGTCCGCTCGCCTGGCTGCTTTTAGCGCTGGTGGCTGGGCACGTGATAATGGCACTTATACACCGTACGGTGCTCAAGGACGGTGTGTTTTCCCGGATGGCCGGCCCGCTTTCGTGATAAACAGCCGTTTGTGCGAAGCGCTGGAGCAGCGCTACTAAATGATAACCATTAACGATACAATCGGGTTTTCGGAATCACCTTCTGACGGCCAGGAGTCCTCCATGTTCGAGGTCAAAGGCGCTACCTTTGCGATCAACGGCAAGCCCCTTTTACAGCCCATTGAGCATACCTTTCAGCAAGGCAAGGTCTACGGCCTGATTGGTCATAACGGCTCGGGAAAATCGACTCTGATCAAGCTACTGGCCCAGCAGCAGCCGGTAAGCCAGGGAGAGATCTATTTTGACCAACGCTCTCTCAGTGCTTGGGGCAACCGGGAGTTTGCGCGCCAGGTGGCCTATCTTCCCCAGCACTTACCCAGCGCCGAAAATTTAACCGGCCGAGAATTGGTCGCTTTTGGCCGCTACCCGTGGCACGGCCTACTGGGCCGTCATAACCAGAAAGATAAAGACGCGATTGACCGAGCCATCACGCTCACCCATACCGAAGCGTTTGCCGACCGCTTGGTCGATACGCTTTCTGGAGGTGAGCGCCAACGCGTTTGGCTTGCCATGCTATTGGCACAGGGTAGCCGCTTTTTGCTGCTTGATGAGCCGCTGGCCGCGCTGGATATTGCCCACCAGATGGAAGTCCTCGCACTCATTCGCAAGCTCTGCGATGAGCTCGGCCTGGGGGTTATTATCGTTCTGCACGATATTAATATGGCTTCGCGCTACTGCGACGAGCTGATGGCCCTACACAGCGGCCGCTTGCTCGCTCACGGCACGCCAGGTGACATGATGAGTAATAGCACCCTGGAAGCTATTTATGGGTTGCCCATGCAGGTCATGCAACACCCTAACGGCGAGCATAATATCGCGGTCGCTCAATAAACGCGCTTTTGTAAAACGCACTGATTCGCAACTAACACTTCAACTGATAAGCATTATCGATTAAGCTGACTCCTTCACTTTCAACCTGCGCTAACGCCACATCGTTACTGTTTGCGCAAGTGTGCTTGAACTTTTACAAGTTCATGTCGGGAGTTTTGTTATGCCACCGCTAGCCCTGACCCACTCTGCCTGTACCTTGCCCTCGCTCGCTGACTGCTATCAGGGCGCACTTGTGCTGTTTACCCCGCCCTTGATTGGCGGCACGCCACCGGCCGGTGCAGTAAAGGCTTCGCGCTGGCGCAATGCAGCACTGCTGGAACAGGATCTGGAGCGCTACGCTGCTCGCTACCCGGGTGGCGACAAGCGCGCCATTACGTCGCTGTGGTCGAAGTGGCATTTCAGCGCACTTACCGTGCCTACCCTCGCTTCTCACCTGCTTCTTAACCGTGATCTACCGGTAGAGCTGGATGACGTACACGTCATTTTGAATGATGAAGGCTGTACAACACAGCTTTGGCTGCCCCATGAAGGCGCGTTGATGGACGCTCAGGATACCAGCGAACGTTTTGCCAAATTGATTACCCAGCACTGGGCGCCACTTATTGAACGCTTGTCCGCCATTTCAGGCGCAGCCCCCCGCGTGTTCTGGAGCAACGCCGGTGGCTATCTGGATTACTATGTGAAGGTACTTGCCGAACACCCGGAAGTGAACCAGGCGGCGCTTAGTGCTGCCCGAGCGCTGCTGGAATCGCGCCATATTGATGGCCAGCGCAATCCGCTCTTTGAGCCTGTACGCACGTATACGCCCAAGGGCAGCGATGAGGTGAAGCAAGTACGCAAGCTTTGCTGCCTGCGCTATTTACTGGATGAGTTCAGCGTGTGCAGCAATTGCCCGCTGGAAGGGTGTGACCGAGTGGCCCGCAAACGAGCCACCTAACGGCTGTCTAACTGTATATTTTTTAACTTCAGATCTCTAACTTCAGATTTTTAACATCAACTGTTAATCTGAGTGACCGCATCCTGACTTGCCAGATCGCGCTGCGCGCCGGTTAATTCTCTTAGCTGCCCCTGGGACATTTCCAATAAACGGTCGGCATGCACGAAGTAGCTATCATCGTGGCTGATCGCAAACACCGTTTTGCCCATATCACGCAGGTGCGGCAATAGTTCGCGGTAGAATAACCGCCTGAACTGAGGGTCCTGATCGGCGGCCCACTCATCAAGTAGTAAAATATCCCGCTCTTCAGCAATCGCCAGTAACAGTGCCAGGCGCTTGCGCTGCCCTTGGGAAAGTTGGGTATTAATGACCCGATTATCCTCCCACTTCAGCTTTTGCTGCATTTGTAACCGCTCAAGCCAGGTCGCTACCAGCACAGGGTCGGCATTTTTCCCGTCCGGCCCCATTGCCAGGTCAAACTGATGAAAATCGGTAAATACACTGGCAAATCGCGCTCGAAACCCTTGCCACTGCGCCGGTGTGAGCGTCTGTCCATCCACCTTGATATGCCCGCTTTGCGGCTGATACAAGCCAGTTAACAAACGCGCCAGGGTGGATTTTCCGCTGCCGTTACCGCCAATCAAAAATACCTGCTCGCCGCGCTCAAGCGTCAAATTGACGGGCCCAACGTGAAACCCTTCGCCCTGCTCACTGCCAGGATAGTGATAAGTCACATCCACAAGCTCAAGGCGCTGCCAGGCAGCAAAGGCGTCATCAACCGCAAAGCCCGGCTGATACTCGGCAAGCTCCAAGCTTGCCAGCTTATCAAACGCGACCTGTGCGCTGATCAAGGTGGGCCAGGCGCCGATGGCTTGAATTAAAGGCGTGCGTAAGAACAGTAACGTCAATGCAAAGGTAGCGGCAACGGCAGGTGTCGCCCAGCCAAGCCCGTTGGCCATGAAAAACACCACGCCAATGGCTCCCAGCATCATAATATTGGACCAGTTCCCCGCACTTAGATGATACGTATCCGCGCGAATAATATGGTAGCGATACTCGCGCGCATTGCGGGTAAAGGTGGCATCAAAGAAGTGCTGAGCCCGGTCACGGTTGAGCGCTAACTCTTTGCGCCCTTCAATGGCGGATTGGTAATCTTTGTAGAGACGATCTTCGCTTTCGCGTACCAGGCTAAAGTGCCGATATACCTTCGAAATCAGCACCCAGCCCCCCCCCATCGTGGCCGCAATCCATATCACGGTAATGACCACCATTTTCGGTGAAAGCCACGCCAAATAGGCGACCGAAGCAAGCGCCAACACGGCACCCTGCACAAGCTCAGGCAGGCGCACAAAACCAATGGTGATATTACGCACATCACTTGAAAGACTCGCCAGCAGCGTGGCATTACCCAACTGCTCAAGCCGCTCGATATCGGTGTCCAGAATGCGCTTCACAAGCCTTGTGCGCAGGTCATACACAAAGTAGTGCCCCAGCAGGGTAATCGCTAACTGGGTCCCCAGCGTCACAACGAGCAACACAAATAGCAAACCCAAAAACTGGGGCAGCGCTGAAAGCGGGCTGCCAACTTCAATCAAACGCTGATTAATAAAGGCAATGACGCCAACCCCGAGGCCCGCGCTTAAAAGGCTTAACCCAATGGCCCCTAAAAATGGCCAGCGGTAATGACGAAAGACAACCTGCAACAACTCCATTAGCGCTTCCTGACAGAAAGATAGGCAGCAAATTGTGACGGACTACCTCGTCAAGTCAATGCGCAAAGTGATTTTCATTTGCAAATGAGGCGTTCATACGCAGCGACCAAACGGCCAATGAGCCAAAATAGTAAATGAGCACCTACAGATCGACGCAAGAATCTACGAAAACACTAGCAGTACGGTACTGATAAGCGCGCCTAACGCAAAGGGCCAAAAGCGGCTATGGCGGTCTTCCGGCAACTCCTCTTTCAACACGTTAAGCACAATACCACCGGCCACAAACGCATAAAGCAGGCTGACAATGGGTTCAGAGACATCTACCGTTAACCCCAGTAGCCAGCCGAAGATAACCGCTGCGGACAGCACCCAACGGCCCTTGCTTAAGTAGACATCCCGGTGATGGCACACCAAGCCATGGTCGTTGACCAGAAAGTGCGCGCTCATCGCCAGAAAGAAAAAGATAATGGCGGGAAGCTCATTATTGCGATAAACCAGTAAGTAGCCAATAAGCGCGTTATAAAGCGAAAAAGAGCCAATATGTATCCAAAAAACGCCTTTCAGCTTTTGAAAATTAACCGACTCATCCTGCTGACCTTTATGTGAGTGCTTTGTCGCAGCTTGCTCAAGCCCATAAAATACCGCCAGCCCAATGAGCGCCACGATATAGGCGTTATGCTCCAGCACCGCCAGCAGGCCGTGTGCGTTAATGGTTTCGTGAGCATCGCTTAGGGTAGGAAATATATGAATAAAGACATAAGCAACCGAGACGCCACCTGCTAACGAAAGCCAAGCGCTGCGAGGCACAGCGCTTAGCTTTCGAAGCCTGCTGGCAAAGATATGCACGGCGGCCAAACCGATAACGAAAGCGATCTGCAGGCCCATATATCATCGCTCCCTGCGAAGGCTTGGGCTTGAAGCCTGGTCGCTTGAAACCCAGTCGTTTGAAACCTAGTCGAATAGGCTCATACGTTTGGTGACATTATCGCGCTTTACCCGCCAATGAAATAACGCTCCCGCCACGTGCAAAACGATTAACACCACAATGGCCCAGCCAAGACGCGCGTGCCATGTGTAGAGCTGGTCAGAAAGCGCTGGGCGTTCACTGATCAGTGCAGGCAGTTGCCACTGAAAGAATTCAACCGGATACCCACCGCTGGCGGTCGCGACCCAACCCAGTAGCGGCATCACCACCAACGCCAAATAAAGCAGGTGATGCACGCTGGTACTGACAATACGCTCAAACGCATTCAAGGGCGGGTCGTGGTCAGGTACGACAAACGCCATGCGGGTCATTATGCGCAGGGTCATTAGCAGTAAAATCGTTAAACCCAGGGTTTTATGGCTGGTATAAAGCAGGTTAGTGAGCGTGTTGCCTACCAGCGCCACCGTGCGTTCATACCCTATCGTTCCGATGGTTAAGCCACTGGCCAAAGCAAGTAGTACGGCGACAGCCACCAGCCAATGCAGCACCCGGTGTGGATAAATGTAGTGATCCAATTCGTGCATTGAGCACTCCTGGCAGCAACGTTATATGGCGTTTAGTCTAGCTATATTAAGTCGATTAATCATTCAACGCTTTACACTTGATCTTATAGCGCCTCACTGGGAGCCGCTAGCTGCTCACGAATCAACTCGCCCAAGCGCCGGGCTGGCTCGGATGGCCGATGAGGCGCACGGTGCAGCGCCAGCTCGATCATGGGCAAGGCAGGCAGGCCGCTACTTTCATCCAGCGGACGCAGTGAAGGGGTCAACATGCTGCGTGTCACCACGACAACGGCAAGCCCGGCAATGACTATCGGTGCCAACCCCGCCATCGACTGGCTGGTATACGCCACCCGCCAGTCACGCCCCTCGCCATGCAGTGCCTGCTCGGCGACTTCCCTAAACACATCAGCACCTGGTGAGTAAAGCGCCAGCGGGATAGGGTCACTGAGTAACGGCTGCTGGTTAACGCCCACCGCCCAGACCAGCGGCTCGCGGCGGATAACATCGCCACCGGGTGAGTTACGTTGGCGCGTCACCAGGGCTAAATCAAGCTCAGCGGCTTTTACCTGTTCAACCAAATGGGCACTTGTTCCGCAAATAACCTTAAGCCCCACCGCTGGATAAAGCTGGTGAAAGTAGGCAAATACCGACGGCAGCAGCGATGCGTAATCTTCTGGAATGCCCAAGGTCAGATCCCCGGTTACCTGCTGGGCCTGCATATCGCCCCATGCTTCGTCGTTAAGCGCCAGGATGCGCCGTGCGTGAGTAAGTAACCGCTCACCATCTGGTGTGAACCGGATACGCCGTCCATCACGTTCGTGCAGGCTGAGCGACAGCTGAGCCTCCAAACGCTGAAGCTGCATGCTCACCGTGGACTGCGTGTAATCCAGCCGTTTCGCCGCCGCCGTGACGCTACCGGTATCGGCAATCGCTACTAGTGTACGTAGCAGCGTGAGGTCTAACGTTGGCGCCCGCATATATCACCATTATTGATTAAAACAATCATAAAAGATCGATATTGTGATGTGTTATTAACGAGTATGCTGCGTTGCATATGTTCCAGGCAAGGAGATCATTGATGCAACGTACACATTCCCCTATCGTGCTTCCTCGTTGGTATAGTGTTGGCGCCGCGTTAGTGGCTGTCATCCTGTGGAGCGTGGCCCCCTTGCTTGCTGAACGCGCTCACTCTTCTTCGCCCTTGCAGCTAACCGCTTTAACACTGCTAGCTGGCGCATTTGCCACACTGCCGCTAAGCCGCCGCGTTACTACCACTCACTGCAGCCTGAACTGGCAGTTAGGCATCTGGGTAGGTATTCCGCTGTTGATACTGGGCGCAGTAAGCACTTACTTTATAGGTATGCGCCTTGCGCCTGCGGCCGAGGCTGCGCTTATCACGTACACCTGGCCAGTACTTTTTGTGTTGTTAAGCCAGTGGAGCCGCTTTGGTCGGATACGCTTGGCCGGTATTACCGGGGCGCTGGTTGCCTTTTCAGGGGCTGCCATTCTGCTCGTGCCACAGGCATTAAGTAATGGTTTGGGAGGAGCAACGCTGGGCTATGGGCTCGCCTTGCTTGCCGCCTGCTGCTGGGCACTCTATTCATGGTTAAGCCAGGCCGCCCCCGTGTGCATTACGCCACTTCTTCCTCGCCTGCTGCTGATTGCCTGCGCCATCGCGACGCTTGCCAGCATCGGAATGGAAGGCCAACTGGTTCTACCCAGCAGTGAAGCGCTGCTGGCGGGCGTTGCGTTGGGGTTAGGGCCTTACGGAATCGCCATGGTAGCCTGGGATAAAGCCCTGCGCTGGGGGCATGCAAGCCTGGTTGGCAGCCTTGCCTATGGCGTGCCCATTTTAGCGGGCCTTTTGCTGGTACTTGCGGGCGTTAGCGTACTGGATTGGCGCTTACCCACTGCGGCGCTGCTGGTAGTGGTGGGCTGTTTAAACGCTGGCCGATGAGACTCATCGCCATCCCCATGCCTGCTTATTAATTAATGAATAAGCAGCAGAGCAGGAGCATTGAGATACTGATTAGCTCCTGCCCCGCACGGGCTGTTTACTTCTCCAAACAGCCAATTACCTTACCGATTCTCATTGGCCTAAATAGCGGGGCTGAACAATGCCTGTTAGCTCTGCAACCGGTATTGCCAGCACTGGCTGGCCCATATAGTGCGGAGAAATTTCATTTGAATTGTATTTTACAATCCACTCATCTTTAAGTGGCGCTACGTTGGCACTTGGCGTAAAAGGCCAAGTGGATGCAAAGTCTTCGCCGACGTCCTGTTTACTTAGCCACTGTTTATGGGCCTCGGCTAATACCTCGTCGAAGGCTTCCTGCCCCCCTGCCACAAGCATATCGTCTAACGTAACAACCTGTTTTGCCCCCTCATCAACAACCATAAATTCCGTTGAAGATACGCCATTGGCGTTGCCGCCATAAATGACGTAGCTATCCAGTTCAAGCACCAACAGGCCATTCTGCTGTGCATAAGCACTGGCCTCCAGGTCCGCTTGGCTAGACATAAACTGGGGCAGTTTGTCTCCGTCTTCCTTGGCACGAGCTAAAAATGCATCGGCAAAGCTGTCCCAACTGTCGGTCTCATCGGAAGACTCCATCGCCAATGTCATTAAACGCGTTTGCACATCTTCTGTTAAAGCAGTGTCATCAGGAAAGGTTAATGCCGTTATCTTCATCTGCGAGCAGTCGTCTACCTGACAGTCAGTAGACTCGTACTGCTTATTCAAAGGCTGAAACACTAGAGCGCTAGCATTTGTCGTATCGGCGCTAACCGATTGACAGCCTAATAGCAGTACTGCGATGGGACATACACTCATTTTCCAACGAAGCATATTGTATCTCCTTGTAAGGAATTTTATCGGGCGCCCAGTTGAGTCTAGTCATACTTAAGCGCCCTTGCCCACCAAGAAGAGAAACAACAGCTTAAAATAGCGTAATCAGTTACATACTGGGCTGCATTTGTGCCGGTTCAGCGGTTACGTCAAGCTCAAACAACCCGCTGCTCGCCGTGCTAAAGCCACGCGCAATGACCGTATAGGTACCCGGCAGCAATTGCTGTTGCAGTTGCGCATTGGTACCGGCACCACCATCGTCATCACTAACAGCGACACCTTCGCCCTCAAGTTCCAGATAAGCATCAAAGTCGCTGGAGCGCATACCAATGGTGACTAATGAGCTTTCGGCTAGCTCAAGCTCGTACACCAGTGACTCACCGGTATACCAACCGTTTAACGTTTCACCAAGCGTGATTGCACCGCTGTTACGCAGTTCGACCCCTTCAGGTAGCTCTTGCGGTGCCAAGGTAATTCTGAACAAACCGCTATCACTGCCATAAGCAGTACGCGCCGTTAACTGATAAGTACCGGGCTCAAAAAAATCAGCAATACGGGCATTCAGGTTATCGCCGCCATCGTCATTTTCACGGTAATAGCCATCAGGACCTTCGAGCACCAGGTAAGCATCAATATCATCCGACATCATGTCAATCTGGTACATGCCCGCTTCTTCAATTTCAACCTGATAGCTAAGATCCTGGCCGCTATACAAACCATTTAATGAGTCGTTGGGCACAATGCTGCCGTCGTTGCGCAGCTCGCCATCGCCGGGTAATTCGCTCGACTCAGCAGTCAGCGTGAAAAGGCCAGCACCTTCGTCATAAGGTGTGCGCGCCGTCACGGTGTAGTCACCCGGCACCAAGAAGTCTGAAATTCGGGCATCCAAATTACCCGCGCTATCGTCGTCCTCTCGGAAATAGCCATTTGGCCCGCTAAGCTCAAGATACGCATCAAATTCATCGGAACGCATTTCCAACTGATACATGCCCGCTTCTTCGATGGTCAGCGTATACTCACTACTAGAAGTGCCATCCAACCAGCTGTCCAGTGGAGCATCAAGGGTCAATACCGTGCTATCGCTTAGTTCAACCACTCGGCTGTTCAACGTATAAGGGCCGTAACTGCTGCTATCAGCACCGCTGACCACCACCATGTAATCGCCCGCTTGCTCAATACGGTGGCGTGCAGTAGGCGCTACGCTCAACAGCTGAAGCTGGTCATCATAAAGCGCTACGATGCCATTCAGGGCACCGCGCAAACTAAACTCAACCAGATCACTCTCATCAAGCGTCATCATGTAGCGGTCATAGCGGCTTCCATCATTGCCATTAAGCAGGTCACTGGCCGTAATTTCCCCACGCAGTTGCTCGCCAAGCGTAATGCTATCCAGCCCCGCCAGTGCAGTTTGTTCGGCGGTTTGAGACGCCACCGAGGAAGAGGAAGATGCATCGGAAGAGAGCGTCTGTGCAGCTAAAAAGCCGACAACAACTCCCCCTACCGCAACCACGATTAGCGCAAAAGGAGAGGATTTAGCCATTAGGGCGTCCTTGATCAATGACGGAAGGATGGGTCGTTCAGCAAGATTAATAATACGTAATGGTAAGTAAAATGCTCAATGAGCGGTATCATTTTAATGTACCAGAAGAGCTTTACTTATATTCCTATACTTCCCGTTAACCCCCTGAAATGCAAGGTCATAACGGGAACATCAAAAAAACACGCAACTTTGGGGTCAATTGCACCGAACGTCTTAAAGCTTGCTGACTCTGAAAGAGCGCGTTACCATCCCTTCGCCTATCCGGCACCTCATTGATGCTTGCGAGACTCTCGACCGACACGAATAACTGAGGTACTCCAATGGGAGCCCCTACACGACTATTTCGAACGAGTTGTTTAGCTGTCCTGCTTATCGCCATGACAGCAAATAGCGCGTTTGCCAACGACACAGATACACAGGAAGGCGTTGCTTCCTACTATAGTGACCGCTTTCAAGGCGCGCTCACTGCCAGCGGAGAAGCGTTTGACCAGCAGGCACTCACCGCTGCTCATCCTAGCTTACCGTTTGGGACGAAAGTGCTGGTAACCCGTCCTGATACAGGGCAAGAAGTAGAAGTGCTGATCAATGACCGCGGCCCCTTTGTAAAAGGGCGGATTATTGATCTATCCAAGCGAGCAGCACGCACACTGGGCATGCTGAACCAGGGAGTAGCCCCGGTTATGGTAACGTTGCTGGATTAACGGATAGCACACCCCCTAAGTGTGTGGTACCCCTTAGCCGCTCAACGACACATCACTTCTGTTATTCGCTGAATCCTACAGGGCGCTCATTTGAGCGCCCTGTTTTTTTGTCTCCTGTTCTTGCCTGGTGTTTTAGATGCTTGGCTTACCGCATACATGACTTCAAAAAAAACGAACTTGCGCGCAAGGTAATGATCTCTATGCTTCAAGTACATCTGTTTCAAGTACATTAATACGCTTTCACGTGACTGGAGGTATGCATGAAGTCTCATTTCTTTACCCTCACCGATTACCCCAACGGCTTACCCGAACGTGAACTGTTCACCCTGGACTCCCAATCACTTCCTGATCTCAGCCTAGGTGAAGTGCGTATTCGCAACCGCTGGCTCTCGGTAGACCCCTACATGCGCGGCCGTATGAGCGGGCAACATACGTATGTCGCACCGTTCAGGCTGGGTCAGCCGATGGAAGGTGGCGCAATAGGCGAAGTGATTGCCTCCAGCGATGAACGCTTAAAAGAGGGCGATATTGTTAGCCATATGGGTGGCTGGCGCGATATTGCTCAGCTCTCTTCAGCAGGCGTTTACCCATTACCCAACGCTGATGTACCCGAGCAGGCGTATCTTGGGGTATTGGGCATGCCGGGCATGACGGCCTGGACCGGCCTTAACCGCATTGCCGAGTGCCGCCCTGGCGACAATGTGCTGGTCAGTGCTGCCAGCGGTGCGGTGGGCTCACTAGTGGTGCAACTTGCCAAGGCCAAGGGTTGTCACGTGGTCGGTATTGCAGGTGCAGCGCATAAGCTTGCGTGGCTTGAGTCGTTGGGTGTTGAGCCCGTTAGCTACCGCGACCGCAGCGCTCACGAGTTAAGCGATGCGATACAGCTGGCCAGCCCCGAAGGCATTGACGTTTATTTTGAAAATGTGGGAGGCATTTGCCTGGAAGCCGCATTAAGCCAGCTAAATGAAGGCGCTCGTATTGCGGTCTGCGGCATGATCGGAAGTTATAACGCCGAAAAACCCACGCCAGGCCCCAGCAATCTGTCTCAAATGGTGGTACGCAAAGCGAAGATGCAAGGATTTATTGTGGCAGACCATTGGGATCACTACCCTGAGTTCCTCAAGGAAGTAGCTCCCCAGGTAACGGCGGGTAAAATTGATTACAAGGAAACGGTTAAAGAGGGCCTGGAGAGCACACCAGAGGCGTTTTTGGAGCTGTTCAAAGGTGGTAATACTGGCAAGATGCTAGTGGCACTAGAGCGCTAACACCGTGTTAGAATGAATAAATAGTAGCAACACACCATGGCCACGCTATCTTTATAGCGTGGCTTTTTTATGCGCTATCCAACGCCGTTTGATCAGTTCACATCCATTACTGGTACTTTCGGCGCAGCTCAGTCACCTGTTTGATGGGTAAACCCCGTCGAAGCCGGTACCAAGCCTAGCCATCAACAGCTATCAAACGTAATAAGCTGTCAATCGTAATAAACAGGGGGAACACTCATGGATGAAAATACGCGAACACGCGGGAAATGGCCTGCCTTACTGCTAGGCCTCTTACTGATTGTTGCAGGCCTGGCGTTAGCGGTAGGCGGCGGCAAACTCATTAGCCTCGGCGGCAGTGCCTACTATTTGATAGTTGGCATTGGCATTACCGCCACCGGTATTTTACTCGCTATGCGCAGGGGCGCTGCCCTTTGGCTTTATGCGCTAATTTTAATAGCGACGCTGCTTTGGGCACTGTGGGAAGTTGGCCTGGACTGGTGGCAGTTGGTTCCCCGCGTCGCCGTCCTTGCGCTCATCGGCATCATCATGCTGCTTCCCTGGTGGCGAAAGCCGCTTCGTTCGCGAGGCGGAAGTCTCGCGCTGACCGCCAGCATTGCAGCCGCTATAGTGGTGGCTATCGCCAGTCAATTTGATGACCCCACGACCATTGATGGCACGCTTGCCAATAACAGCACGTCGGGTAGTGAGAGCGTCAACCCCGCCCAGGTAGCAGGCGACGACTGGCCCGCCTATGGCGGTACCAATGCTGGCACGCACTACTCATCGTTAAGTCAAATCACCCCTGAAAATATTGGCCAACTGGAAGAAGTATGGCGTATTCAGACCGGTGACCAAGCGGGCCCCGACGCCCCTCCCGAAATTACCAACCAGAATACGCCGTTAAAAGCTAACGACAGTCTGTATATCTGCACCTCCCACAGTCGCGCTATGGCGCTTTCCCCCGAAACCGGTGAAACCCTGTGGGAGTTTGACCCGCAAATCAGCACCCAGGGCGCCGACGACTTCTCGGGCTGGGCGCACATGACCTGCCGAGGCCTTGCGTACTACGATGCTGCCAACTACGCAGACAGCGGTACAGATGATGCGAGCGAAGCAGGCGTTCAAGCGTCTGAACTCTTTGCGGATGCCAGCGCCTTTGATATCGACGTTGCTATTCTTAGTGGTTTGACCGAAACCGCTGCAGGTGATGCTGACAATGCGCCCTCGGCAATTATTAGCCAAACCGATGTGATGTGCCCGCGCCGTCTTTACCTGCCCACCGCCGATGCCCGCTTGATCGCCCTGAATGCCGACACCGGTGAGCCGTGTGAAGGGTTTGGGGTAAACGGCGAAGTTGATCTAACTCGCAACATCGGCAGCTTCAACCCAGGCGGCTACTACTCCACCTCCCCTGCCACCGTGACCGAGAACCTGGTCATCCTGGGCGGCCACGTGACGGATAACAGCTCAACCGATGAGCCGTCAGGCGTTATCCGCGCCTTTGATGTGCGCACTGGCGAGCTGGTATGGAACTGGGATAGCGGCAACCCGGAAGAAACAGAACCGCTTGCCGATGACGAAACCTACACGCGCAACTCGCCCAACGTATGGGCGCCCATTAGCGTTGATGAAACGCTGGGACTGGTGTACCTGCCGATGGGCAATGCAACGCCCGACCAGTATGGCGCGGACCGTACCGAAAACGATGAAATCTACAGCGCAGGCTTGGTGGCGCTTGAACTCGAAACCGGCCAGGTTGCTTGGGTCTATCAGTTCGTTCATCACGACCTGTGGGATATGGATATGCCCGCCCAACCCGTACTGATTGATTTGGCGACCAGTGACGGAGTTCAACCCGCGGTGATTCAGCCGACAAAGCAGGGCAGCCTTTACGTGCTTAACCGGGAAACCGGCGAAGCGATCGTGCCGATTGAAGAAATCCCTGCGCCCCAGGGCGCCATTGAAGGCGACTGGACAGCAGAAACTCAGCCGCGTTCGGCACTCAATCTGCTACCCCCACCGCTAACCGAGCGCGACATGTGGGGTGCATCACCGTTTGATCAAATGATGTGCCGTATTCAATTCAACTCACTGCGCTATGAAGGCCAGTACACGCCTCCCTCGCTTGAAGGCAGTATCATTTACCCGGGCAACGTCGGGGTAATGAACTGGGGCGGCGTTGCGGTTGACCCTGAGCGCCAGGCGCTCTTCACCGGGGCCAAGTACTTGGCATTTATCTCGCGCTTGATTCCTCGTGATGAGGTTGAAGAAGGCCAAGGGTCTGCCAGCGAACAAGGGCTACAGCCAAACGCAGGAGCCCCGTACGCCGTTGAACTAGGGCCGCTGCTGTCGATATTTGATTTGCCCTGCCAGGCACCGCCCTGGGGCGATGTAGCGGGTATCGATCTGCAAAATGCCGAGGTCGTGTGGAAGCACCGCAACGGCACTACGCGTGACAGCATGCCCTTTGATTTGCCGATTGGTTTGCCGGTGGGTGTTCCGGCACTAGGCGGCCCGCTCTCCACCGCCAGCGGCGTTGTCTTTATGTCGGGCACGCTGGACCAGTATCTGCGTGGTTACGACATCACCACGGGCGAAGAGCTCTTTAAAGCACGCTTGCCCGCCGGTGGCCAAGCCACTCCCATGACTTATACCGGCGCCGATGGCCGTCAATACGTGGTGGTAACGGCGGGTGGTCACGGCACCTTCGGAACTAAAATGGGCGATTACGTTATCGGGTACGCACTACCTGAATAAGCGTTTACTCATCGTCTCGTCATAACACAGCGGGCAGCCCTTGGGCTGCCCGCTATCGTTGCCGTCTAGTCTCATGACTATTACCGAAGCCTTCGCCGATTAAAGCCGAAGGCTTGAAACCACGGGCTTAGAAGCGCATTTCCACCCCACCGTATACGCTACGCCCCGGTGCCGGTTCATAGTAACGACCATAGGTGCCGTTCAAGCGAACGTTGGCATAGTGCTCCTGATCAAACAGGTTACGCACGCCCACATAAGCATTTAAACGTGAGTCGCTTCCCAGTTGCCAACCATCACCCACGCGAAGATTCACCAGCCAATAGCTATCTATATCCGTTTCATTGGCGTTATCAGCGACCATATCGCCGGTGTATTGCGTTTCAAGCGTGGCAAAGCGGTGCGCTGAGCTCTCCCAGGTAAGCTGATTGACCCAGGTTTGCTCCGGCAAGCCGGGAATACGCTTGCCATCAAAGCGCTCATCAGGCGTGGAAAACCGGTCAAACTCATAGCGCGCCAGCGTCAACGCACTGTCTAACCGCCACTGATCGGCAAGCTGCCAGCCCAGCGCTACTTCCAGGCCATCCCGATTGGTATCACCCGCATTTTGATAGAAGGTACGCCCGCCCTCGTCATAAGGCACCAGCTCATCACGCACACGTACCGAGAATAAGGCAACGTCGTAATCCATCGCTAGCGGCTCAATATACCCGCGCATACCCACTTCACGATTCCAGGCCTTTTGCGGCTCAATGGATGGGTTAAAGCCGCCGCCTGCCGGGTTAGCAAATTCAGCGAATGTAGGCGTTTCAAAGGCCGTCCCGGTATTGATATACACCTGCTGCTGAGGACGATAGCGGTAGCTAAGCCCAGCAGAGCCGCTCCACTCATTAAAGGTACGCTCACCGCTTTGATCGCCATCGTCAAAATACTGGTCACCCACATCCAAATCCACACGGTCAAATCGCGCGCCTAACGACAGCGTTACCTGCTCGGTGATATCCAAGTCGCCCTGAGCAAAAACACCCGCCGACGTGGCCTTTTGGGTTTCATCCGCCACTTGATCACCTACCGCGCCCTGGGCGTTCACATCATTGCGGAAGCGATCATCACTCTGGCGCGCGACATCAATTCCCGCGACATAGCTCAGCGGTAGCTCGCCCAGAGTAATATCATGATGGTATTCAGCGCTGGCGCCCATGTAATCACGCTTATACCCTAATCGGCTGTCGCCCACGTAGGGCAACTGTTGCTCAAAATCGCGTCGCGCAATAAACCCTTTAAGGTAGAGCTCCCCTGGGCCTGCGGCCAAATCTTCATACTGCAAACCGACTAGCTGCTGGTCGACTTTTTGGTGTGAATCAAGCGCCAATGCATTGGGTGCCGCCTGATGGCGCCCGCTAGCCACTTCGCCAGCATTGAGTGCACCGGGATCTTCCGAGCGCGGGTTTTCCAGCAAGTTGACAATCGCGGTTAACGCACGCTCGCTACCCAGCTCCCGGCGTAGCTTGGCATTCAATAAATACTTTTCAGTAGAGCTCTGATCGCGATAGCCGTCCACGTTTAAGGCTGAAAAACTGACGTGGTGTGACCACTCCCCTTGGGCGCCACCGGTTTGCAGGGCAGCTTTACGATACCCATCACTGCCCACCCCTACTCGCAGCCGCGTGCCTGGATTATCACGCCCGTCTGCGGTCGTCACATCAATCACCCCACCGGCGGCATTGCCATAAAGTACCGAGGAAGGCCCACGAATCACCTCAATGCGCTCGGCACTGTCCAGATCAATGGCGTCCAGCTGCGCCTGGCCATCGGGCAAGGTATAAGGAATGCCATCAACCATCACCGTAATACCGCGCACGCCAAACGGCGCACGCGCACCAAAGCCACGTATTGCAATACGCTGGCCCTGGGCAAAATTATCCCGGTTTTGGACAAACACACCCGGCACGCGTACCAAAGACTCATCCAACCGCACACGCTGCTGGCCCTGAGCAATGGCGTCTCGATCCAGAATAGAAACCGCAGCCGGTGTGGCATAAAGCTCACGTGCTAAACGGGGTGCACTCACTTCAACAGTGGGCAGCGCTTGGGTAGATACCGGCTCGGCTTGTGCCCAAAGCGGGCCAGAAACAGCGCAGCTTGCAAGTAGTAGTGATGGCGGTAGTAACTTATACATGGATTCCCTTCCCCGTTTTTCTGATAAAAAAATGATCGTTAAGGATGTTGAAAAAAAGCGTTAATTAAAGATAGAAATAACGCCGCAGATGACAATTCATATAAGTAAAGGAGGCGTTGTGGTGTTGGCAGCAACGGATCCGGTCAAGATGATTGTTGCCATCATCCTACCGCCGTTCGGTGTATTTTAAAGGTTGGCCTAAAAGGCTATTGTTGGCTAAACACCATCCTGACGCTGCTTGGCTTTATCTCCGGCATCATTCATGCGTTTTATGTGATTTTAAAGCACTGATTGTACAACATAGATAAACCCTGAAGCCGCCTGGACAAATGTCTGGGCGGCTCTTTTGTTGCTGCTAGCTAAACCGCATGGCGCCGTTGGTGCAACGCATGGACCTTTTCATCCCACCCTGCTAACGGGCCTGCTACTTCAAGCCCTGGCACAATGTGCTGAATAGGGAAGGAGGCTACCGCCGGTGGGGCGACGCCCAGGTCATCTAGCCAACGCCCTAACTGTTCAGATGAGCTGATATAAACGATCCGACCAAGCCCTGCCCACCCATGCGCGGCTGCGCACATGGCGCAGTGCTCGCCTGTGGTATACACCGTTGCCTTGGCGCGCGCCTCTGGCGTCATGTGCTGTGCTGCCCAACGTGCCAGCGTGAACTCGGGATGCTGCGTCACGTCACCGCTGACAATTCGGTTACGGTCCTCGGCAAGAATATCCCCTTGTGCACTTACCAGCACGCTGCCAAAGGGTTCATCACCCGCATCAAGAGCTTCTTCAGCCAGCTCAATGGCACGGGTCAAGTAAGTGAGTTCCTGGTCATTCATCCCGTCGTCTCCTGTCGATTAATGGCCTTGCTCGTTACTCTTTCACTGTGGAAGAGATATCGTCTAAAGGCACGTCTTTCTGTTTGCCTTCTTCACTTTTGGCGATCACTGCCGTGCCCACTAAATCGCCGGTTATATTCAGGGCGGTAGCGCCCATTCCTACCAACGCATCAATAGCGGTTAACAGTACGACGGTTTCGATCGGCAGCCCTACCTGAGCAAACACGGTGGCAATCATGATGATACCCGCCCCCGGTACGCCCGCCGTGCCAACTGAGATCAGCGTACCGATCACGACAATTTGAGCCATGCTGGCAAGATCCAGCGGTGCGCCGATCACATTAGCAGCAAACACCGCGGAAATAGCGATCCGAATCGCCGCGCCATCCATGTTCATGGTCGCTCCCAGCGGCAGGCTAAACCCGTACACACTTTGCGCGATGCCCATACGGCGGGCGGCATTCATGGTCAGTGGCAGCACGCCCGCGCTACTTTGCGTGGCAAACGCCGTGGCCATCGGCGTGCGAGCCTCCCGAAAAAAGCGGCGCAGTTTCACCCCAAAAAGACGCATGATGACGCAGTAAATCGCCAGTTGAACGGCCAAGGCAATGTACAGCACGATCACCATGTCACCCAATGACAGTAGCGTTTCACCCCCCTGCTGGCTGACAGTTTCCGCCACAATAGCGAACACCCCAATCGGTACGGCATGCAGCACGCCCGACATCACCTTCAGCGTCACGGTATTCAAGCCTTCGATCATTTCATACAACCGCTCGGCGCTTTTGCCGTGCGTTTCGCTTTGGCGCACCTTCATCAAAGCGATACCGAATACCAACGCGGTAAAAATGATGCCGAGCAGGTTCTGGTCAGCCAACGCGCCAATAATGTTGTTCGGTACGATATTAAGCAGTACATCAACGAGTCCTGGATTCTCCGGCACAGAGAAGCTCGCACTGTCATCCAGCGTCATGCCACTGCCTGGATTAAGTAGTGAGGCAACCGATAGTCCCACCACAATTGCGAACGCGGAAGAGGCCAGGTAATACAGCAGCACCTTTTGACCAACGCGGCCGACGCCACCTACCGTTGACTGGTTGACCCCGACCATCAGCGTAAACAGTACAATAGGTACAATTAGAAACGTCAGCAGACGCAGCAGTAGATCACCGACCGGCCCCAGCCAAGTGGCGATGGTTTCTCCACCCAACAACCCCACCACTACCCCCAGCAGCAACGCGATCGTGACACGTAAGATCAACGAAGAGCGCATATATCCTTTCAAAAGCGCCGTCATGTTAGTCACCTTTACCCAGAAAGCTTATTAGAGCCCGCCAACAGAAAACGTCACCCTACGGAGCCAGTAAACCTCCAGCTGCTGCCTGATGGCTCAGGCTCGCGATACAAGCACACGTATTGGAGACTGCGCTGTTTGACATTGAAAGAGGCTCCTCTACTGCGCCATTGAAGCCTGATTTATAAATCGAATACCAGCGAATGGTGCGCTGCCTGCCCGGCCAAGGCGCCGTCGCTAACGGCAAGCGAAAGATTACCCACAGGCCGTGCAATGTCACCACAAGCAAAAACACCAGGCACAGAGGTTGCCTGGGCAGCACTGGTTTTGAGACCACGCCCCAGCGGCGTGGTCTCAATTTCGCACCCAAGGCGCAGCGCCAGCGTGCTGGGGATCGTTTGAGTGACAACAAACAGCCCCTCCAGGGAAATACCCGGCTATCGGCCATTACTACCTTCACGCCTTCCCCTGCCAGGCGTTCAACAGCGCCATGTTCGATATGCGTACCGCGCTCGTCGAGTTTTTGTAATTGCCACTTATCAGGCGCAAACGCGTCGTTCAAAAATAGCGTTGTTTTGCCCCAGTCGGGCAGCATCAGCGCAAGGTGCATCGCCGCTGCTGAATGGGCCAACACACCAATATGCCCACGGTTTAGATCAAAACCATGACAGTAAGGGCAATGAAAAACATGCGTGCCCCAGCGCTCTTTAAGCCCTGGCA
The DNA here is from genome assembly GCF_052378605.1 of Halomonas sp. AOP27-A1-41. Classification (NCBI taxonomy): domain Bacteria; kingdom Pseudomonadati; phylum Pseudomonadota; class Gammaproteobacteria; order Oceanospirillales; family Halomonadaceae; genus Halomonas; species Halomonas sp. AOP27-A1-41. The sequence goes on from NZ_JBQSXT010000004.1 coordinate 128,535, forward strand.
ACGCGGGAAGATCATCGTCTACGCCAGCGGCCAGAATAACGCGACGGGCGCGAAATGACGACGCCGCTGCCCGTGGCTCGGCAAGCGTTAGCGTAAAGTCTCCCACTTCGCCGACAATCGTTTCAACCTCCCCTTTGTGCCAGTCAACTGTCGGGTATTGAGCCAGTTCCGCGTAGCCTGCCGCCACAATGTCCTCGGGCGACTTACCATCCTGCGTCAAAAATCCCCGCGGCCGAGCGGAAAACCGGTTACGCGGCTGGTCAGCATCCACCACTACTATATGGCGCCGTGTCTGGGCCAGCTGCAGCCCTGCGGCCATCCCGGCATAGCTGCCGCCTACAACTGCCACGTCGTACATCATGGTTTGCTCTCTTTCCATACATCATGGTTTGCTCTCTTTCCATTGAGTGCCTATTGCGCGTATCTAGCGAGATACAAAATCCTTGCCAGAAAGTGTAGATCAGCAGGCAGGTAGCGCGGCAAAGGCCTTGGAAAAGCAACATAAGTTGACTAGGCTAGTGGCCTTCCCTCTGATTAAAGGTATTCGTCCAATGCGCTATTAATGCTGCCGTCCTGTTTCCGACGGCCACGTTCTCCATCCCTTATCAAAAGGGGAATGTTTGGCATTGATAGGTACATCCGATGACGAAGACGTTTATTTCGCTCGATAGCGTTTCTTATACGCTGCCCAACGGTCACGTTTTGTTCTCCGCGCTAACGGAAACCTTCGATACAACGCCTACTGGTTTGGTGGGGCGCAATGGCGTGGGTAAAACGCTGCTGGCAAGGCTAATGGCTGGCGACATCACACCCTCAACAGGGCGCTGCCTTCGCATAGGTGGAGTGCGCTATTTATCGCAACGCGTTACCCAAGAGGTATCCGGCACGGTAGCCGACCTGGCAGGTCTGGGCACTACGTTAGCGGCACTTGCCCGCATTGAGGCGGGCAGCACGAACACCGAAGACTTTGATGCACTAGGCGATCAATGGGATATCCGCCAGACGCTACAGCGCGAGCTTGAACACAGTGGCCTTGCCCACCTTGATTCGACAACCCCAGCGGCGACATTAAGCGGCGGTGAAGCCATGCGCGTTGCCCTGATCGGCGTACTATTATCGAGTGCGGACTTTCTTATTCTGGATGAGCCGAGTAATCACTTGGACGGCCCAAGCCGAAAAGCCCTTATTGAGCAGCTAACCCGCTGGCCCAAGGGGCTGCTGGTTGTTAGCCATGACCGCCAACTGCTCGCCCACCTGCCACGTATCGTTGAGCTGTCAACGTTGGGGCTACGCAGCCATGGCGGCAATTACACCTTTTACGCCGAACAAAAGGCGAGCGAACAAGCAGCGGCTCAAGCTAGCCTGGAACACCATCAAAAAGAGAAAAAACGTGCAGAGCGCGTGCTGCATCAACAGCATGAACGCCAAGCGCAACGTCAGGCACGTGGTAACCGCCAGCGACATGAGGCCAATCAGGCAAAAATTCTTCTGGATCGTCAAAAAGAGCGCAGCGAACTTTCCGCTGGGCGCCTTGCCCACCAGCAGGCAGAAACACGCAGCCAGCACCTGAGCGCTATTCAGCAAGCCCGGGAACAGCTTTCTGAAGATACGCATATCGCGCTGCATGACATTGCCGTGCAGCCTGCCCAGCGGATCATTGCTGAGCTCACGGATATCACACTTCCTTACGTTGCCGGAAAGCTTAATTTCAGCCTCACGGGGCAGCAGCGTTTAGGCATTGTTGGCCCCAACGGCTCGGGTAAATCCACCCTGCTTAAACTCCTGGCTGAACAGCGCCCACCCCTAAAGGGTGAACGCCGTGTGCATGTCAGAAGCGCCTATCTCGACCAACACCTGGCTCAGTTAGATAAAACCCGGAGCGCTATAGAGCAGTTAACAGTAGCCAACCGAGCAGCACCGACCACCCTGCTGCGAACACGGTTAGTACACCTTGGGCTAACGGCTGAGAAAATTAGCGTTGCCTGCGGGAAGCTAAGCGGTGGTGAGCAGCTAAAGGTAGCGCTGGCGTGCGCGCTATATGCCGACCCGCCCGCGCAACTGTTACTGCTGGATGAGCCCAGCAACCATCTCGACCTACCCTCGCTACAGGCATTGGAAAGCATGTTAAGAGGCTACCCAGGTGCGCTGGTAGTGGCCTCTCATGACCAAGACTTCTTGCACAACCTCGCACCTGTGCGCCACGCCAGAGGGCTGGATATTGGCAAAAGCCCAGAACCACTCATTATGATGCTGGCGTTTGGGCATCCTGAAGCCAGTGATTAAACGCCTCTTCGTTGCCCATGCCATTGTTAGCGGCGTCGTTTTCAGTGGCGCCGTTTTTAATAACGTAATAGACCAGCCGCAGGTGGCGGTCTTCGTCAACCAACAACGAGGTATGCTCAAAATCGAGCGCCCCTAACGGCGCGAAGTGAAAGTGTCGAACGCCATGGCAAGGTCCGTGGATATCCTGCCCTGCCCACCACGTTTTAAAATCCTTATCCACGTGGACCAGCATTTTGATCAACGCATTGATCGCCGGGTCTTCTGGCGCGCGGGCCGCATCGCGTTTAAAACTGGCGAGCATTTGGCGGGCCTGCACTTCCCAAGGGTCGAAAAGCCCGCGAGTGGCTGCATCGGTAAACAGTAGCCACAGAAGATTGCGCTGCTCCGGTGGATGTTTAGAGAAGCCAAACAGACGATCACCCGCGTGGTTCCAGGCCAGCACATCCCAACGCAAATTCAACACGTAGGCAGGCCGAGTGGGTAAATCGTTCATCAGACGAAGTATCAAAGGCGGCACTATGCACCATGTTTTTCCCGGCTCAGCGGGGAGGCGCTGGTGCGCCAGCAAAAACAGATGGCGCCGCTCGGTGGCATCAAGCTTAAGCGTACGCGCAAGGCGGTCGAGGAAATCTGCCGAGGCGCGAATATCGCGCCCTTGCTCGAGCCACGTGTACCAGGTCAATCCAACCCCGGCGAGTGCCGCGACTTCCTCGCGGCGTAAGCCAGGCGTGCGCCGCCGCTTACCCACGGGTAAACCAACCTCTTCAGGTGTTACCTGCTCGCGTCGGCTACGCAGGAATTCCCCAAGCTCGGTGCGGGTGCGGTTTAAAGAACGTACTGCCGCCATCTTGTTGCCTTTAGTAATAGTATAAACAGTTAAATTGTACCCCCTTTAAAGCCTCTCCAGAATAGCGCACTCACCGCTTGGCAGCCGTCAGCAATAGACGCCTACCAAGTAACGTATGAGCCTGACTGGAGAACCTAATGGCATTTTCTTCTCGACTATCGATTTATTTAATTGCCTTGGGCGCCTTTTCTTTGGGGATGGCGTCTTATGTCACCGCAGGCCTTATTCCCCTGATTACTCCCGCTTTTTTAGTATCAGATGCAATGGCGGCACAACTGGTAACGGCATTTACACTGGCGTATGGCCTGGTTTCTCCCATCGTGGTCGCGCTCCTGCCAGGTCATCAGCAGCGCACAGGGTTAATCCTCGCATTGGCGATCTTCGTTGTTGCAAATGTTGCAAGCGCGCTGGCCACAAGCTTTGTCACGCTAATGGCTTGGCGAGCACTGGCTGGCGTGGGAGCTGGGGTTTATCTGGCGCTAGGAATTGCAGCCTCGGCGGCACTCGCACCTGAAGCGCAGCGCGGCAACGCCATTGCGATGATTATGGGCGGAATGGCGAGTGGCACCGTGCTTGGCGTACCGCTTAGCCTATTACTCGCAGAGCAACTGGGCTGGGCCTCGGCCATGTGGCTGATTGCACTGCTTGGCGCGATTTCCCTGGCAGGCCTGTACTACAAGCTCCCCGATATTCCCGAAGCGCCTTATATATCGTTGCGGCGCAAATTGGTCATCTTGAAGCACCCCACAACCATGACCATTTTAGCTGTCTCGCTGTTAGCTGCCGTAGCAAGTCTTGGGATGTATACCTTTATTTCACCGCTTATAGCAGCATCAACTTCTGGCAGCCCTCCCTCTATTGCACTTTATTTATGGGTTTGGGGCGTTGGCGGGATTTTGGGCAGCTTTTTAATTGGACCGGTTGTGGATAAAAGCCAAGGCTCCAGCGTTGTACTGACTATTATGCTGATCTTGGCCGTTTCACTGATAAGCCTGCCAATTGCTGCAGCTCTGCATCCATGGCTTGCGCTTGTGCCTATCGCCCTATGGGGAGCCGTCGGCTGGGCGTTACAGGTGCCGCAAAATAACGCGCTAATGCACGTTCGCAAACCGCATGGCGATGGCAATCTCGCCGTGGCCCTGAACGAATCAGCGCTTTACTTGGGTAGCGCGATTGGGGCGGCGGTAGGCGGGCTTATGCTTGCCAGTGCCTTTCCGCTTTGGACGCTTGCGTTAAGTGCCGGTGCGCTTGCTGCAAGCGGTGCGTTATTACAGCTCACCATGCACAAGCGCAGCCACTAAGTAATTAGTATTAAGTACTTAGCACTCGCGACATGGCCAGTGGTGCGCAAGAGTGAAATATTGCCTTGGGCTTAGAAAACAAATGCACAAACCCGTTGACGCGCGCCGCGAATCATGGCACTGTATCATCAGTTGGTTAGCAAGCAGCATGGTTTCAGAAGCGTACGATTCTTTCGGCAGCCTGATATTGTATTCCTTGTTTCACCCGCTACTTCAATCTGGGTAATACCAGGAACTTTATTACGGCGCTTATGCGCGAAAGGATTTAATCATGGCAACTGGCACAGTTAAATGGTTCAACGACACTAAAGGCTTCGGTTTCATCGCTCCTTCTGACGGCAGCGACGACCTGTTTGCACACTTCTCCGAAATTCAGTCTGACGGCTTCAAAACCCTTCAAGAAGGCGCTAGCGTTTCTTTTGACGTTACCCAGGGTAAAAAAGGCCTTCAGGCTTCTAACATCAAGCAAACTTCTTAATATTTCTTATTAAGTGTTTGCTCAGACCTTAGGGTCTGACTGACAAGGCCCGCCTCGGTGGGCCTTGTTGCGTTTGGGGTTGGTAAAGTTCTGACCAAACCAAACAAGCCGCCAACCACGTCTTGCCTACCCTTCTTCTATGCGTTTTTAATCCATTTAATCACTCGCACATCAACACTCACGATGAGTGTCTTCAGTGCTGCCGCTCTTTCTCGGCCCTCAGCGCTTGCCCGATAAAGGTGCGGGGTCATGGCCAAAAGATCCGCAATGCTCTCTTTGTCATTAAGCGTTAGCGAATAGCAGACCGTATCGGTTGCCTGCAGGCTAAACCCTTCTGGCACAGCGGGTTCTGCATTGCGCTCGGGCTTAAGCGTTGGATAAATAATCTCACGCAGCTCGCGCAAATGATTTGATCCTGCCTCCACCTGTAACAGCAACCCGCCCGGCTTAAGCACTCTGGCAAACTCGCTCATCACGGGAAAGCCGAACATGCAGAGTAGCCTATCCAGCGTGGCCGACTGCACAGGTAAATTCGCATTACTGCCTACTACCCACGTAGCGTCTTGCTGACGGCTCTGTTCTTGTTGAGGGCGTCCTTGCTGACGGCTCTGCTTGGCCGCCGCCATAACCGCCCATTTGGAAATATCCAACCCCATCAAAGCAAGCGGTGTTTGCGGCGTCGTGCTGGCCAATTGACGCAAGTAGTAGCCTTCGCCACAGCCTGCATCCAGGCAGCTAAGCCGTTCGTTTTCTGAAGCGCCTTTTAAGGCAGCGTGGCGAACAGCCTCTGCAACAGGCTGGTAATGTCCGGCATTCAAAAAACGCTGCCGTGCAGCCACCATGGCCTTACTGTCACCGGGGTCGTTTGAGCGTTTGTTCTGCACAGGCAGCAGGTTTACATAACCCTGTTTGGCAATATCAAAGCTGTGTCCCGCCGTGCAGCGCCATACGCCTTCAGCTTGAGTGAGCGTGCCGCCGTCAAGCGGGCAGGCCAGCGCTTTAAACGCGTTCGATAACATAAAATGATTTTATTCAGCGAAGGATGAGTCAGTAGTTAGCGCATTACCACCACGATACCGATCATGATAGCCACACCACCGATTAAAAAGTTAAAGCTCAAAGGCTCGTTGAGCAGTAGGGTACCAAAAAGCAGACCAAAAAGCGGTGCTAAAAAAGAGAACACGCCTAACTGCGAGGCACGATAGCTCCGCAATAACGAAAACCACAGTAGTAAAGCGCCAAAGGAAACGATAATTGATTGAAAACCAAGGCTTAAAATGACTATTGAGGTAAACTGAGCGCTCATTAACTGCCCCGATATTAACGCAGCTGGCAATAGAAGCAGTGCCGTTACACTTAGTTGATAGCTCAATGTGAGTTCAGCGGGCTGCTCGGAAAGCGAGCTTCTGCGTATCACCACCGTCGTCGCTGCCCAAGATAACCCCGCCACTATTCCCATCATGTCACCGATCAGTATTTCCGTATCCATACTGCCCGCTTGACCGGGCGCTATCGCAATGGCCATTCCTGTAAAAGCCAAGCCAATACCCCACCACTGGCGTTGAGCCAACTGCTCCCCCGGAACCATTAAATGCAGTCCTAACGCCGCAAAAATAGGCGCCGTATAGAGAAAAATAGACATGTGAGAAGCCAGCGTGTAATGAAGCCCCCAAGCCAAAAAGACAAACTCACTCGTGAAACCTAAGCCAACGAGTAACCCCGGCCGCCAATGCGCGCGCACATCTCGCCAACCAATGCCTTGCCAGAGCGCGCAAGGTATTACCAGCATAGCGGCAAGCAAAGAGCGTAAAGCAATTTGAGACAGTGGCGATATTTCCTCAGCCACCCCTTTTATAGCAACCTGCTGAAACCCTAATATCAGACAGAAGAGAAGCATTAACGATGCCGCTCTTCGCCCTAGGGGTTTTCGCTCAAAAACGACGTCCTTGTGGTAAACCTTTGTTGCTATATCTGGCTCAAGATTGCGCATGTAGACCTCGCTATGCAATAAGACGGCTATTGCATCAGCAGAGGAAACTCTCTACAAACGATTACTTATCCGACCTAGGCTTAGTAAAACTCACGCTATGAAAATTGAAAGACTACCGCTTAATGCACTGCGTGCTTTCTCTGAGGCTGCTCGTGAAAACAGCTTCAAAAAAGCCGCCACTCGGCTCAGCGTTACTCCTGGTGCCGTTAGTCGCCAAGTCAAACAGCTAGAGGCAAGGTTGGGCGTCACTCTTTTCGAGCGACACGCCAATGGCGTGTTAATCACCGAGGCGGGTAAAATGCTGCTCGACGATGTGCAGGCGGGGTTATCACTTATTGCAAGTGGGGTGGAACATATCACACAGCGCTCTAGCGAAGCTTTTGAGCTGATTATTAGCGCGCCACCTTCTTTTTTACAGCTTTGGCTACTACCGCGACTTCATCGATTCGAAGCACGTGAACGCGGTATCAATATATCGCTTGATGCCGATGCGAATTTAACGCCACCACTGTGGTTGCCTAACCGTGCCAAGCTATCACTGCGTTATGGCCAAGGTCCGTGGCAAGGCGTCAATAGCATTAGATTATTCGAAGACGTGCTATTTCCTGTGTGCTCGCCTGCGCTGCTTTTCAAAAATAAAATTAGGGTGCCAGAAGACTTGCTGGCACAACCGCTGCTTTCGGTTGAATGGCAGCGGCATACTCCGGCCTTCAGTCCTGTACCGAGCTGGAGCGAATGGTTTAATAGCGTCGGTGTAAAAAACCACCACTTACCCACCCCCATGCAATACTCGCTTTATAGTTTGGCGCTAGACCAAGCCATTGCTGGCCAAGGCGTAGTACTGGCAAGCTATCCCTTAATTGCCGACCGGCTGGCTAGTGGTGTGTTAGTACGTCCCTTTAAAGAGAAGTACGCGCTCGTATCACGCTTTGCTTACGATCTTATTCTACCGGCGAGCGGAGGCGCACCCGAAGCGGTCACACACTTTAGCGAATGGATAACCCAAGAGGCGGAGACATTTCAAAATACATCCCCATATCATTAAGAATGATCCAACTGTCGCGTATAGTCTTGAAACAACGCATATTTCCATTGGCGCACCGCTAATACCGACGTAGTACCAAAGCGCTTATGCAGAGGAAAACTACTTTCTCTTTCGCACAGGGCGTGAAACTCCTTGGCCAGGCGCTGCATTATCTGCTGCCACTCGTCATTGCCTGCTCGGGACAGCAGACCATTGAGGACCAGCAGTTGCTCGCTTTCGCCATCAAAGCGTGAGCGAAAAAATTCATTCGCAATATACGTTTGGAAGAACTGCTGGATAGGGCCGCCAGAGCGCCAGCGGAAATTGGCAGCTACGCGGCGGCGAATACGATTACCAGGTAGCAACTCAATAAGCTTTAGCCGCTCAAGCTTAAGCAGCTGACGTGTACACTCCGTCTCGCTTAACTGATACTGATGATGAATTTCGTCAAAGCTATAGCCATTAACAACACAGACAGCGACCAGAAATAGCTCACGATCGTCAACGATGCTCTGCTCCTGAGCCTGGGTCAATTGCTGGGGCCGTAGCTCTTCTGCCTGCATGGCTTGTACCAGCTCGGCAAATTCGATATTGAGTTGATCACAGATGCACTCAAGCCGCGCCAGGGTAAAGTGCTTTTCAGCAAACAGACGCTTAACGGACGCCTCGCTTAGGCCCAGCCACTGAGCCACATCGGCATAGGTTTTACCCTGAGCACGAAGCTGGCGCTTCAACGTATCAATTAAACACCCCACTTGGGACATAAGCGCCTCCAGACACCTCAACGTAGCAAATAATGATACTTTAAAGCACGTATAACACAACCTGGTCTAACAAGGTTGCACCCAAGGCCTGGTTTGGACAGATTGCTACCATCTAAAGGGGTTTATAAGGCTTAGTGAACATGCAAAGAGTGCTACAGATGAAGGGCGCATGGCCCTACTTCATCGCTATCTTTCTTAATGCTTTTCTCGACTTGGGGCATAAGATCGTTATTCAGAATTCGATCTTCAAAAGCTACGATGGCACCACCCAAATAGTGCTTACTGCGCTGGTAAACGGGTTAATCCTGCTCCCGTTCATTGCACTATTTAGCCCATCAGGTCATGCGGCTGATACCTATCCCAAAGTACGTATCCTACGCGTTTCGGCGTGGGCAGCGGTCGTGGTATCACTAGGCATTACGGCGGCTTATTATCAAGGCTGGTTTTGGCTGGCTTTTGCGATGACGCTACTGCTGGCGATACAGTCAGCCTTTTACTCACCTGCCAAATACGGCATGGTCAAAACGCTGTTTGGAAAACCCCGCTTGGCCGAAGCGAACGGTATCGTCCAGGCCGTTACCATTGGTGCCATTTTAGCGGGCACGGTGGTGTTTACTGCCTTCTTTGAAGCATGGACCCCCTTGGCCAACCAGCCCCCTGAGCAGTTGCTGCGCCAAATTGCTCCGCTAGGCTGGCTATTAGTGCTCAATAGCATCATTCAGGTGGTGGCGCTTTATCGTCTACCACTGGATACCCCACAGCCGCCCAGCACACCGCTGACCTGGAAGCGCTATATAAAAGGCAGCGCGCTTAAAGATAATCTGCGCATCGTTGCACGCCAGCCCGTGTTAAGACTGTCGATTATCGGCCTTGCCACCTTCTGGTCTGTTGGCCAAGTGCTGTTAGCCGCCTTTCCTGCCTACGCCAAATCCGCGCTCAGCATTGATAACACGCTGGTGCTGCAAGGCATTCTCGCCGCTAGCGGCATCGGTATTGCGCTGGGTTCGGTGCTGGCCAGTCGTCTTTCGCGCAACCGTATTGAAACCGGCTTAATTCCGGTGGGCGCTCTGGGCGTTGCCGTTGGTTTATGGTGCTTACCGCTACTCACAACGCCACTCAGCCAAGCGCTGAACTTTGTGTTTATCGGTTTAATGGGCGGGCTGTTTATTGTGCCGCTCAACGCCCTGATCCAGTTCCACGCTGCGGATAACGAGCTGGGCACGGTGTTGGCAGCCAATAACTGGATTCAAAATATCGCCATGCTGGGCTTTTTGGCGCTCACGGCGCTGTTTGCTTTGGCGGGCGTGGATAGCCACTATTTATTACTTGTGATCGCTAGCGTAGCGATGATAGGGGGTGGCTACACCATTATAAAACTGCCCCAAAGTCTGGTGCGTTTTTTACTGGGCTTTCTGCTGACCCGCCGCTATCGCGTTGATGTTTACGGTTTGGAAAACTTGCCTGCCCAAGGCGGCGTGCTGTTACTGGGCAACCATATCAGCTGGATTGATTGGGCCATGGTGCAGATCGCAAGCCCTCGGCCGGTGCGTTTTGTGATGCTGAAAAGCATTTATCAGCGCTGGTATTTGCGCTGGTTTTTTAAAGCACTGGGCTGTATCCCCATTGAGCGCGGCGCTGCCGCCGAGCGGGCACTTAATAGCGTTGCCGAATTGCTCAACGCAGGTGAAGTGGTCTGCCTGTTTCCGGAAGGTGCTATCAGCCGCACCGGGCAGCTGGGCGAATTTCGCCGAGGCTATGAGCGGGCCTGCAAAATGGCCAATCCCGACGTAAAAATCGTTCCGTTTTATCTACGTGGGCTATGGGGCAGCCAGTTCTCGCACTCTTCCAGCAAGCTTAAAGAGCTACGCCATGCACCGCTACACCGCTCTATCGTTGTGGTCTTTGGCCAAGCGCTGCCAAAAGAGACCCCAGCCGATGTACTCAAGCGACGCATCTTTGAGCAGGCTACCCGCTCCTGGCAGCTCTCGATGGAGAACCTGCACACCCTGCCGGATGCCTGGATACGCAGCGTAAAACGCCGCCCAGGAAAGCTGGCGCTCACGGACACGATCAGCCGCCCATTGAGTGCCGCTAAAGCCCTCACGGCGAGTATTCTGATGGCCAAGCGCATCCGTAAACAGAGCAAAGCGCAGAACATCGGCTTGTTACTGCCTACCAGTAGCGCGGGTGTACTCGCCAATATGGCAACACTGCTGGCGGGAAAAACGGTGGTCAACCTTAACTACACCGCCAGCGGCGATGCGTTGGCTTCGGCCCTTTCGCAAGCGGGGATAGATACCGTTCTCACGTCTACGCGTTTCGTGGAAAAACTTAACGCCCGTGGGCTTGATGTATCGGCGTTACTTGCCAACCAAAACGTTGTTTACCTGGAAACACTACAAGCCTCCATGGGCCGGGCTGAACGCTTAGGCACATGGCTTAGCGTCCGCTTGCTGCCGACCTGGCTGCTGCGCCTCTGCTACTGCCGAGCACATGATGCCGAGGCCACCGCCGCCATCCTGTTTTCCAGCGGTAGCGAAGGACAGCCAAAAGGCGTGATGTTAAGCCACCGCAACCTAATGGCGAACGTTAAGCAAACATCCGACGCGCTGAATACCGAGCATAACGACGTCATGATGGGCTCGCTTCCGCTGTTTCATGCGTTCGGCCTCACGGTTACTCAGTTCTTACCGTTAATTGAGGGCCTGCCCCTGGTGTGCCACCCCGACCCGACCGATGCGGCGGGTATTGCGAAAGCGGTTGCCAAGCACCGGGCAACCATTATGTGTGGCACGTCGACGTTTCTGCGCTTGTTCACTCGCAGCTCCAATGTTCATCCGCTCATGCTGGATAGCATCAGAGTGGTAGTAGCCGGGGCGGAAAAGGTCGACGACAGCGTACGCAGCGCGTTCCAGCTTAAATTTCATAAGCTGATTTATGAAGGATACGGCGCAACCGAAACCTCGCCGGTAGCGGCGGTTAATCTTCCCGATACGCTGGATGTAAACTACCTGCAAGTGCAGCGGGGGGCCAATATAGGCACGGTTGGCATGCCGCTACCCGGCACGAGTTTCAAAATTGTTGACCCGGAGAGTTTTGAAGAGCTTTCCACTGACGAAGCAGGCATGATTTTGATTAGCGGGCCGCAGGTCATGCAGGGGTACCTGAACGATGCTGAACGTACCGCCAAGGTAGTGTGCAATCTCAACGACCAGCGCTGGTATATCACCGGAGACAAGGGTTATCTGGATGAAGATGGTTTTCTGACCATTGTTGATCGCTACTCACGCTTCGCTAAAATTGGCGGTGAGATGATTGGCCTCGGCGCGGTGGAGCAGGCTGTTAAAGCTACGCTTGCCGACCCCGATACCGCCATCATGGCGGTCAACATACCGGATGCTCATAAAGGCGAGCGTATTGTCTTGCTCTCGGAAACTCCGCTTGATGCACAGGCTGTCAGAACGGCCCTACGCGGCCAGGGTGTCTCATCGCTAATGATTCCCAGCCACTGGTTCACCGTTGATCAATTACCGCAACTGGGTTCCGGGAAGCCTGATATCGCCGGTGCCAAACGCTTGGCGCAGGAACAACTAACCGAAAGCGAGCAGCCCTCGCTACAGTAGCCCAACCGTGAATAATGGGCTCCCATTAGCGCTGTAGAAACCAGGCAGTGTCTAAAAGAACTGCCTGGTTTCAAAGGCTTAATTACGGGTGTGAAGAAGCGCTTTTTTATCCGAGCCGATAATTTTTACTTATAGCATCCAGAACAAATGTGTATTAAGTTAAGCTAATAGTCCTATGGAATTACTGCTTCGTAAAGGCTCCTACCCACTAAAAGAGGAATGCTTTATGTCCAACCCAGCTATCAATATTTACAAGCAACGTCGTAGTCAATACGCTATTGGTAAAAACATTTCCATCGGTCAAACCGACGCCACTTCCCTGATCAAGGAAGCGGTGAAACTGGCACCCACTGCCTTCAATTCCCAAAGCTCGCGCGCAGTCATTCTGTTCAACGAGCAGAACGACAAGTTCTGGCAACTGGTGCTGGATACGCTGCGTGCCATCGTGCCTGCTGAATCCTTTGCGCCGACCGAGCAAAAGATCAATAGCTTTTCCGCTGGCGCGGGTACCGTACTGTTTTTTGAAGATCAGGACGTTGTCAAAGGATTGCAGGAGAAGTTTCCACTTTACGCCGACAACTTCCCTGCCTGGTCAGAACACGCCACGGGCATCGCCCAGTTTGTCGTTTGGACCGCCCTTGCCGAGGCCGATATCGGTGCCAGCTTGCAGCACTATAATCCGATTATCGACGACGCCGTATTTGAAACCTGGGACCTGCCAGCTTCCTGGAAACTGCGTGCGCAAATGCCCTTCGGCTCTCATGAGGCGCCGTTAGGCGAGAAGACATTTATGGATGACGAAGAACGTTTCCGCATCTTCGCTTAAGTAGCGACACCTTAACGTCTCACTGCATAGAAATATGCTAACGCCCGCCCGCTGGTTTACCCAAAACCGCGGGTGGTGGCGTTTTAAAAGCGGGCTTTTTCCGGCAACAAAGACGGTCGGAAAAGGCCCATTTCTTGGAGATCCATATCTAGTGCCCCATTTTCACAAAGGTTACTCTTCCTTACGCGGCTCAGAGTGTGTGGCTGGCTTTTCACTGCTTGTCCCCATAATTGTTTTGTGGGGCTTGGTGCCTTCCGCGCGAGCGACGTCCTGATGGCTAATCACCATAACGTCTCTTGGCCACCAATCGGGATGATCTTCACGTATAAAGGTCAGCAGCTTTTCCCGGATATTCATTTCAGCGGTCCAGCCCGACATGGGATCAGAAGCCACGAAGTAGCAGGTAATCACCAGCGTTGTCGCCGTTTGCCCGGTCGCGTAACACAGGAGTTTATGGTGCTCAATGACGCTATCTTCTTCTTGGGCATACTCTAGAAACGTTTTGCGCAATAACGCAATATCGGTGCTTAGATGCAGAATCAGCTCCATACTACGGTACATTTTCGCACTCTTGACCGACAGATTCTGGAAAGGCTTGGAGACAAAGTACGTTACCGGAACAACGATTCGCCGATCATCCCACACCCGCAGCCGAATAAAGGTATAGAAAATACCTTCCACATAGCACCACTCATCTTCAAAAATCACCAGATCGCCGATACGAATCGGCTTGGCAAGCGATAACTGCATGGATGAAAGAATATTGCCCAGCACGGTCTGCCCGGCGATACCGACCAAGACCGCCAACACACTGGCCGAGGCCAACAATGAAAGGCCCAGCGTCTCAAAGAGCTGGATCTGGCTTAGCACGTAGATAGTCACTGCCGACACCATCACCAGTATCACGGCCCGGCGTACCGCATAGAGCGTGGTGAGAAGCCTACGTTCATCCTTTGGTTTGGTGTCGTCGATTTCCCCCACTAGCCGCCGGGCCATGCGCAGCATGATTGTGTCCACCAAACGCAGCGCAATCGTGCCGACTCCCCACGCCATAACAGTAATCAGCAGAACACGGAATGTGGTCATTGCCACTGCAGAGAAAGAGACGACATACTCAAGCAGCATCTGCGTGACAAGCGACATGGCGATGAGCGACATCGGCCCCTTGATACGCGCGGCAAAAATACTGGGCGCGCCAGAAGGTAGCCATCGGGCCATTAGGCCCACAAAGGTGTAGATGCCCCAGCCCAGCAGTACAATTAATACAAGAAAGGCGGGAACGGCAATCCACTCCCATACCATTAGAAAGCCGAACGTGGTTTTAAATCGGTCGGGTATATACTCCTCAACCATGGAGGGGCCATACTCATCGTAGAGTAAAGGAATTGAGGCAACGCTTCCCGGCATGATTAGCCAGATGGGGTCTTCGTCTTCTACTCGGTATCGCCCCAGGCGAATGTCGTAAGCTTCACCATCGGCTTGCAGTGAGGCCAACTCAATATCCCGTCGCGGATCACCAGCAAGCGGGTTTTCGCCGGTGGTGTCTTCGATAACGGCATCCTGGCGGCCTGAAAGGTTCGACGCACTCAGCCACTCGCCGCGCCGAAATACCTCAGCTAACTGCATGGCCAGCACATGTCCACGCTCCTGCTGCTCTTCTGGTGACAGTTCGGCAAGATTCAGTACGTGGGCGGCACCCTGATAGTCCTCCTCCTCAATCAGCTCAAGAAAACTCCGAATCGCCTCCCTCGGCGACATACGGTTAATCTCGTCGGGCGCTTCACCCAGCCCTACATTCAGTTCATCCGTGGTAAACCACTGTGTAGCTTCTTCGCCTTCTTCGCCCTGAGTTTGCGCGGCACAGAGGTTAGAAAACGCGAATACAATTACCAGTACCATCCATGTAGGCCACGAGCGGTGTGCTTTCATAAGCCCCATATTCACTTGGGAGTCAAAAGATCTGCACTAACATCCAGCGTTACTGGACTATCCATGTCAGTGAAGGTGAAAAATCAAGTACAGCCTACCTTTAGGCAGGACGCAAGGCGAAGTCCTAAACAGCAATATATCAATACTGCCCACCGCCTCACGCATAAAGAGTCGGTCTGTTATGCCTATTCGTAAGGCCTTGCAACAAAGCTGCATAGCGTCGCCTAGGTTGGGTAAAAAAACAGTGTGACTAGGGTCATATTAGCGACTTGCAAAGCATCTAACCTCACTATAGCTTACTCTAACGAGGCCGATAAAACGCCTCCCCAAAACGGCGTTGGGATAAGCAGCGTGTTAATCAAAAAAAGAGCGGAAACCGAATAAAACACAGCAGGGGAACCTTTAGATGCGTCGATTACGGTCATTTTCAGCCATTATAGGTATCATCGCAGCAGGCCTTGCCTTGCCCATCAACGCTGATGACATTAATGAGGAAGCTTGGCGGTTTCAGCTTACCCCCTATGTCTGGATGGCCGGATTGGCAGGCGATGTGCGCCCGCTTGAAAATGCCCCTACCGTTAGTACTTCACGCTCTTTCAGCAGCATTTTGGATGACTTGGATGGCGCCTTCTTCATGACCGGCACCGCACGCCAGGATCGCTTAGTACTTTTTGGCGATATTTCATGGGCCTCCCTTAGCCAGGCAAGCACGCTGCCCTTCGGCATTGTCGCGAATAGTAAGCTACGTCAGCGCTTTATAACGGCCGCTGCGGGTTATCAAGTGATGACGACCCCGACACAGCAGCTTGATCTACTGGCAGGTGCACGTGCTTGGCAAATTGATACCGACATCAACATTCCTGCGCTGGGCATTGATGTCGCCAAAACCAAACAGTGGGTAGATCCTATTGTGGCGGCACGCCTGCGATCACTCTGGGCGCCCAACTGGTCCACACTGCTTCATGCGGATATTGGCGGCCTGGATATGTCGAAAAAAAACACCTGGCAAGTTGTCGCTACACTCAACTACCAGTTCAGCGATACGCTTTACCTTTCAGGCGGCTATCGCCATTTATCGGTTAAACGCGATGAAACAGACTCACTCATTGATATCGAAATGGGCGGACCTATCGCCGGCATTACGTGGCGCTTTTAGTTAACGCGAGGGCACGATGCTTATGAGGTTACTGGATAGAAAAACCATCTTATCTCCTCATTGACTGCTCATCTTGGTCGTTTGATGGACGCTATCGGCCGTCATGAAGGAGTATTATGGGTCTTCAGGAAATTGCATTCGGCGGCATTTATCTCAGCCCGCTGCTGGCCTATGCCCTGCTTGGCTTTGTTGCCACGCTGGTCATCCGCACACTGCTGCACTGGGTGCTGGGAAACCATACGCTGTGGTACGCGGCATGGTTCGATTTATCGCTATTTGTCATCCTGACGGCTGGCATCACCTACGTGTTTACCATTTTGCTTGAAAGCCCTTAAGAGAGTTTCTGATGCGCAACTCGCTCCGTATTCTACTTACTCTGGTTATTGTAGCGATTGCCATTGCGGCCGGTATTTGGCTATGGCACTACTACCTTTATACGCCCTGGACCCGTGATGCCCGCGTTCATGCGCAGGTGGTCACCATCACCCCCGATGTTTCCGGATGGGTGACAACACTTAATGTGATGGACACCGATCACGTCGACCAGGGCGAGCTTCTGTTTACGATTGATGATGCGCGTTACCAAGCAGCGGTCGATAGAGCACAGGCAACGGTTGCACATCGTGACGCGACGTTAGAGCTTAACCGTGCCGAAGAAAGTCGCCGCAACCAGCTACGTAATAGCCAAGCGATTAGCGCCGAAGACCAACAGGTCGCCCAGATCAACTCACGAATTGCCGCCGCCGATTTACAGCAGGCCCAAGCCGACTTGGCAAGCGCTGAGCTTGATTTAGAACGCACTCAAATAACCGCACCGGTAAGCGGCCACGTACTAAACATGCAGTTTTCAGCCGGTAACTACGTTAACCGCGGCAGCTCGGTGATGGCCATCATCAGCGATAACTCTTACTACGTGGTGGGCTACTTTGAAGAGACCAAAATGGCGTCGATCAGCGTGGGTGACCCTGTCGATGTGATATTGATGAATGGTGATATTCATCTCAATGGCCATGTTGCCGGTATTGGTCGCGGCATTGCCGACAGTAACACCAACCTGAATCAGCAACTGCTGCCGCAGGTACAACCCACGTTTAACTGGGTGCGGCTGGCGCAGCGTATTCCGGTACGTATAACGCTGGATGAGGTTCCCGATGAAATGCTACTCAGCGTAGGCATGACAGCCACCGTACGTGTTCATCCCGCCCAACAGGCTGACTAAACCATGTCGCCGTTCGTTCAAACCTACTTGATGCCTGACGCCACGGCGGTCAAGTTTGCCATCAAGACCACCCTGGCGATGATGCTCGCACTTTACATCGCGCTTTTTTTCGATCTGGAGCGCCCCTACTGGGCATTGATGTCAGCGGCGTTTCTTCAGATCCGCCCGATGAGCGGCATGGTGATCGAGAAAGGCATCTGCCAGCTGGGTGGTACGTTTATCGGTGCCGTTGCGGGCATCGTCATCATGGCCCTGTTTGCCCAGGCACGGGTCCCGGCGCTCCTTTTTTTAACTATTTGGATCATGCTGTGCACCTACGTGGGATCACTTTGGCGTAACAACTACACCTACGGCTGCCTGATGGCGGCGGTTACCGCCATGCTGATTGTGGTGATTTCCAGCAACAGTACGCCCGCTGGCATTTTTGATATTGCCGTAGCGCGCCTTTCCGAGCTGGGGCTGGGTGCCATTTGCGCCATGCTGGTCAGCTCGCTGTTATGGCCCTCGCATGTAGGTACTCACTTGGCAACCCAAGCCGACACGGTGATTAACCAGGCGTTCGAACATGCCGCTCTGCGCCTTGAGGCCAGCGATGATATCGAGGCCATGCAAACTGCACTGCGCGGTAGCCTGGGGCCACTCACTCTGCTGGAAACTGATAGCCAAGCCGCGCGTTTTGAAGGTCCGGAAGGTGCTGGCCGGGTTCGCGCCACCCATGTGCTTACACGGCGTACGCTGCGCTTTTTCGCTAACGTGCAGGCGCTTCATCAGCTTATGCACGACCATGCTGATCGGCTTGATCCGCAAAGCCTCACACTTGCCTGTCAGGTCGCGAAGGGGTTGCGTGAGGCGGAGCACGTAAAAGGCGCTCCCCAGGCTAGAAAAGAGCTCCAGGCGTTACGCTACCTGGTTCATGAAAGCAATGAAAGTAGCGCATTAGCGCCGCTTGATCGCCGCTTACGCCTAGGGCTACGCGAATCGATTGGCCATGCGATGATCATGCTCGACGCTCGCGAAGCGATAGCCTCCCCCACCCGCCACACGCTTCGCTCATCACCGCTGGCTTGGCACCGCGACCATCTGACCGCCGGCATTAACGCCTTATGCGCAGGGCTGGTATTCGCGCTGCTTGCTGTGTTTTGGATCGTAACAGCATGGCAAAGTGCGATGATCGCCATGATGCTGGGCACACTGTTCTCGGCCTTTTTTGCCAGCCGCGATAACCCTGTCATGATCACCATGATGTTCTACAAAGGCATGCTGGCCGCTATCCCCAGCGCTTTTTTATTCGGCCACGTACTGCTTTCCCAAGCACACGGCTTTCCCATGCTGGCGATGATTTTCGGTGCCCCGCTGTTTTTAGGGCTACTGGGCGCGACCAACCCGGCGATCATGGGTTACTGCCTCTCCTTCACCATTTTCAATATCATGCTCACCATGCCCGGTAATGGCATGGACTTCTCATTTGACAGTTTTGCCAACCGAGCAGTGGCCGTCGTCATTGGGCTGACGTGTGTCATGATGGGCTTTCGTTTACTGCCAGGTTTGGGCACAAGGCTAAGACGGCGGCGTTTGATCAAGGCGATATCCCTGGATATTCATGGGCTGCGGCGGCGCTCCATTCGCGATGCCGAAACCCGGTTCAGTGGCCACATGGCCGACCGCCTTCTGCAGCTGGCCCAGCACGACGACATACTTCCCGAAGAGCAGCGCCACCTGTTTATACTCGGCCTGACCGGGCTTGACCTGGGTACGGCCACGCTGCGTCTGCGCGACCGGCTTGATGATGCTCCGCATTCGCTAATTCGTGAAGCACACCAAAACCTGCTGCATGCGCTGGCCAACGGTTTTGAAGAGAGCGCAAATGGACGAGAGCCGCAGGGCATTCACGCCGCAGGCCAACAGCTGGAAGAGGCCATTAAACGTTACGGTGATGTACCCGCTGATCGCCGTGTACTTCTGGAAGGTTTGATTGAGCGACTGGAGCTACCCCTTGAGCGCTTGGCACACATTATGGCAGAACGCCCTCAGCGCCCGTCGAAACCGCCGGCCAAGCACTTTACTCAAGAAGTACAAGATCGCTAATCCCGTAATAACATCAATTCACTTAGCCGAACAGACGCGTCAGGTGCTGAGCATAAGCGGCCATATCACGTGCAACGTCTGGCGCCTTGATCACATCGTTGGCGATAAACGTAGGCAGCGCTTCCAGGCCAACAAATTCCTGAGACTTATGGAACGGGAAGTAAACGCCATCGACACCGCGCCCTTCAAAGAAGTTACCTACCTCATCAAAGGCAGCCAGCGGCGCATTCCAGGTGAGCGACAGCATATAACGACGCCCTTGTAACAAGCCGCCACTGCCGTACTGCCTGGTGGGGTCTTGGCGTGAGCGGCCGTCGCTGGCATATAGCGAGCCATGCCCGGCGGTGAAGACTTCATCAATGTAGCGTTTAACGCTCCAGGGCGCGCCCATCCACCAACCCGGCATCTGATAGACGATGGTGTCCGCCCAGAGGAATCTTCCCACCTCGGCCTCGACTTCGTAACCCTGTTCAATTACCGTCTCGCGAACTTCATGGCCCAGCTCGGCGAGCGTACGCCATGCGACATCATGCAGGGTATTATTGAGCTCACCGCCAGAATGTGCGAACGGCTTGCCGCCATTGATTAACAGAATCTTCATCGTTAAAAACCTCTTACCCAATAGATAGCTTTGCCTGCCGATGGGCGATAGTCCTATCAACATGGCTTGAATGCCGCCTATTATGGGATGCTTAAAAACATGGAAAAACCCGCCTACTGGCAAGAGACTTTTGATATAAAATCAACAACCGTGTTTAACCTGAACAGGTAAGAACAACGCTCATGAAAACCACGCTTGAAGAGCAGCAAGCATTTATTACCGTGGTGGACAGCGGTTCGATCACCGGCGCCGCCGAACGGCTGGGCATTACGGTATCGGGCGTCAGCCGAGCGCTTAACCGCCTGGAGCGCAAGCTTGGCGCCACCCTGCTACGACGAACCACCCGCCGCCTGGAGCTAACTGAAGAGGGAGGAACGTTTTTACAGCACTGCCGCCGTATTCTAACGGCGGTAGAAGCCGCGGAAGAGTCCGTTCAGCATCACCACGGCCAACCTCAAGGGCGGCTACGGGTGAACGCCGCGCCCAGCTTTATGCAGTTTGTCATTGTGCCGGTACTTGGTGAGTTTCGTGCCCGCTACCCAGGCATAACGCTACAGTTGGATACCCACGACCGCTTTATTGACCTGCTGGAACAGCGTGTGGACCTCGCCATCCGTATTGGCAAGCTGGACGACTCTTCTCTGCATGCACGGTGCCTGGGCCATAGCCCGCTTCGCCTCTTGGCAAGCCCTGCTTACCTTGAGCGCGCGGGCACTCCTCAAAGTATTGAAGACCTTGAGCACCATAGTTTGCTCGGTTTCAGCCAGCTTGAACACCTTAACCACTGGCCGCTGCGCCGTGCCGATGGTGAGTGCTTACATATTACGCCCGCCCTCTCCGCCTCCAGCGGCAGCACGCTGATTGAGCTAGCGCTTAAAGGGGAAGGGATCGTCTGCCTTGCCGACTTCATGACCATCAAGCCCCGCAAGGCAGGTGCATTGGTCGATGTACTGCCCAGTCATACCGAACTTCAAATGCAGGCCATCAATGCCGTCTACTACCGCCAAGCCACACTATCCCAACGCGCCCGGCTGTTTATGGACTTTCTGGCCGAACGCCTGCCGGGGGAGTATCTGCAAGAGTAAGGTTTGCCTAATCCACTATAGCACCAGACATAACGCATCCATCTTGATCCTGTCGCCCCACGCCGTGGGTGCATCACAGGCGCGTATAAGAGTTAAAGGCCAAACATCAACGTGCGATGTGTAGAAAGCCCCGCCATGGCCCCATCCGCTACGGCAAAGGTGACCGAACCGGCAGCGCGCGCCATATCACCGCAGGCAAATACGCCGGGGATGGAAGTGGCCTGCATCGCATCGGTTTTGACAACAAGCCCCATGGGTGACTCTTCGAGTTCGCAGCCCAACTGCACCGCAAGCGGGCTGAGATGGAGGCGCGGCGCAACAAATAAGCCTGCCAAAGCAAATACGCGGCTATCCTGCATTATCAGCTCTACACCACCCTTATCCGTCTCGGCAAGACGGGCGACAGCCCCACACTCAATACGCGTGCCGCGAGCTTCCAGCTGAGTCAGCTGTTCGTTACTAGGTTCAAAGGCGTCGTTTAGAAAAAGCGTGGTTGCTCCCCAATCGGGCAGCATCATGCCATGGTGCATGGCAAGCTCGGAGGTTGCCAGCACTCCTATTCCCTCTATGCCCAGCTCATAGCCATGGCAGTAAGGGCAGTGGAAGACATGCTTGCCCCACTGCTCTGCTAGGCCTGGAAGACTAGGCAGCTCATCAGTAACGCCAGCGGCCAGAATAATGCGTCGGGCTTTATAGGTGCGGCCACCAACCAGCACAACCTGGAAGTTATTCGCCTCCCCTGTTACCGCCTCCACTAGCCCTGTTTGCCACTCAACCGTTGGATACTCCATCAACTGCGCTCGGGCTTCTGCCGCTATTTCTGCAGGTGGCGTGCCGTCCTGGGTTAAAAACCCATGAGAGTGTGGAGCGAAGCGGTTGCGTGGCCTCCCCGCGTCAATCACCAACACTCTGCGCCTGGCGCGGGCGAGCTGCAAACCCGCTGCCAAGCCCGCGTAACTACCGCCAATAATGATCGAATCAAACTGCATCTTGCTGCCCTCGTATGTATTGATCGCTTTACCAAGTCATCACGTATCTTTTATTGATACAATAAAGCTCATACGCAGGTCAACCACGATAGTCAGCAAACAGTGATGCAATTTGGAGATTAGCGCCAGCAAAGCCCGCCGGTATCAAGGCTCGGGTAAACGATAGCCTTTGCGCGTGGCGATATCATCGAACGGCTCGGCAAGTGCTGCCAGCGTGACGGCGCCCAGTCGGGCAATCAGCAGCGCTTCAGCTTCACGCATGGCGTCAAAAAGCGCTGCATTGACTACCTGCTCTACTGCGCAATCGGGGTTGGTATGGTCTGTGCCAATAGCGAAAATGCGCGGCCCCCCCACGGCGTTATGTATGTCCAGTAGGGTTACGTTGTGCAAATCACAGGCAATGCGCCAGCCACCGTTATGGCCCTTTTCGGATTTCACGTAACCCGCCTTGCGCAAACCCGCCATAGTGCGGCGTACCACGGCCCCATTAGTGCCCAGCATGGCACCAATCTGTTCAGAGGTAATGGGCTGGGATTCGCGGGCAATGTGCAAAAGCACGTGCAACATACGAGAAAGGCGGCTATCAGTTCTCACGGGAAACCATCATCCATGCAGAAACAAGTGAAATACAGCATGGCTGCACTTTAGCATATGCATCGCCAAGGGCCGCTACAGGTGCCACTTTCAGAGACAGTATTAGTGCTTTTTCTCCAGTGCAGGTTACAGCAAAAATTCGCACTCACTCATTAGATAGAGTAACGACACCCTCAAGATAAGGTGCAACCCGGCCTCTCAGCAGCACTCGGTCGCCTTTTATATCGCACGCTAACTGGCCTTTACGTTGTCCGCCTTGCTGCGCAGTCATACTGGCTTTACCGAGTCTAGCTGACCAGTAAGGCGCAAGTGACGTATGGGCCGAGCCAGTGACCGGATCTTCTTCCACACCAACCTTTGGGCCAAACCAACGAGAGATAAAATCAAACTCGCGACCAGCTGCCGTGACGACTACGCCCCGCCCAGGTAACTGCTTTAAACGGGTCATATCGGGTTGAAGTTGATCAATCAAACTTTCGTCATCAATCACCACGACGATATCGTCTGAGATCATTACTGCCTCGGCACGATCCAAACCCAACGCATCAAGTACTTCCCTGTTTTCATTCAGCGGCTCAAGCGTTTTGGCTGGGAAGTCCATCGCCAACGCTTCGCCATCACGGCTGACCCACAATTCCCCGCTGCGCGTATCGAATCGAATCACCTCCGCCGTTTCACCAAGCACGTGGAAAATAACCCAGGCTGCCGCCAATGTGGCGTGGCCACACAGGTCGACCTCAACCGATGGAGTGAACCAGCGAAGGTGATAGCCGTTTTCACTGCGCACGAAAAAAGCCGTTTCCGACAAGTTGTTCTCTGCCGCAATGGCTTGGAGCAAAGTGTCACTTAACCACTCTTTCAGCGGACAAACAGCAGCAGGATTACCTGCAAAGGGTTTAGAGGCAAACGCATCTACTTGATAAAGGTCGATCTTCATCGTAATTACTCGGTACTTATCGGAAGGCCAGCTATAAAATATGAAACGTTACCGTTATATATGACGTATGCCAAGCACTGAAACAAGGGGGCTTGACCTCAATCTAACTTGAGGTTTTACGCTGACAACTCCTTTGATCGGTATTGGAGTAACGCCATGAATCTCTTTCGAGTTATTACGCACCATAATTGGCAAAAGGCACAAACGCTTGGATATGTTCCACGGTGTGGCAACGACTATTTACTTGACTGCGTCCATCTGAACTTGAAGGAGGGTGTTGAATATAGTGCCAATGCGTACTTCACGCTTGAGGAAGCGCCGGTAGTACTCGAAATTAATACGGCGACATTCAAAGATAAGCTTGAGTGGTTACCTCCTACGCAAGAAAAGCCTTGGCCACAGCCGAGAGCGAATATTGCCAATATTCCACTTTCGGCTGTGGTGAGTACTTGTGCGCTTCAATGCGTAGAGGGAAAATTTTATTGGCAATAAAACAGTCAACGGATAGCGTACTTTCGTTAATGCCCTGACCATCAGCTACGAGCTATGCTTATTTTGCAGCGCATCGCTAAACGCGGCAGCTTGGATCCCCGTCGGCATGGCAATAATACCGATGCCCCTGCCACAGCGGCCACGCCCGCACTAAGCAACAGCTCGTGGGAACAGGGTTTTAGCGCGTCGGCTAAAGAAGCCTCAGGCGCCAGCTGTTGATAAAGCGTGGCTTTATTCATGCCTTCGCCTCAACGGTCGCGGGGTGAAGCAAGCCAATCGAGAGCGTGCCATAGTGGCATGAATATTCAGACGGTTATTCTCCTAGTCGCCTCAAGCGTAGTACGTCTAATAGCTTGACCACTTTTAATTAACTAAGCCCAAGTAAACCCGAAGGAATGAGAGATTGTAAAGAAAAAGGCATGTTTCTTGGCAGGTCATTATCAATGCGCTAGGGATGCCTTTAAAGCAAAGCCCCGGCCAGGGCCGGGGCGTGACAAACACCTGCGCTTACAGCGTTACGCTTAGGACTCTACGTGGAATGCCATGGTAGCGTTGACGGCCTTTTTCCAGCCGGCATAAAGTTCGTCGCGCTTTTCATCTTTCATCTGCGGCTCAAAGCGACGCTCCAGCGCCCACTGTGCAACGATTTCATCCCGCGACTTCCAGAAGCCAACGGCGAGGCCAGCAAGATACGCCGCGCCAAGCGCAGTGGTTTCATTCACCTCACAACGCAGTACGTCGACCCCCAGTATGTCGGCTTGGAACTGAGCGAGAAAATCATTGGAGATCGCCCCACCGTCGGTGCGAAGCTCGGTTAACGCAATGTCGGCATCCGCCTGCATGGCTTTAAGAACATCGGCACTTTGGTAGGCAAGTGATTCGACCGCCGCGCGCACAAAGTGCTCTTTTTGAGTGCCCCGAGAGAGCCCAAACATGGCGCCGCGTACGTTAGAGTTCCAGTAAGGTGCCCCCAGCCCGGTAAAGGCAGGCACCATATAAACGCCGTCATTATCCTTAGCGCGCGTGGCGTACGCTTCGGAATCAGACGCTTTGCCCAGCATTCTCAGGCCATCACGCAACCACTGAATCACCGAGCCCGCCACAAATACGCTACCTTCAAGGGCGTATTCCAGCGTGCCATCCACTTCCCACGCAACAGTAGTAAGCAGGCCATTTTTAGACGGCGTGGCTTGGGTGCCCGTGTTCATTAACGTAAAGCAGCCCGTGCCATAGGTGTTTTTCGCCATACCCGGCTCGAAACAGGCTTGGCCGAACAGCGCGGCGTTCTGGTCGCCAGCGATACCGGCAATCGGCACTTCCTGGCCCATCAGGAATTTAGGCAGCACGTTGCCGTAAACTTCACTGCTGGACTTAACTTCGGGCAGCATTGACTCAGGTACGCCAAACAGTGCCAGCAGCTCCGGGTCCCACTTCCGGTCACGAATATTAAACAGCATCGTGCGCGATGCGTTGCTGACATCGGTCGCATGCACAGCACCGCCAGTCAGGTTCCACACCAGCCAGGAGTCGATGGTGCCGAACAGCAAATCGCCCTTTTCCGCTTTTTCCTTAACGCCCGCTACGTTGTCGAAAATCCACTTCAATTTGGTGGCGGAGAAGTAAGCATCAATGACCAGCCCGGTTTTATCGCGAATCATATCGGCATGGCCCGCTTCGCGCAGCTCATCACAGATCTCGGCGGAATGACGCGACTGCCAGACGATGGCGTTATGTACGGCCTGCCCGGTATTTTTATCCCATACCACGGTGGTTTCACGCTGGTTGGTAATACCGATAGAGGCAACTTCGGAGACATCAACGCCGCTGTTGTTAATCACCTCGGTCAAGGTGGTCAGCACGCTGGTCATGATTTCGCGAGGGCAGTGCTCGACCCAACCCGGGCGCGTAAAAATCTGCTCAAACTCATGCTGGGCTACGCTGACAACCCGGCCTTCATGGTCAAACAGCATCGCCCGCGTGCTGGTGGTGCCTTGGTCAATAGCGAGAACGTAGTTTTTCTGGCTCATGAAATGCCTCTCAAGCGTTAACGTTAAATGATTGTTTTAAAAGGGATCAAATCAGCAGGCTGACTTAATAAGCCCAGCTGACTTAATAAACATAAGCGGCAAGCCCGGCAAGGACACTGCCGATAAGGGGTCCTAAAATAGGGACCCAAGCGTAAGACCAGTTGTTCGTCCCCTTGTGCTTAATGGGAAGTAATGCGTGGGCAATGCGCGGCCCCAAGTCCCGAGCGGGGTTGATCGCATAGCCTGTAGGCCCACCCAGCGAAGCACCAATGGATACTACCAGCAATGCCACCGCCAACGGGCCAAGCCCAGAAGGTGTATGACCAAACATGATAATGACGAACACCAGCACAAAGGTACCGATGATCTCAGTGACCAGATTCCACCCGTAGGAAGGAATCGCCGGGCCTGTAGAGAACGTCGCCAGTATGCTTGACGCGTCTTCGGTCGCGTCGTAATGCTTTTTATAGGCCAGATAGCAAACGGTTGCACCCAACCAGGCACCGATGAGCTCAGCCGCAAAGTAGGCCGCAGTGGTCACAGCGTTAATAGGGATGCCGGGGGCGTATTCCGTCGCCGGGCCGACGAGCAATCCAAGCGTAACGGCGGGATTGATATGTGCCCCAGTCTCATAGGCGACATAAACCGCGCAAAAGACCGCCAGCCCCCAACCAAAGAAGATAACGATGCCATCGCTGCCATTACCGTTGGTTTTGTTCAGCAGCACGTTAGCGACTACGCCACACCCCAAGAGCGTCAATATGGCCGTACCCACTATTTCGTATAGAAAAATTGTTTCAAGCATCGTACCCAGCTATTCCATGTGAATGGTTCGCTCTGTTTAGAGCGATCGAATGTTCTTTTTAGAAAATATCGCTTTCCTTTTTTCATCCTATAGGGGGTATTGAAAAAAACAATATAAAAAAACAATTCTCTTCCTAATATCCAACTATTCTTTTGATTAATATAATTTTTTTAAGTAAGTAGACATTAGTTTAACACCCCTTTCCTTATGATAATTAATCATTCCCTGTTCACAAAAAACATCCTCACGTCAACTAACGAACATATTTTTTTCGATAGTTACCGCAGCGCTCATTTTCTGCGCTTATTGTATTAACCGAAAAACATGGCAATTTTTGGGGTAGCAAAACGTGACCTATACTCACGTTGTCAGCTATCCAGCTGGCTATCGTAAGCCCGTATAGAGAGCGGGTTTGACCACGTTTTTTGGGGTCACTTATCAAGGAGGGCGTATCATGAGGAGGTCTACAACGACGACCTATCCAGGCGGTATCTATCCGCTTCATGCCGTATTACTGGTGAGCATTTTTCCACTTTTTCTTGGCGCCGCGTTAAGCGATTACGCCTACTCGAAAAGCTTTCATATTCAATGGGGCACATTTTCTTCCTGGTTAATTGCTGGCGGGCTTGTTTTCGCAGGCTTGGCGTTTCTATGCGCAATTATCGGTCTCTTTCGTGCCGAACATCGTCGCGGGCTTGTTCTGGCTTACCCAGCACTCTTGCTGGTCATCTGGATACTTGGCTTTATCAATGCCCTGGTGCATGCCCGCGATGCCTGGGCCATGATGCCCACTGGCTTTATTCTTTCGATCATCGTTACCGTATTGAGCGTCGCAGCGATTTGGATCGGTTTTTCTCGGCCCACTGTCGGAGCAACGTCATGAAACATTTCGCCCTTCGTTACACAACGCCGCTGGCATTTATGCTGGCTGCCAGCGGCGCGAATGCCTTTGATGTAGAACAGCCCTTTGGCCCCAACCCAACACTCCCCGAGCCACAGCGCGGGCTGCTGCCAGACATGACCGTCCCCGAGCCCGCCGAATGGGGCGACAGGCTACCGACGGTACCTGGGGGCTACACCATCGCCAGGATTGCTTCTGATCTTAAGGTGCCCCGGCAAACCATCATGCTGCCTAATGGCGATATTCTGGTGGCGGAAGGTAGCGGCGGTAATGCACCTGCATTAAAGCCCAAGGATGTGATCGCTGGGTACATCAAGGACCAGGGCAACACCGCTGTAGAGGGCGGCGACCGCTTAACCCTGCTACGCGATGACAATGGCGACGGCAACTACGAACAGATGATTTTCGCACAAGACCTTAACGCGCCTTATGGGCTGGCCTTGGTAGACAACAACCTCTATGTGGCCAACCAGGATGCGCTGGTGCGCTTTGATTATGACGAGGGCCAGACAGAGGCCAGCGGGCCGCCCGAGGTCATTGCGCAACTGCCCTCAGCGATCAACCACCACTGGACCAAGGCGATGACCGCCAGTGCCGACGGGCAATTTGTTTATGTCGGTATCGGCTCGAACAGCAATATTACCGAGCGGGGCATGGAGGCGGAGGTTAATCGCGCCGAAGTGTGGGAGATCAATGTCGACACGGGCGCGCACCGCCCTTATGCCACCGGCCTGCGCAACCCCACGGCGCTCGCCATCCACCCAGAAACCGATCAGCTTTGGGCAGTGGTGAACGAGCGTGATGAATTAGGCCCGGACCTGGTGCCTGATTATCTCACCTCGGTTCAGGAGGGCAGCTTTTATGGCTGGCCTTACAGCTACTGGGGGCAGCATGTTGACCCTCGCGTACGCCCGGAAGATCCTGAAAAAGTGGCGTCCGCTATTGCACCGGACTACAGCCTTGGCTCTCACGTGGCGCCGCTTGGCCTGGCTTTTTCTACTCCCGCCATGGGCGAAGAGTACGCCGAGGGCGTTTTTGTGGGTAAGCACGGCAGCTGGAACCGCGCGGACCCGGTTGGCTACAAGGTAAGCTTCATCCCCTTCAGCAACGGCCAGCTTGCTGACAGCGACCCGATTGATTTTGCCAGCGGGTTTCTTACCGATGATGGCAGAGCACTTGGCCGCCCGGTCGGTGTCACTATTGCCCCGGATGGCGCGCTTATTATTGCCGATGACCTGACCAATGCGATTTGGCGTGTTACGCCGGATAATCCGCCCGCCCCACCAGAGCAGGAGCCTGAAGCAAACGCTTCTGAGCCAGAGGAGCCCGAGCCAACATCCACCGAGCCACCCGAGCAGCCATCAACGCCCCAAGAGGCTGACTAACCACCAAGCAACGGGTAGGTACTCCCTACCCGTTGCTGCTTCATCACGCTGTCTCAAACGGTGAATGTTTAAAACCCCAGCAAGCGCTTACGCACGGGGCGAACAGCCACCAGAGCCAGCACTGCCAGCGCCAACCACTCCAGCCAAACAGGCAGTAGCTCCTGAACCTCGCTTGCCTGATCGACCACGTTCCAGCCCGTCATTCCCAGCACGCTATCTACTGTCCAACCTACGAGCACAGTAACGACAAGCACGCTGGAAAGATAAACCGCCAGCGCAGCATTGCCTAGTTCGCGACGCAATATCGCTAACGTCGCCAGGCTGGTGATCGGCCCCGCCAGCAGGAAGACCAACGCCATACCCGGTGAAATCCCCGCTAACAGCAGCCCAGCGGCAACCGGCGTGGCCGCTGCCGCACAAATGTAGAGTGGGATGCCCACCACGGCCATCAGCGCAAGCGCCAGCAGCCCACCTGAGTAATGGGCCAGCGTATCAGGCGGCACCAGCGTTACCAGTACGCCCGCCAGTAACAGCCCGGCAAACACCCATGCGCTGATATCATCCAACAGATCACTAAACGCATAACGCAGCCCGGCCTTCAAACCGCTGGGTTCGTCAGCTTTCGGGGTGGGCGTATGGCAGCCGGAGGAAGCGCAGCAGCCGCCAGGCGTGGCAGAGGTGGGAGTTGCAGGCTCACGCGTTAACCCGACCAGCAGCCCGGTGACAATGGCCGTTACTAAGGCACCGATGACGCGCACGACGGCCATCAGCGGGCCAAGCAGTACGCTGGTCAGTAGAATGGAATCAACGCCCACCCCCGGCGTGCTGATTAAAAAAGACGTCGTGGGCCCACGCCCCGCACCACCACGATGCAAAGCAATAGCGGTAGGAATCGCGCCACACGAACACAGTGGCAAGGGCATACCTATGACCGCCGCCCGAACAATACTGCCCAAGCCACGCCCTCCCATCCAGCGCTGCAGCACGTGTTCCGGCAGCCATGCTTTAATTAGCCCAGCAATTACCAACCCCAACAGCAGCCACGGGGCCGCCGTTAACGCAATTTGCAATAGCTCTATAACCAGCGTCATGTCATCACCTGCTTGTCCACAGTGGGAATAGGGGCTAGCCTAAACCCTGTAATCGTTACAGGGTCAAGCCGATGAAAAACACGTATCGCATTGGTGAAGTGGCTACCCGTACAGGCTGCTCACCGGAAAGCATTCGTCATTATGAAAAGCTTGGGTTACTGCCACCCGCCAAACGCAGCGAGCAAGGCTACCGGCATTACGATCAAGCAGCGCTTGCGCGTATCGGCTTTATTCGTCACGGCCGCAGCCTCGGTCTCGACCTACCTAGCATTCAAGAATTATTGGCACTTTCAGACCACCCGGACACCGACTGCGGCGCGGCTGACGACATCGCCACTCGGCACCTTCAGCATCTGGAAGCGCGCATTGCCAAGTTGCAAGCGCTCGCTACTGAGCTACGCCAGGTAGTACAGCAGTGCCGAGGAGGCAAAGCCGCCGACTGCCAGATCATCCAAACGCTATACGACCACACGCTTGTCTGCAGCGAACACGGCTGTGGATAAATAGAGGCGACGATGCGTAGAAGCGTGGCGAGGCGCCCCTCTTCCTCAAGTAGCTATCGACTACAATGGTGTTAGCGCATCGTAAAAAGGACTTTTAAATGATCGAATCACGCGAAGAGCTAGAAGCCATCAGAAAAACATGCCACTCAATGGTGACCAGAAGCTCCAGCCTTTCTGCTGGCACAGCGATCATCCCCATTCCCGGCGTGGATATCGGGTCAGACGTTGCCATATTGCTAAGACTCATTCCCAAAATTAACGATAAATTCGGCCTAACACCCGAGCAAATCGAAGACCTGGATACCGAATCAAAAGTGATGGTAATGACCGCTATTTCCAATGTCGGCAGCAAGATGGCCGGGAAGTACATCACCAAAAAACTGGTGGTATCGCTGCTTCAAAAGATGGGCGTCAAAGTAGCAGCCACCGGTGTGGCTAAATATGTACCCTTTGTCGGCAGCGCCGTGGCGGGTGGCATCAGTTTTACGGCGATGAAGTATATGGGCAATAGCCATATTGAGGATTGCTATAAAATTGCGCTGGCTGCGCTGGAGAATAACCAAACAGACTTAGAGCCAGCACCGGGTCCAGTAGAACCCGAGTAAAGCATAGTAGTGGGAGGTACTGGCTTGTTTCGCTTTGCATCATTGTATCTTCGGCAGGGCCTGTCAGGCTAGCAGCACGAACAATAAGAGTTCTCATGAGCATTTACATATAAGAACCGTTCTTATATGATCCCTCGTTATTGACTGACAATACTAACGAGCAAGCGCCTGTAGGCGCGATACAAGGGATTATATGAAAACGTCTTTGCTCCATGCCTTAAACACGGCACTTCCCTCCACCTCTATGCCCAGCCAGCTATTCACTAAAAGCTCGCCATCCTTTCGAGAAGCCACCTTTACCGCCATTTTGTCTACGTCGCTGCTGGCTTCAACGGGTGTTGTGGCGCAAACCACTGACGCCGCTAGCCCAGAAGCGCTGGAAACAGTGACGGTCACGGGCGAAAACCTTTATGACAACGTTGGCTATACGCGCCGCACCACCAGCGCGGGTACCGGTTTAACACTAAGCCAAAAAGAGCTGCCACAAGCCATCAGCATCGTCACTGAACAACGAATGCAGGACCAAAACTTGGATACCGTCGAGGCGGTATTAAGTAACATCACGGGTATTTCAACGCGTA
The DNA here is from genome assembly GCF_052378605.1 of Halomonas sp. AOP27-A1-41. Lineage (NCBI taxonomy): Bacteria > Pseudomonadati > Pseudomonadota > Gammaproteobacteria > Oceanospirillales > Halomonadaceae > Halomonas > Halomonas sp. AOP27-A1-41. Next base: position 160,656 of record NZ_JBQSXT010000004.1, read on the forward strand.
ATGTCGATAGTGATCGTGTCGGCTTTTCCTCCCGTGGTTTTCGTATTAACAGCTTTCAGTACGACGGTATCCCTACGCTAAACACGGATAACCGTTGGTATTTTGGCGAAGGTCGGCTCAATACGGCTATTTACGACCGCGTTGAAGTAATACGTGGCGCCAACGGGCTAGTCAGTGGCTCGGGCAACCCAGGCGCTTCTGTTAACTTTGTGCGCAAGCATGCTGAGAGCCGGGAATTTACTGGCTCCGTTTCTGGTACGCTGGGCAGTTGGGACAAGCGCGGTACCACCGTCGACATAACGACACCGCTCACCGCTTCCGGCGATGTGCGGGCGCGTTTTATCGGCGGTTATGAGGAAGGGGGTGCTCATCTTGACCGTCAGGATAAGCGAAGCACGTTCGGCTACGGCGTTATTGATGCAGACGTAACCGACGCCACCACGCTTTCGTTGGGCTTTGATTACCAGGACAGCCACACCTCTTCACCTACGTGGGGCGGTTTACCGCTGTGGTTCAGCGACGGCACGCCAACCAATTACTCACGCTCGTTCAGCGTGGCGCCGGATTGGTCCTACCACGACTTCAAATCTGAAAAAGTCTTCGCGGAAATCAACCATCGGTTTGCTAATGACTGGCAGGCTCGTGTAGTGGGCACCCACGAAAAAACCGATATGGATGGCAAGCTGGCGTATCCCTACGTGGAAGGAATGCTGCCAAACCAGATGGATGGCAGTGGTGTCGGCTTCTATACCGGATGGAACAAGGGGCATCGGAAAGTTAACTCTGTAGATGCCCAAGTCAGCGGGCCATTCGAGCTACTGGGACGCGAACACGAACTGGTCGTAGGCGGTAGCTACAGCGACCAGAAGAACAACTACGAAAACAGCTTCATTGATGGTCTCTTCACGGTTGATGACTTCAACAACTGGGGCGGCTCGGCACCTAACGAGGGCTGGTCCGAATTCACCCCTTCTGAAGCATCAAGCACTCGTCAGAAAGCCGTCTATACTGCTTCACGCTTCTCACTTGCTGATCCGTTAACGCTGATTCTCGGCGCACGCTATACCGAATGGGATGGAATGACGCTATTCCGCAGCCTGGATAGCCAGAGCAAGCACGAAGTAACACCTTACGGTGGACTCGTATACGACCTCAACGATACCTACTCAGCCTTTGCCAGCTACACCGAGATTTTCGAGCCGCAAAACTACCGCGATGCTAGTGGCGCTTACCTGGACCCGGTGGTAGGCAAAAACTATGAGACCGGCCTCAAGGCGGCCTGGCTTAATGGCTTGGTTAACGGCTCTTTCTCAGTCTTCCGTATAGAGCAAGACAACGTTGCCATGGCAGACCCGGGGCTTCCTGGGCAAACCGAGACGTACTACTCCGCCGCTAGCGGCGTGGTGAGTGAAGGCTTTGAAGTGGAACTAAGTGGTGCGGTCACTGATGATCTTGATATGACGATCGGCTACTCCCACTTCACCGCGAAAGCCAAAGAAGGCACATTCAATACCAATCAGCCACGCTCGCTGTTCAATCTTTTTGCAAGCTATAACGTGCCACAAAAGCGTGAGCTAACGATTGGCGGCGGCGTTAACTGGCAGAGCAGCCTGTTGGCTAGCGACCTCACCACCCCCGCCGGTATACCTACCGAGTATGAGCAAGGCAGCTATATGCTTGCCAATCTTTTTGGCCGCTATCAGTTCAATCAAGACCTATCACTTCAGGTCAACATCAAGAACCTGTTCGACGAAAAGTACTACAGCAATGTCGGTGGCTACGGCGTCTATGGCGAACCAGCCAGCATCTCCTCGACGCTGCGCTATTCGTTCTAATGCATAGGCGTTAGCGATGATGGCGTCGCCTTGATACCACCGCCTCCATTCGGCACTGCTCGAATGGAGGCGATTGCATAATTGAACCGGAGAGCATAATGACTTGGCTACGTAGCAGTAAAGCACTAGGCCTTGCGGCCGTTGCAACGTTTACTTTAGGGTCAACCCTCGCGGGTGCCCAAGAGTACCCGCTAGAAATCGAACACGCCCTTGGCACTACCATCCTTCAGGAAAAACCGGAACGGATCGCCACCGTGGCGTGGGCGAACCACGAGGTGCCGCTGGCGTTAGGTGTGGTACCGGTCGGCTTTGCTGCCGCCAACTTTGGCGATACCAACGGCAACGGTTTGCTGCCTTGGGTGGAGGCCAGGCTTGAAGAACTTGAAGTAGCGCCCCCCGCCCTGTTCGATGAAGGTGATGGCATTGATTTTGAGGCCGTTGCGGCCAGTCAACCTGATGTAATCCTTGCGGCCTACTCAGGGCTTAGCCAAGCGGACTACACCACCTTGAGCCAAATTGCCCCGGTAGTCGGTTACTCCGAAGGCCCGTGGGCGACAGACTGGCGCGATATGATTCGTCTCAATAGCGCTGGCATGGGCATGGCCGACGAAGGCCAGGCACTGATTGAACGCCTTGAACGCCAAATTGCTGACACTGCCCAGGCGCATGCCGAACTAGAGGGCAAAACAGCCATGTTCGTGACGCACCTCGACCCCACCAACCTGGGGCGCATCTCTTTCTACACCGATAACGATGCACGCGTGCGATTCTTCCATGACCTGGGGCTGGTCTCGCCAGAGATCGTTCAAGCCAACTCGGCACCGGGCACGTTTTCAGGCGAAATCAGCGCTGAGCTAATCGACCAACTGGCAGACGTGGATATTCTCGTCACCTACGGCGGACAAGCGCTGATTGAACAGCTCGAAGCCCATCCGTTGACCTCTCGGCTGCCCGTCGTTGAAAACGGCGCCATTGTGCTGCTCGACAATAGTCCGCTGGGTACTGCGGCCAACCCGACACCCATGTCGATTTCATGGTTATTAGACGATTATGCTGACCTGCTCTCAGAAGCCGCACGCCACGCAGAGTAGCGTCGTTACTGCGCCAACCGCTAGCGTTACCCGGCAGCGTAAAAAGCGAGGCACACGCCTTGCTGGAGGCCTAATGCTGCTGGCGCTGCTTGCGTTGGCGCTAACGCTTTCTGTAGCGTTTGGCGCTCGCACGGTGGGTTGGCCAGAGATAGTGGCAGCGCTAAGCGGGCAGGTAGAAACCATTGGCGATGCCGCCGTGGCGAGTCGCTTGCCGCGTACTCTACTGGCAGTGCTTGCGGGCGCGGCACTCGCCGTATCGGGAGGCGTTATGCAAGGGCTTACCCGTAACCCGCTTGCCGACCCCGGCCTATTAGGCGTTAACGCCGGTGCAGCACTGGCCATTGTAATAGGGATCGCGTGGTTTGGGATTGATGAAACCACGACCTACATCTGGACGGCTATTCTGGGTGCCGGGCTTGCCGCCGTGGCGGTTTACACTATTGCCAGCCTGGCACGCGGGGGCGCCACACCGCTCAGGTTGGCATTGGCCGGGGCCGCTACGACGGCGGCGTTAAGCTCGCTGGCGACGGCCGTTATACTGCCACGCGGCGATATTGCGGGGCTGGCGCAGTCGTGGCTGGTGGGCGGTATTGGCGGCGCGACGTACGACCAGATCATGCCCGTACTGCCTTTTCTGCTCGCAGGTTTTGTGATCACGTTACTCGCCGCGCGCAAGCTCAACCTGCTGGCACTGGGCGACGATGCCGCTGCGGGCCTGGGCGAAAAAGTCGCCGTCGCCAGAGCCATGTCGGCGGTGGGCGCGGTACTGCTATGCGGCCCGATTACGGCTATCTGTGGCCCCATTGGCTTTGTCGGGCTGGTGGTGCCGCATGCCTGCCGCCTGCTTGTCGGCGGTGACTACCGCTGGCTATTGCCGTTTTCCGCCTTGGGTGGTGCCGTACTGTTAACGTTTTCAGATGTGGTAGGGCGGCTGGTAGCGCATCCTGCGGAGCTTGATGCAAGCATCGTTACCGCCTTTATCGGTGCACCCGTGTTTATCTGGATCGTACGCAACCGCAAAGTAGGCGCGCTATGAACCCACCCTCTTATAACGCCACCCATTCATCCCTCTCTCAACACCAGGGGCATCATCCGTATGGGCAGATGCGTCGGGCACACGCCAAGCGCCGGGGGCGGATACTTGCGGTATTGGCCGCCTGTCTACTGGCAGGCGTAGTGTTGACCTTGATGCTGGGGCAATCCTTTACGCCACTCACCACGGTGCTGCGCATTCTGGGTGGCGCCGAGGTGCCCGGGGCCAGTTTTACCGTGCGAGAATTACGCTTACCAAGGGCCGTGGTTGCGGTGCTGGCAGGCGCCTGTTTTGGACTGGGCGGTGTCGCTTTTCAAACCCTACTGCGTAATCCGCTGGCAAGCCCCGACATTATCGGCATTAGTACCGGCGCGAGCACCGGCGCAGTGTTTGCCATTGTGGTGCTATCGCTCAGTGGCACGGCAGTTTCAATCATTGCGATTGCGGCGGGGCTAGGCGTGGCGCTGTTAATCTACGGGCTCTCCTGGCAGCAAGGCGTAACCGGCGCTCGATTAATTCTCATCGGCATTGGCCTGGCCGCGATGCTACAAAGCGTTACGGCGTACCTTTTAATGCGCGCGCCCAGTTGGTCGCTACAGGAAGCATTACGCTGGATGGCAGGTAGCCTTAACGGTGTCCAGCTTGAGCAGGCACTACCGCTGTTTATCGCCCTGCTACTGTTTGGCGGGCTGTTGTTAAGCCGCCACCGAGACCTGGAAACCCTGCGCATGGGCGACGATATCGCGGTGGGATTAGGCGTTCGTCTAGCCCTCACGCGAATTACTGTGGTGATTACCGCCGTGGCACTTGTCGCCTTTGCCACTGCGGTAACCGGCCCGATTGCGTTTGTGGCGTTTCTTTCCGGTCCCATTGCGGCACGTTTAGTGGGGCGCAACGGCTCGCTATTGATTCCTTCTGCGCTGGTAGGCGCTCTGCTGGTGCTTTTGGCAGACTACGCGGGCCAGTTTCTGCTACCTGCCCGCTATCCGGTCGGCATTGTGACCGGCGTATTAGGCGCCCCCTATCTCGTTTACCTGATTACTCGCGACAATAAAAGCAGAGGCACCCTATGAGCGCTTCGTCGCTACTCGCCCAACACCTGACCGCAGGCTACGGCGAACGGACCATTCTTAATGACGTTAGCCTAACCGTTCAAGCGGGGCAAACAACCGCTATTGTGGGCGCTAACGCCTGTGGAAAATCTACGCTGTTACGCGTGCTTTCACGGCTCCTGACACCGGAGCAAGGCAACGTGTTGCTGGATGGAAATGCCATTCATAAGCTGCCCGCCCGCCGCTTGGCACAACAGCTGGGGGTTCTGCCTCAGTCGCCTATCGCGCCAGAAGGCATTACCGTGCTTGAACTGGTGAGCCGCGGCCGCCACCCGCATCAAGGGCTCTTTCAACGCTGGAGCGCTGCCGATGAAGCCGCTGTGGCCGATGCCTTAAGCGCGACTCACATGGTCAACCTGGCCGACAGCGCCGTAGAAGAACTCTCCGGTGGGCAGCGCCAGCGGGCGTGGATCGCCATGGCGCTTGCTCAGCAAACCGACGTACTGCTACTGGATGAACCCACGACCTTTCTGGATATCAACCACCAGATCGAAGTGCTCGACCTGCTCACCGACTTAAACCAAACACGCGGCACCACCATTGTGATGGTGCTTCACGAACTGAACCTGGCCGCCCGTTACGCCGACAAGCTAGTCGCCATGGCGAGCGGCAATGTCTACGCCGTTGGCTCATCGGAAGACGTCTTTACCGAACAGATGGTACGCGATGTCTTTGGCCTGGAAAGCCGGGTCATCGACGACCCGGTAACGGGCAAGCCAATGATGATACCGCTGGGGCGGCATGGGGGTGTAGAGAAAACCATGCCGCTTTTAGCCGATAAGAAGTGCTATCCAATGCAGTGATTGCCCTGCACAGATAAGCGGAACGTTGTTCGTTCCTACTTGGCATCTAGCAATCGATTTTGAGTGCTTCTAATCTCTCTTTATCGATGTCTATACCCAAGCCTGGCCGTTCAGGCAACGCCAAGCGGCCTTGAGAAAGCGCTAGTGGCTCGGTCAAAAGCGCTTCTCGCAGTGGATTGTTTGCCGACACGTCGAATTCAACCCAAGTGGGTGTGTGCGCGCGATCAGGATGCGGCTGCGGCGGAATTGCGGCAGCGAAATGTGCCGCTGCCATAATGCCAACAGCACTCCCCCAGACGTGAGGCGAGACTCTTAGCCCGTTGAGGTGGGCCATATCAGCGATACGTAGTGCCTCTACATAGCCCCCGCAAAGGTTGAGATCCGGCATTAGAACATCAACACCTCCTGTCGCGGCTAGCTCACGAAACTCCACTGCGTTAACCGACGCCTCACCCGCGGCAATACGGCCTTCACGGCGAGCCGCAAGGCGACGAAAGCCGGGAAGATCCTCTGGCGCTACCGGCTCCTCAATCCAATAAGGTCGCAGCGGTGCCAAAGCAGCCATTGACTCTAGTGCTATATCCGCCGTGTAGGCACCGTTGATATCCGCCATGATGGCGACATCATCACCAAGAATTTGGCGGGCACTCTGCATTCGCTCAATATCACTTTTGATGCCATGACCAATTTTAATCTTGTAGCCCTCAAACTGCCCAGCAACGCGCTCAAGTTGTGCTTCCAATGGCAATGCCGCCGGTTCATGAAAATAGCCACCCGATGCGTAAACTTGCACCGATGTTTGCGCTTCTCCACCCAATAATCGATAGATGGGTAGCCCCAGTAGTTTGCCCAATGCATCGTGTAGGGCGATATCCAACCCACTAACGGCAGCCGCAAGCTGGCTTTGGGCGCGTACGTGATAAAGCACGTTCGTCATTCGTCGCCAGATCACTCGATGATCGAAAGCGCTTTTGCCCACATATGCCTCGCGGAGTATATCCAGGTAGGCAAGTGTCGTCTTCGGCGGGCCATAGCATTCGCCAATACCCATAATGCCTGCCGAAAGACGCACGAAAACGAGAGTTGCCATTCGCGCATGGCCGATTTCCCTTGCACTTCCATAGCCCCCGTCCGCCGGAAGATAGCTACCTATAGGCACCATATCAATCGCCTCGACAACAGCATCCTGGGCAACCGAAGGGGTATTTTGCAGATGGTTCATGCGACTTAATCTCCAAACTAAATCAGGCTAGGCAGCCATAGCGTCAAAGCAGGAATAAACGTGATCAACAGCAGTGACACCAGAAGTGCCGCAATAAAAGGAAGTGTTGCCTTTACCGCACGGGGGAACGATATATCGGCGACTCGTGCCAGAATAAAAAGCACTAGCCCGACCGGGGGCGTAAGCAGACCAATCATCAGGTTAAGCACCATGATGATGCCGAACTGAACGGGATCAACGCCCGCCTGGATAGCCAGTGGCAACAGTACGGGCGTTAGAATAGTGATGGCCGCAACCGTCTCCATAAAGCAGCCAACCACTAATAAAATCAAATTGATCAGCAGCAGAATAACGATAGGATTATCGGCGACTGTCATCACCGCTTCTGCGAACGCAGCGGGAACCCCTTCGCGCGTCAGAATCCAGGCAAAGATAGAAGAGGCGGCAACGATAAGTAGCACAACAGAGGTCATTTCCACCGTTTCGCGGAAAACTGTGATGATCTGGCGCCAACCTGCGCTGCGATAAACCAGCGTTGCCAATACCAACACATAGGCCACGGCTGCAATAGCGCTCTCGGTTGGAGTAAAAATCCCCAAAACGATACCGCCTACAATAATGACGGGGATAAGTAGCGAAAGCGCTGCATGTATAAACGTAGACAGCAGGCGGCGTAGCGAGAAGCGCTCGCCAATTGGGTAGCCACGCCGATGAGAAATCACCGCGACCATTGCCATCAGCATTGCCGCAATCAACAGGCCTGGCACAATGCCTGCAATGAACAGCTGGCCAATGGAGGCAGATGCTACAACTCCATAAACCACAAGCGGAAGCGACGGCGGAATAATTGGCCCGACAGTCGAAGAGGCCCCGGTAATTCCCACGGCGAAATCAACATCGTAGCCTTTATCGCGCATTGCCTTGATTTCAACGGCACCCAAGCCGCCAGCATCAGCGATTGCCGCACCCGACATGCCCGCAAATATCACTGAAGCACCTACGTTAACGTGCCCCAGGCCACCACGCGTCCACCCCACCATCGCATCGGCGAAGCGGAAGATTCGCTCGGTTACCCCGCAGACATTCATCAAGTTGCCTGCCAGAATAAAGAAAGGTACAGCAAGCAGTGGAAAGCTATCCACGCCACCCACCATGCGCTGAATCAGAATGATATCGGGGATCCGGCCAGAGGCCAGTAGATAAACCAGCGATGACCCCGCCAACGCCACCGCGACTGGCGCACCAATCAACAGCAGGCACGCCAACGCTACGAAAAGCAGAATGATCATTTCTCCTCCTTGCCTCGCCAGAAGGCAACGCCCTGGCGGGCTAAACGAAATGCCATCGCCGCGCAGGCTACGGCAACCACGGTATAAAGCCAGCCCTTCGAGATTGGCAACGTACTCATACTGGAATGCCAGACCTTTTGGCCGACCTGCCATGCAAGCCATGCCACGTAACCAAAGAATGCTGCGCTAAGCAGATTGTTGAATCCTCGCAGCCAACGTTTCGCCTTATCTGGCAAGATGAGTTCAAGGATTTCTACGTAAATATGACCACGCCGCGAAGCAGCGCCCGCCGCACCGATAAACACCAGCATCACCAATAGCATGCGAGCACCCTCCTCGGTCCAGCCGATGGAGTGGTTAAAAACATAGCGCGACAAAAATTGCGCAAACACCACGCCACCCAGAAGGATTAGAACTCCCAGTGCCACATGATCCTCAAACACCCACTTTGGCGTCGGGCTATTCTCACAGACACCAGGCTGTTCAAGACTCCCGGCCGCGCTCTCGCGGCCAGGTTGTGCTGACATCGCCGCTACTTCATCACGGTGATCGCCTTTGTCCCCCATCATTACTCAATCGCCTCCAAACGCTGGTATTGGTCAACGGTCCAGCCGGCGTTTTCATCGGTCAGCTTCGGCTTGACCATTTCAGCGAAGGCCTCGCGATCTACCTCATGCACTTGCGTGCCCTGCTCCTGGAACCAGGACACCAAATCCTGCTCTTGTTGGTGGATATCCAGGCTTCCTTGCTCGGCGGCTTCGCTGAATATTTCCAGGAACAATGCTTGATCTTCGGCGGAGAGCTGCGACCAGGCACTGCCGTTCATAATGATCGGCTGGCTATCAAAGATATGCCCGGTCAACGAGATATCAGACTGTACCTCATCAAACTTCATCGCCTGGATAATGGGCAGAGGGTTCTCTTGGCCATCGACCACACCTTGCTGAAGCGCTAGATAGACTTCCGAAAAAGCGATTGGAGTAGGGTTAGCGCCTACCGCCCTTGGGAACATCAGTAATAACGGAGCATCTGGTACACGAATTTTCATACCCTGCATATCATCAGGTGCGAGTATCGGCTTATTGGCGGTGACGTGGCGCTGCCCAAAATAGATCAAACCAAGCGGCACATGCCCCGTAGAGTTTTCATATCCCTCGGCAAGCTCTTGGAAAAGATCGCTTTTTGAATAAGTCATCCAGTGATCAAAATCCCGGAAAACGAAAGGAGCACTGCCCAAAGCAATAGGCGGATAAGCATTTCCAGCAAACGCATTCCCGGTATAAATGATATCTACCGTTCCCAAGTCGAGACCTTCGTTAAGCTCAACCTCGTTGCCTAATTGAGAGGAGGGAAAAACCTCAACATGATGCCGCCCATCGCTTCGCTTTTCGATTTCATTAGCGGCCCATAGTGCCCATTTATGATGACTATGGCTTGCCTCATAGATATGACCAAACACAAAGTCATTAGCTTGAGCCAAAGGTGCTAAAGACAGAGCAAAAAGAAGACCTGTTAGTTGATGGCGTGCGCGCATTATTATCTCCTTATTGGTTTTAAAATCGCCTTGAACAGTACACTCTGGACAAACAAATTTATCAATTTGTTTATTAAAGACTTAAAACAAAATAAATAACCATTTGTTTTACAAGCAAAACAATCGCAACAGGGCAGTATTAAACGTGACAACAAAGACTAAAGTTGAAAAGACGAAAGAACTACATGAGGACATGCGAAGCTGGATTCTTCGTGGTCAATATCTTCGAGGCTCAAGGCTACCCACAGAGGCTGAACTAGCGAATCGCTACGAG
>NZ_JBQSXT010000005.1:0-156250 GCF_052378605.1 Halomonas sp. AOP27-A1-41
TAACGAAGAACCCAGCCAATCGGCTGGGTTTTTTGTGTGCGCTAGAAAAGTGCGGGAGAGTATCTCCCAGCGAGAACTCCGGAACGCCAGCCGATGGCTGGGTTCTGTGTGAAAGAAAATCATAGGACGCTCAATACTTAATAAGACTTCCCTGTCTAATATTCAAAAATTGTCGATATCGTCAGTCAGGGCGACGCGGTTTCACATAGCGTTTGCATGCGCTCAATCGCTTGATGGGCGCCTTCAAGCTGAAATGTCATGTACCAGGGGGGCTGTTCGCCTCGATCAAACCCCAGGAAAAGTTGCTCGCCTTGTTCCATCTGATGCATTAGCGTCTGCATATCAGCAAGATAAAAGTGTACGTAAAAGCCGTTATCGCCTCGTTCGGTGATGAATTCTGCCATGGTATCGACCGCGGGCTGCTCATCAATACGCAGCCGGGTCGGCACCAGGTTGACGGTTTTACTTTCGCCTTGCTGCTCCTCCAGCGTGACACGCACTTCAAGCCAAGGTAAATCACACACGTTTTGGGTGGCATTCAGGCTGAGTGTCGCGTCGGAATAACTATGGGTTTCAACGGCGCGAAAGTGGTGCTCATTACCCAGCGTTAACGCCATTGATTGCCACTGACCGTGCGACTGTATGTCCTCCATATTAAAGTTCGCCGCCTGTGTTAACGGTGCAATAAGTAGAAGGGTGGCGCTTGCCAAGGCTGTTGAATAGGGTGTCATGTCAGCACATCAAGGTTGGGTAAGAAAAGCCCAGCGTTTATGACGGGTTTGCCCGCAGCAAAGGCGCCGGGTGCTTTCTATAAACCACTACCGCCCGTGGCAGCACGTGGTAATGGTAGTGGTAATGGCCACTAGGCAGAAAGTTCGAATAATGGCCTAACGTCGCCATTAAGATAACAGTCATCAAACTCGCCGACTGCCGCCAGTGCTTGAAGGTCAGGAATCGTAACGTTGTGACGATCACGAAATACCAGACCTTCTTCGCTCAGCAAGCTAAAAGTGCGGCTAACATGTACAGGGCTCTCTTCCAGGGACGCTAACAGGGCTTTATCTGCCGTGCTTAATGAGCAGTAGTGGCTGAAGTGGTGAAGAATGCAGCTTTGATCTTCGCTCACAGCTTGATCTCCATGAGTGTTGCCTAACAAATATCAAGTTATTTGGCGAATGACGATAAGCAATTAATCGCGCACTGCACTGCCCGATGACCTTGATACAGGGGCGAATCGGCTAAATTATGGCATAAAATCACGTTCAGGGTGGGCGCATGCCCACCCTGAAACGCCCGATTACGAAGCGGCGCGGTTGCCGCGTTCAAGTAGCGGAGAGAGAAAGCGTCCGGTATGTGAAACGTGCTGCTTGACGATCTGTTCCGGCGTGCCTTCGGCGATGATTTGCCCGCCGCCGGAACCGCCTTCCGGGCCCAGGTCGACAATCCAGTCAGCCGTCTTGATCACATCCAGGTTGTGCTCGATGACCACGATGGTATTGCCGTGGTCGCGCAAACGATGCAATACGGTCAGTAGCTGACGAATATCTTCAAAATGAAGCCCGGTTGTAGGTTCATCCAGGATATACAGCGTCTTGCCGGTGTCACGTTTGGCAAGCTCACGAGCAAGCTTGACCCGCTGCGCCTCGCCACCTGACAGTGTGGTGGCGCTCTGGCCCAAGCGGATGTAGGAAAGCCCTACATCCAGTAACGTTTGCAGGCGGCGCGCGATCGCCGGTACCGGGCTAAAGAACTCAAGCGCATCCTCAACCGTCATCTCCAACACTTCGTGGATCGTTTTACCCTTATAGTGGATATCCAGCGTCTCGCGGTTATAGCGCTTGCCTTTACAAACGTCGCAGGGAACGTAGATATCCGGCAAAAAGTGCATCTCGACCTTGATCATGCCTTCGCCCTGGCACGCCTCGCAGCGGCCACCCTTAACGTTGAAGCTAAAGCGGCCTGGCTTGTAGCCACGCGAGCGAGCTTCCTGGGTACCGGCAAACAGCTCACGGATAGGTGTGAAAATGCCGGTATAGGTGGCGGGGTTGGAGCGTGGTGTGCGGCCAATTGGGCTTTGATCAATATCGATCACTTTATCAAGCTGATCGAGCCCTTCGATTTTCTCGTAAGGCGCCGCCGTCAAGGTTGTTGCGCGATTAAGCTCCCGCGCGGCAATCGGCATTAGCGTGCCGTTGATCAGTGTGGATTTACCCGACCCGGATACGCCGGTAATTGCAATGAACAGCCCCAGTGGCAGGCTGAGCGTTACATCCTGCAGGTTATTGCCAGTGGCACCGCGTAGCACCAGCTGTTTTTCGGGGTTGCCGGGAATGCGGTAGGGCGGCACGCTGATCTCGCGGGTGCCGGTTAAGTACTGGCCGGTCAGCGAGTTGGGGTTGTCCATAACGTCCTGAGGCGTGCCCTGGGCGACAATCTCGCCACCGTGCACACCGGCGCCTGGGCCAATGTCCAATACGTGGTCAGCGGCGCGAATGGCATCTTCGTCATGCTCTACCACAATCACGGTGTTGCCCAAGTCGCGCAGGCGCTCCAGGGTTTTCAATAGCCGGTCGTTGTCACGCTGGTGCAAGCCAATGGAGGGTTCATCAAGAATGTACATGACGCCCACCAACCCCGCGCCAATCTGGCTTGCCAGGCGAATCCGCTGGGCTTCGCCGCCGGAAAGGGTGTCGGCGCTACGCTCAAGATTCAGGTAATCAAGCCCTACGTTTACCAGAAACTCCAGGCGGGCCTGGATCTCGTGAACAATTTTGTCGGCAATTTCGCCTTTGCGGCCAGGCAGCCTAAGCGTTGCAAAGTAGCGCTGCGCCTCGCCAATCGGTGTGCGCACTACGTCGGCGATATTACGGTCATCCACAAACACATGACGTGACTCTTTGCGCAGGCGCGTACCGTGACACGTGGCGCAGGGCTGCAGGGCGATGTACTTGGCCAAGTCTTCGCGCACCATGTTGGACTCGGTTTCCCGATAACGGCGCTGCATATTGGGCAGCACACCCTCAAAGGCATGCTCGCGAGTGACCTTGCGCCCCCGGTCGCCTACATAGGCAAAGGGAATCTGTTCATCACCGCTGCCGCTAAGAATGATGTCACGTTCGTGACGCGCCAAATCTTTCCAGGGCGTTTCCAGCTCAAACTGATAGTGCTTGGCGAGCGCTTGTAACTGAGTGAAATAATAAATATTGCGCCGATCCCAGCCTTTAATGACGCCTTCTGCTAACGAGAGCTCAGGATGGCTAATCAGCTTTTCAGGGTCGAAATACTGCTGTATGCCCAAACCATCACAGGTCGGGCAGGCACCCGCAGGGTTGTTGAACGAGAACATGCGAGGTTCAAGTTCTGACAGCGAATAGCCGCAGACCGGGCAGGCAAAGCGTGATGAAAACGCCATGTCTTCCTGCTCGCCGTCCATAAAATGAATCATGGCGGTGCCATCGGCGAGATTGATGGCCGTCTCAAAAGATTCTGCCAGGCGCTGGGCGATATCGTCGCGCACTTTGAAACGATCAACCACAACGCTGATATCGTGCTTTTTACGTTTATCCAGCGGTGCGATATCGTCAAGCTCCAGCACTTGGCCGTCGATTAACGCACGCACAAACCCTTGAGCGCGAAGCTCGGCAAGCAGCTGTAAGTGTTCTCCCTTGCGGCCTTTAACCACAGGTGCCAACAGCATTAGCTTGGTGCCTTCGGCCAGATTCATTACCTGGTCGACCATCTGTGAAATGGTTTGGGCTTCAAGCTCTTCGCCGTGTTCTGGGCAGCGTGGGGTGCCCGCACGGGCAAACAGCAAGCGCAGATAGTCGTATATTTCGGTGATGGTGCCCACGGTTGAGCGCGGGTTGTGAGAGGTGGATTTCTGCTCAATGGAGATTGCAGGCGAAAGTCCCGCGATGTGGTCCACATCGGGCTTCTCCATCATCGACAGGAACTGGCGCGCATAGGTAGAGAGTGACTCTACGTAGCGTCGCTGCCCTTCGGCATACAGCGTATCGAACGCCAGCGACGATTTTCCCGAACCGGATAGGCCGGTAATCACAATCAGCTTGTCGCGGGGCAGTTCCACATCGATCTGCTTGAGGTTGTGGGTGCGTGCACCCCTGACCAGAATGCTGTCCATCAACACCTCGACTCGCGCGGCAAAAAAGTAATTATACGTTTGCCACCCCCTCTCGGCAAAAACGCTTTGTTATCCGTTAACGCAGGACGGCGTTTCCAGCGTGGTTGCAAACCGCTAGAATGGGGGGTTCTCCGAGAAAATTACCTTATCCACCATACACAAGGGCATTATGCGCAAGGTTTCCGCACTGCTAATGGCCTCTGAGCGTCGTGCAATCAGCGGCTTGGCTGGGCTTTATGCGTCTCGTATGTTGGGGCTTTTCATGGTGTTGCCGGTGCTGGCGCTGTATGCCGACGCGCTTGAAGGGGCGACACCCTTGCTGGTGGGCTTTGCATTAGGTGTTTATGGGCTTACCCAGGCCATACTGCAAATCCCCTTTGGTTGGCTGTCAGACCGCATTGGGCGTAAACGGGTTATCGCCTTTGGGCTGCTTGTTTTCGCCATAGGCAGTGTGGTGGCCGCGATGGCCGACTCCATCGGTGGGGTTATTATTGGGCGAGCCTTGCAGGGTGGTGGCGCGGTAGCGGCGGCCATCATGGCACTGCTTGCCGACCAAACGCGCGAACAGGTGCGTACGGCGGCAATGGCAATCATCGGGCTGTCAATTGGCGTCTCGTTTGGTATTGCCATGGTCGTGGGCCCTTGGCTTGCCTCATGGGCGGGGCTTTCCGGCGTGTTCTGGTTTACCGCGCTGCTAACGCTTTTAGGGCTAGTCGTTCTGTGGCGCTGGGTGCCGCCCGCTCCTCGGCGGCTGCGCCACCGTGATGTGGGGATGGATCGTCAGCAGGTTAAAAGTGTGATTATGCGCCCTGACCTGTGGCGTCTGGACCTGTCGATTTTTACACTACATCTGGTGCTGATGGCTATTTTTGTCGCGGTGCCCTTTCGGTTGCAGGAAGCCGGCATACCGCTGGCGCATCACGGTTTGGCGTACCTGGGTATTATGGGGCTTTCATTTGTTGCCATGGTGCCGCTCATGATAGTGGCCGAGAAAAAGCAGCAGATTAAAGTCGTATGCCTGTTGGCTATTGGCGCCATTACGGTAAGCCTGGGCGGGCTTGGGTCGTCGTTCTCTCATGGGAACTGGCTGTTTGTTGGGCTGTTTATTTTCTTTACCGGTTTTAATCTGCTGGAAGCGACGCTGCCATCAATGCTCAGTAAGCTTGCTCCCGCTGGCGCTAAAGGCACCGCCATGGGCGTGTACTCTACAAGCCAGTTTTTAGGGGCTTTTCTGGGCGGTACGCTGGGAGGACTATTGGCGAATGTGTGGGGCCTTGATGCCGTTTTTATCGGCTGTGCGGCACTGGCTCTGCTATGGTGGCTTGCGATGTGGAAAATGCCCTCACCACCGCCGCTCTCCAGCGAGGTGGTGGACTTAAATGATGCGCTGCCAGATACGCTGGATGTATTGATGGAGCGGCTGGCAGAAGTTGTGGGCGTCGAAGATGTCATGCTGGTGCCCGAAGAACATCTGGTCTATTTAAAAGTGAATCGTCAGCAGCTTGATAGGGCGGCACTGGCCAGGCTGATTCCCCCCAAATCTTAATGCGGCTGGCTGCCAGCCGCAGGCAATAATCAGTGGTATCGGCAGTGTAGGCATGATCGCGTCGATGTTTATCTATACGTAACACAATGGAAGGAGCGCCTTATGGCTCGCGGTATCAACAAAGTGATTCTGATCGGTAACCTCGGGCAAGATCCTGAGGTGCGCTTTACGCCCAGCGGTACGGCAGTGGCCAACTTGAATCTGGCCACCTCTGATACGTGGATGGACCGCCAAAGCGGCCAGCGCCAGGAGCGTACTGAGTGGCACCGGATCGTGCTGTTTAATAAGACGGCTGAAATTGCCCAGCAGTATTTGAAAAAAGGCTCCAAGGTCTATATCGAAGGGCGCTTGCAAACCCGTAAATGGCAGGATCAAAACGGCCAGGATCGTTACAGCACTGAAATCGTTGCCAACGATATGCAGATGCTGGATGGCCGTTCCGGTGACTTCCAGGGTGGCGGTGCACCGCAGAATAATTACCCTGGCAACCAGGGCGGTATGGCTCAAGGCGCAGCGCCTCAAGGGGGATATCCCCAGCAAGGTGGTGCTCCACAGGGCAATAACTTTGGCGGCCAAGGGTATGGCAATAACAACCCGGGCAACCTGGGGCAGGGCAATCCTCAGCAGGGTGGTCAGCAGGCTCCTCGCCCCCAACCTGCGCCCCAGCAGGCCCAGCCCGCTCGCCAGGGAAATGCTGCCCCTCAGCAAGGCCAACAGAACAGCAACTATGGCGCGCCTGATCCGGGCAGCTTTGACGATTTCGACGACGAAATCCCGTTCTAAAGCGGCTGATCAAGCCATTACGCTATGTTCGTTGATAGAAGGGGTCTGTCTTGAAACTGCTAATACTGAATTCCGGGCACTGCTTAAGTTTGGCACTGGCCCGGGAAGTAAACCGTCGTGCGGATATGGAGCTGGTGATTGAGCAGGACACCACCATAACGGCGGCGCAGTTACACGAGATTGCCCCGGATGCGGTGGTTGTTCCAGCGTTGGCACAGCCGCTGAACATGACACCCGCCGAGGTAGGCGCACATGCCGACGCGGTTGACCGCTGCCTGGAGGCATGTCTTGCGCAGTCGGTGCCGCTGGTGTGGTGTGTTTCAGACCAGCTCTATGAGGATGGTTTTGATGAGCCTATCGACGAGCACGTAGTACCGACTCCGCGTGATGAGTGCTTGCGGCGCCTGGTTGCCACGGGGGACCGTATTCGGGCAGAGCACCATCACCATCTGATCATTCGTCTGGGGCCCTTGTTTGCGCTTGAAGGTAGCCACGCCTGGTTGAATGAAATGCTGGATAGCCTGGTGACAGGGCAAAGTGTGCGGGCCGCAGAGGATGTCGTGTGTTGCCCAACGTCAGCCGATGCGGTCGCTATGGCACTGGTAGGCATGCTTCAGCAGCAGGCGTGTGGCGCCAACGCGTGGGGAGCCTACCATTTGGCAGGCACTGAACCTGTCAGTGTGTTTACGTTTAGCTCCATGGTGCGTACTCAGTTGGCAACGCATCTGGAAGGCCGTGGTGAGCAAATTGAGCTTGGCGAAGTCACGGCCCTTAATCATCATCACGATGCAAAACTGCGGCGTGTTTTAAATTGTCGCCGGGTACTGGATGTCTTTGGCGTGCATCAAAAGCCGTGGCGGCTAGAGGTGGGGCGTATGCTGGATGCCTGGTGTTTAACGCGTGATGGCCAGCAAGACGCTAGTACAGGAGAGTCCGTTTGACCAATGTGGTTCGTAGCCTGGTGTTTTATGCCGGGTACTTTCTTGCCATGCTGATTATTGGCGTGCTGTTTCTACCCATCGCCCCTTTTTTACCGTTGGCAGGCCGTTACCGGCTGTTGAACCTGTATAACCACTTTTTAGTGGCCTGGTTTCAACTAGCCTGTGGGGTTCGCTACGATATTCAGGGGCGCGAGCGTATTCCGGATGGGCCTTGTGTGATTCAGGCGAACCATCAGTGCGAGTGGGAAACGGTTTTTCTTCAAGTCATGAAACCGCCGGTATGCACGGTGCTTAAGCAGGAGCTTCTGCATATCCCGATTTTTGGCTGGGGATTGCGCCTGCTAAAACCGATTAGCCTGGACCGCTCCAAGCCCGCGCGTGCCTTGAAACAGGTGCTGACGCAAGGTGTGGAGCGGCTAGGAACGGGTCTTTCAGTGCTGATTTTCCCGGAAGGAACGCGAGTCGACCCCGGTGTGCGTAAGCGCTATAACAAGAGCGGCAGCGTGGTGGCTTGCCGCGCGGGTGTGCCGGTGCTACCGATTGCACATAACGCAGGCGAACGTTGGCCTGGGCGCCACTGGGTGAAGCAGCCTGGGGTGCTGCGGGTACGCATTGGTCCGCCAATTGAGACCGAAGGGCGCACACCTGATGAGGTGCTGGCCGACGTTGAAGCCTGGATAGAGGCGCAGTTGCAGGAGATTTCAGAGGTGCCGCGCCCATCGACTAGCCAAAGACCTTGAGGGCGGGTAGCTCGGCATGAATAGCGACAAACGCTAACAGCAAAAACGGCGCCTTGATAA
Organism: Halomonas sp. AOP27-A1-41; assembly: GCF_052378605.1. NCBI lineage: Bacteria > Pseudomonadati > Pseudomonadota > Gammaproteobacteria > Oceanospirillales > Halomonadaceae > Halomonas > Halomonas sp. AOP27-A1-41. The sequence goes on from NZ_JBQSXT010000005.1 coordinate 8,212, forward strand.
GGCGCCGTTTTATTACTGCAACAACTCGTCAGCCATTAAGGCATTGCTCAGCCGTTATAGCGCTGGAAGACCAGGCAGGCATTAGTGCCGCCAAAACCAAAACTATTCGACAGGATGCGTTCAAGCGCCACATCGTCACGCCGTGTTGTCACAATATCAAAGCCGTCTGCCTGCTCGTCGAGGTGTTCAACATTGGCAGAGGCGGCAACAAAGTTGTGTTGCATCATCAGCAGTGAGTAGATGGCTTCCTGAACACCGGTAGCGCCCAGAGAGTGGCCCGTCAGCGACTTGGTTGAGCTCATCGCAGGCGTGGAGTTGCCAAACACGGCACGTACCGCTTTTAGCTCAGCTACATCGCCAACAGGCGTTGAGGTGCCGTGAGTATTGATGTAGTCAATATCGCCTTCCACGGTCGCCATTGCCTGATGCATGCAGCGCACCGCGCCTTCGCCGGAAGGAGCGACCATGTCATGGCCGTCAGAGGTGGCGCCATAGCCTACCAGCTCGCCATATATTTTAGCGCCGCGGGCCTTGGCATGCTCCAGCTCTTCTAATACCAGCATGCCGCCGCCGCCAGCGATAACAAAGCCATCGCGCGCTTGGTCGTAGGGGCGCGAGGCTTTTTCAGGCGTATCGTTGTAATGGGTAGAGAGCGCTCCCATGGCATCAAACAGGCACGAGAGGGTCCAGTGCTCCTCTTCACCGCCGCCGGCAAAAACCACGTCCTGCTTGCCGAGCTGAATCTGCTCCATCGCGCTGCCGATACAGTGTGCCGAGGTGGCACAGGCAGATGAGATTGAGTAGTTTACGCCTTTGATTTTAAACGGAGTTGCTAAACAGGCTGAGACCGTGCTGCCCATTGTGCGGGTAACGCGGTAAGGGCCAACGCGGCGCAAGCCTTTCTCACGCATGGCGTCAGCCGCTTCGACCTGATTAGCACTAGAAGCGCCGCCGGAGCCTGCAATAAGGCCGGTACGTTCGTTGGAAACCTGTTCTTCGGAAAGCCCTGAGTCTTCAATGGCCTGAGCCATGGATACATAGGCATACGCTGCAGCATCGCCCATAAAGCGGCGCAGTTTACGGTCGATAAGGGTATCCAGATCGATATCGACACTGCCCGCGACATGGCTACGAAAGCCACGTTCAGCGTACTCTTCCTTAAAACGAATACCGCTGCGCCCGTTTTGGAGAGCGTCCAAGACCTGTTGCTGGTCGTTGCCTAAGCACGACACAATGCCAAGGCCGGTGACTACCACTCGTCGCATGGGAGCCTCCTGTTAGAAATTCGCAGTAGAGGTGAATAGGCCAACGCGTAAATCATTAGCCTGGTATATATCGCGTTCGTCGACGGAAACGGTGCCGTCAGCAATGCCCAAAATAAGTCGACGGGTAATAATACGCTTTATATTAATGCGGTAAGTTACTTTTTTCGCATCTGGCATGATCTGGCCACTGAATTTTACCTCGCCACAGCCAAGTGCGCGTCCGCGCCCCGGGTGACCCAGCCAACCCAGGTAGAAACCCACTAACTGCCACATGGCATCGAGACCCAGGCAGCCGGGCATCACCGGATCACCTGGAAAGTGGCAGTCAAAAAACCACAGGTCAGGAGAGATATCCAGCTCGGCGATCAGCTCGCCTTTGCCGTGCTCACCGCCTTCTTCATGAATGTGTGCGATACGGTCGAGCATTAACATGTTGGGAGCCGGAAGCTGCGCGTTACCGGGTCCAAATAGCTCGCCGCGTGAGCAGGCCAGCAGTTCTTCGCGATCAAAGGAATGTTGCTTGGTCACTGAATCGTTCCGAGTTTCAAAATGATTGTTGGCCGCGTGCGGCACCTATAGCTGAGGTGTAGCACCGGAGCATAGCACGGAAATGCAGTGTCGAGACACGGCCCGCAAGGTCTAGCTAGTCTACTTCCCGAAACAGACGAATGCACGTAAGTCACTACCTATCGCGTACATCGAACGTTTTTTTATTAAGTAATAGAGGTTTTAAGGTAAGCTTTTACGCCCCGTCGGCATCAGTAAGTTGGCCTGGATAAACGGCTTATTAACGTTATATGCGTTATTCAAGCCTTTGCTCCAGGACAGGTATGCTGCTAGAAAATTATGTTTATTTAATTAGTGTTAGTTTTTAGTGACAGGATATAGCGAACCGCCATGTGGCTACCAATTTCTCTTAATCGACCGTTGGTTTGGGCTGCCGGTCGATAACATCAAGCTGGATCGTGCGTTTATCCGAGAGCTGCCCAATAGCAAAGCGGACGTCGCTATCGTCAAGGCGGTGCTCGCGATGGCCGAAGGTATGGGGCTTGACGTCGTCGCCGAAGGGGTCGAAACCCTGGAACAGCGCTGGGAACCGCCACTCCTTGCAGCGGCCGCGGTCTAGCCGTCTGGCGATTTGGAAAGGGCTTTAAAGGCATCTAACGCCCGCTGACGAGCTGCCTTATGCTCAACGATGGGCTCAGGGTAATCCAATTGGGTAAGCATATCGTGCGGCGGCGCATGACGTGCCTTGGCCGGCAATGTGCCAAGCTCAGGGAGCCAGCGAGCAATAAACTCCCCGTCTGGGTCAAAGCGTTTGGATTGGGTGGTAGGGTTAAAGATTCGAAAATAAGGTGCTGAGTCGGTGCCTGTTGACGCCGCCCATTGCCAGCCACCGTTATTAGCGCAAAACTCACCGTCTACCAGGTGGCGCATAAAAAACGCCTCGCCGCGTCGCCAATCGATCAGCAAATGCTTGCTCAAAAACATCGCTGTCACCATGCGTAGTCGGTTATGCATCCACCCCGTGGCGACCAACTGGCGCATCGCGGCATCCACCAGCGGGTAGCCTGTGCGCCCTTCGCTCCAGGCGTTAAAACCTGTGTCATCATCGCGCCAGGCAAGCTGTTGGGTATGCTTCTGGAACGGATGATGGCGGCATACCTCAGGAAAGCCTACCGCAACGTGCTGATAAAACTCGCGCCAGATAAGCTCGTTGACCCATGTGGTAAGCTCGGCATCGCCATCGGCCAAGTGTCCGCTGTTCTCGCTCATCACCGCTTGCATGCACTGGCGGTGCGATATCATCCCCAGTGCGAGGTAGGGTGAAAGCTCGCTGGTGCCGCATACACTTGGAATGTCGCGTTGCTGGCGGTAGTGGCGGCCACGAAAACGTAAAAACCGTGCCAGGTAATCGCCTGCTATTTCCGCTCCAGCAGGCCATTGTTGATGATCGATCGGTGTGTCATCGAGCCTGGGGAGACCTGGTAATGTATCGCTTTTAATCGGTAAACGCTGTTGAGGTTCTGGCGTATCGCGTAAAGCCAGCTGTTCAGCACTGATCTGCTTATGCCACGCCTTGGAAAAAGGCGTAAAAACACCGTAATAGTCGCCTTTGCCGGTTAGCAGCGTGCCGGGCGCGAACGCCACGCTGTCATGATATCCATGAGCGGTAATACCGGCTTCTTTAAAGGCGCCCAATACCGCGTTATCGCGCTGCTGTTCGTTTAACGGGTATTGGTAGTTAAAGTGCAGCTGTTTAACCGAATGCTCGCGGGCAATGTCGAGGAGCGCCTTGGGCGCCTCTCGATAGTGCCCGATGTCGCGGTGCAAGAGAGGAATGTTAAGCCCGTTAAGGGCATCTTTAACGGCCGCTACACCGCGCGCCCAAAAGTCGATCTTGTTAACACCATGATCGTGGGATTGCCACTGGGCCACGCTGCGAAGAAAGACGGCAATCACCGGGCCTTTAGTCGCTGCAGCAGCCAAGGCTGTGTTGTCATGAATGCGCAGATCGCTACGTAGCCAAACTAATTGAACGTCCATGTTGCCTCCGGCGCGGTGAAAAACTATTTCAAAAACCATCTCCGTGCGGCCATTCATCTAACGACATTTAAAGTCCATCGCTGGCACGAGGGGTTAAATGGTCTATAAAACGCCAGACTCACGTAGCAGTGGGCGCAGGCGTGCAATGGCTTGGGGGAGCTCATCACCTAGCGTATGCACGGGGCTATCACGCAGCTCGCTATCACGCAGCCGGGCGACTTCACCGCAGATACCCAGTGGAACGCTAAGCGCCTCGGCTGCATTGGGTAGTACCGTATGAATATAGCTATCGCTTTCTCGCTGGCCGCTCGTTAGCAGCACCATTGAGGCATGTAGCCGAGTCACCGCTTGGGGCAATGCTTCAAGAGGCAGCGTGTGATCAAACATCTGTATACGGTAACCCTGCTCGCTGGCCATTAAGGCGACGATCAATACCCATAGAGGACCTTGATCGTCGGGCATGGCAGCCAGCAGCAGTAAAGGCCCACGCGTGGCCTGGTTCGCGTAATGAAGGCGTGTGCCCACTTGACTACGTAAAAAGGCTTCAAGTGTTCGTCGTGCCAAAATGTCTGGCTGAATCGTCCACTTGGCTTCCAGTGCCAGGATGACCGGCTGCCAGAGCTCGCTTACTGCTGTGCTTAGCGGGTACAGGGCCAGGCTCTGATAATAAAGCGTCTCAAGCCTGGGTAAGTCGAGCGCTTCTATTGCCACCTGCAGTTGCTGACGCTGGCTAATCCAATCGCCGGCGTTGGGCGCGGGGGCTTCTACCGTTTCTGGCTGGTCAAGCAGGTCAACGACTTGGCTAACGGGAACACCACGGTTGAGCCACTGCAAAATACGTTCAATGCGGGTGATATCATCCTGGGCGTATAAGCGATGCCCTTTAGGTGTACGTTTAGGGCGAATCAAACCGTAGCGACGCTCCCAGGCGCGCAGGGTGACCGAATTCACACCCGTTAAACGGGAGACTTCCCGGATCGGATAGAGCGGGGTGTCGGGCGGGTGGGTCGCCTTGATGCTCATGGGCGCCTGTGCCTCTTGGTTGTCTGAAGCCGCAGGATACAAAAGGCTATTTGCGTTCTCTGGGGCAGAAATGATTCACAATCCATGTTGTGTCGTTTGAATAAACATAAGAAATAACGCGCTATCGTAGCTCTCTTTGTACAACTTGTCGCTATCAGGTACAACCTTTGTCTGTACAGGAGGTCTTGGTGAAACGTCACGTCGGGACTAAGTGCATGATGTTACTGGACTGGCTGACTTGTTATGCTTCTATAGCCAAGGGTTATATTGCTATCAACTTCTACATAGATACTACCAAAGCTATCCTTGGGAATGTTTAGGTGCGGTTAGTGTATAGGTAGTGTACTTAACGCTACATTAGTGAGTAGTAAGCCAACCTGAGTGTTTGCCGTGCTGGGAATGGCCTGCTATGCCTGGGGAAGAAGCAAGCGCGTGGCTAGCGCGTATTTGCGCGGCGTCACAACAGGAGCAACACCATGCGTATATTAGTCACCGGAGGCAGCGGTTTTGTCGGAAAACGCCTTTGCGAAAAGCTGCAAGGCCAAGGACATGCCGTACAAGTGGTATCAAGAGACCCGCAGAAAGCGCGTAAGCGGTTGCCTCGCGAGTGCGATATTCGCGCCAGCGTGCTTGATTTTTTAGCGGCACCGCCCGAGGCAATCGTTAACTTGGCCGGTGAGCCGATTGCTGCTAAACGGTGGAGTGACGCGCAAAAAGAGACGCTTATTCAGTCACGCACCCATATGACTCACCAGCTCGTTACGCTATGTGAAGAGCTCCAGGCCAGTGGGCAGCCCGTGCCCAAGGTGATGGTAAGTGGCTCGGCCATGGGGTACTACGGTGATCAGGGTCAGCGCGTTGTTACCGAAGACACCGCCGCGCACGATGAATTTGCCCACCGGCTATGCGTTAAGTGGGAGGCGGCTGCAAAGCCTGTTGAAGCGCTCGGCGTACGTTTGGCGCTTCTACGAACGGGGCTGGTGCTGGATGCAGGAGGTGGAGCACTTCAGAAAATGCTGCCGCCGTTTAAGCTGGGGCTAGGCGGACGTTTTGGCAGCGGTGAGCAGTATATGCCCTGGATTCATCGCGAGGATCTGGTGGACGCGATTGTGTTCCTGCTGGAAAAAGAGGACCTTAATGGCGCCTTTAACGGCAGTGCACCGCATCCCGCCACTAATGCCGAATTTTCCAAAACGCTAGCCAAACGGCTTAACCGCCCGGCCATACTCCCCGTGCCTGCCTTTGTGTTAAAAGCAGGCTTGGGGGAAATGTCTCGGCTGCTGCTAACCGGGGCTGACATGCGCCCGGCGCGCCTTATCGAGGCGGGGTTTGAGTTTCAGTACCCGACACTCGATAAGGCGCTGGCAGAGATATTAAGGCGAGCTTGAGCGCTTAGCCGTTGGGGTCAACGGTAATCACGACCCGAACGGAGTCCAGCCGCAGGCGAGTATTTTCTATCGCCTCGCTCAGCGCCTGGCGCTCCTGCTTCAGGGCATCCAGCTCTTCAGCGCGTACCGAGGGGTTATGCTCGGCTAGTGCTGTTAGGCGGGCAAGCTCAGCATCCAGTTGGGCGCGCATGCGCGTTTCAGCGGCCTCTACAATACTGGGCAGCTCACGTTCTGCCTCGCCTTCACCCTGAATAAGCAGCTCACGTAACTGATCGTGGCGGCTTTTAATTAAATCCCGCGCTAGCGATTTATTGACCTTTTGCAGGTTTTTGCCAAGCCCTGTGAACGAGATTTTGCTGGTCAGGTTGGCACCTGATTCATCCAGCAGAACGCGTACGGCGGTGGGCGGCAAGAAGCGGTTAAGGTGCAGTGACGTCGGCGCCGGGCAGTGGGTGCGGAAGACAAGCTCCGCCATTAGCCGCCCACTGGGGATGGCCGTGTGACGCAGCAGCGCCAGGGCCGTGTTGCCCATGGTGCCGTCCAGAATGCGCTCCATCATTTCGCGCAGCAGCGGATGCTCCCACGAAAGGCGTTGAACATCATCCCGCGCAAGCGCTTGGGAACGGCTATAGGTCGCAGTAAAGCCCTCTTCGCCTTTCACCAGGCCGGGCAATCCGTCCAGCATATGCTGGCTGGGCTGCAAGTGAAGAAGTCCTTTGCCGATCTCCTGGCTGTCCACGCCAAATACGTCCAGCGCGCGCTCTACATAACGTGGGAGTGCGGTATCTTCATCCAACTCACGTACAGCGCTAATCACTTCTTGGGCGCGTGCTGGCCGACAGGCGTTAAGTTCCAGCAGGCGGTTGCGCCCGGCATCGCGTTCGGCCAGCTTGGCGGTAAACATTTCCCGTGTTTCAACGATGATTTCGTCCAGCGTTTCATCGTCGAGAAGCGCATCGGCAAGTGCATCGCCAAAGGCCTCGTACAGGTCGCTACCGATGCCGTGGGGCGCGCTGAACGCGTCCATGCCTTCGTTATACCAGCGCAGCAGGCGCTCGCCGGGGCTGCCGATAAAGCTGGGCACGTGTAGCTCAATGGCGTGCTTCTGGCCGATACGGTCCAGACGGCCAATGCGCTGCTCCAGTTGGTCAGGATGCTGGGGCATATCGAACATGACCAGGTGGCGGCAGAACTGGAAGTTGCGCCCCTCTGAGCCAATTTCCGAGCAAACGAGGACTTGTACGCCTTCTTCTTCATCGGCAAACGCGGCGGCGGCGCGGTCACGCTCAACCAGCGAAAGCCCTTCATGGAAGACCGGCGCCTGATAGCCGCCCAGCACGCGCAGCCCTTCGGCCAGCCCCTCGGCGGTTTCACGATGGTGGGCAATGACCAGTACTTTGTCGTTGGCAAAGCCTGTTTCGCTATCGTCGCTGAGCTTATCCAGCAGCCAGTTAACCCGTGGGTCGATATGCCACCAGGCTTCACCGTTGAGCGGGTCGTTGCTGAGCTCACGGTACATGGCATCCGGATAGATCAAGACATCCGGATGATCCATGCCGGTTTCGATCAGCAGCTCGTCCAGGTAGTCGTCATCACGCTCCAGGCGGCGCAGCACGCGGCGATACGCGGAGGGTAGCTCAAGCGAGGAGAGGTGCAGGCGACGCTCGGGAAAGCCGCCAACATGACGGCGGCTATTGCGGAACATCACCCGCCCCGTGCCATGGCGGTCAAGCAAGGCGTCACGCAGTTGATGGCGGGCCGCATCGTGCTGCTCTGTTCTGGCTTCCGCGTTACACAGCGTTGCCAGCAGCGCCTGGCTGTCGCGGTCGTCGGCGACGGCATCTATTCGGGCACGGGCATCCGGCGTGGCAGGCAGTTCATCTAAAGCGTCAATGGCGCTGGCGACAGCGGTGTAGTGGCGCTCTTCGTCTTTGAAGCGCTCCAGGTCGTGATAGCGTTCGGCGTCCAGCAGACGTAGGCGGGCAAAGTGGCTTTCAATACCCATTTGCTCAGGTGTGGCCGTTAACAGCAGCAGGCCAGGAATTTCAGCAGCGAGCTGCTCAACACATTGATAACCTGGGTCGCTACCCTCGGCGCTCCAGTCTAGGTGGTGAGCTTCATCGACAATCAGCAGGTCAAAACGGCTGGCCAGCGCCTGGTCCTGGCGATGAATGTTGGCAAACAGCCAGCCCTGGCTTGCCAGCACTAGCTGGGCGCTCTCAAACGGGTTGGCGCTGCCATGGGCCTGGCTTTGATGCTCATCAAGCAGGCTGACATTCAGCGAGAAGCGGCGCAGAAGCTCCACCAGCCACTGGTGGGTCAGGCTGTCGGGCACCAATATAAGCGCCCGCTCAATACGGCCGGTCAGCAGCAGGCGGTGCAGAATCAGCCCGGCTTCAATGGTTTTCCCCAGGCCTACTTCATCCGCCAGAAGCACGCGCGGTGCATGACGGCGAGCAACTTCGTCGGCGATATACAGCTGGTGCGGAATCAAATCGATGCGCGGCCCGGCAAAGCCCAGGGCGTTGTGCTGCTCAATGCGCTGGTGATGGTGCAGCGTCCGAAAGCGCAGATCAAACCAGTCGTTGCGGTCTACCTGGCCTGTCAGCAGGCGATCACGTGCCTGATCAAACTGCATGGTGTCAGCCAGCTTGGCTTCGGGAAGTTCGCGCGGCGTGCCTTCGCTGTCCTCACCGATATAGGTAATCAGGCCGTGAGACTCTTTGCTGTCATCAACGATCATCTGCCAGCCATCGGCCGACAGTACCCGATCGCCGCTGCCGAACATCACGCGGGTCAACGGCGCCTGGCGCGTGTTATAGGTTCGGGTTTCCTGGCTGGCACTGAACAAGATGGTAACGCTACGGAAGTCGCAGTTAAGCACGGTGCCAAGCCCAAGCTCGGCTTCGCCGTCGCTAATCCAGCGCTGGCCGGGTGAAAAATCGCTCATGATGCCTCGGGGAAGTCTACAAAAACGGGTCATACGCTGCCGAGGGCACGCCATCAGCAGCGGTAGGGCGGGGGATTCTAACGCAAAGGCGCCGGGGGATTAAGGTGTATCGGCGTCAATCTTCCAACCAGTGTTCAAGATGGGCACGGGTAAGCTCGCCAACGTGGATATCCAGGGTAGTGCCCTGGCCATCAAAAAGCACCGTAGTGGGTAGCCCGGGCGCTTCAAACAGGGCCATCAGCGTTTGGCCTGGGTCGCGCAGTGCATGGGTAAAATCCAACCCTTCTGCGTCCAAATAACGCACGATAGGCAACAAATCTTCCCCCTGGTTAACGACCGCGACGCTTACGCCTTCGCGCTGGGCAGCCTCTTCGAGTAATGGCATTTCGCGTCGGCAGGGTGGGCACCAGGTGGCCCAAAGGTTAACAATCACCCGGTCGCTGCCGTCTGCTAGGTCGGGCAGGTACACGTCGGCGCCGTCTACGTTTTCCAAGCGGATCTCGGGTAATTGGCTGACGGCAGATGCGCTACCCAAGGGCGACAGGGATACCAGCATAAGCCATAGACCCGAGGCGCAGAGCAGAATGACGGTGCCCCCGAGTAACGCTGAAAGCCGCTTGCGAAGCGTCCAGGCGGTCCATAGCAAGCCGGTCAATAATCCGCCGATGCCGTGGTACCCCGGTTGCCAGACTTTAAGTGCATCAAGCGGATTGGCACTATAGCTCTCCAGGTGAAGCGTAATGTGCGCGATACGCGCCCCGACTAACCAGGCAAGGATTAGCCCGGTGAACCAGCGATTTAACAGTGGCGGTGGTAAGCGCAGTAAGTAACGCGCCGACAGTAACACCAGCAGCGCACAGCCGATGGCGTATAACCTGGGTAATGAAATCAATAGCGGCCCAAGGGCAATGGCATTCATGGTCTTTCCGATAAGCAGGTACACTACGAGACCATACCACGTGAGCTGAAAATTACGGAGACTGACTATGTCACAACCCGCCTTTGACGTGCTGCGCGCGCTGGCTATTGGTTCTCAGGCGTTGGGCCTGATCGTTATCATCACGCTGGAGACGCTATTGGAAAGTGCGGCACGGCCCTGGCAAGGACTCACCTTGGGCTTCATGTTAGCAGCGGCGCTAAGTATTGCACTGGTGCGCGTGTACCGCCGGAATCGACAGCGTAAACAACAAGACCAGCGGGCGGGTAATAGCCGCCATGAGTAAAGGATGCAGGCGGTGGCTGGGTTGGCTAATGCTGTGCGTACTGCTCTTACAGATGGTGGTGCTTTAACGCCTGTAACGCTGGTTATAGATGCAGCGCGTCGTCGATAAACATCAAAGCAGCGTTAGAAAGCGTTGCTTGTGTTTTTAACGTTGTGGTTCCAGATTAGAGGAAGTTTCTGCGCGCTAGCGCAGGACGGGTTATCTCACTGGGAGCGACAAATAATATGATCAATAAGCGCGCATTAGCCACTGCCGTTGCGGCCTCTGCATTTGCCATAACGGGGGTGGCCCAGGCAGAAGTGAAAATTGGCTTCCTTGGTGGTTTTACCGGGGGAATTGAAAGTCTTACGCCGCCTATCTTTGAAGGGGCAAAGCTTGCCGTCCAGCAGGTTAACGACCAGGGCGGCATTCTGGATGGCCAAACGTTGGTAATGCCTTCGGGCGATACCACCTGCGCCGATGCCTCGGCAGCCTCGAACGCGGCTGACCGCATGGTCAACTCTGAGCAGGTCACCGCGATTGTGGGGGCACTTTGCACGGGGGCGACGATTGCCGCAGCCAATAACGCGGCGATCCCGGGTGGGGTGGTGATGGTCTCGCCTGCCTCGACGGCGCCTGCGGTCTCTGAGCTGGATGACAACGATTTGGTCTTCCGTACGGTGCCTTCTGACGCGTTCCAGGGCGAGATCCTGGCCAAGCTGCTGCTTGATAAAGGTATCGACTACGTGGCGGTGACCTATGTCAATAACGACTACGGGCGCGGGCTTTCTGATGCGTTCAGCGTAGCGTTTGAAGCCGGTGGCGGCGAGATTGCCGAAAACCTTGCCCATGAAGATAACCGCGCTGATTACCGTTCTGAATTGGGCTCGCTCTCTGTTGGTGGCGCCGATACGCTGGTGGTGCTGGCCTATGCCGACACTTCTGGTCAAACCGTGCTTCGCCAGGCGTATGAAAGCGGCATGTTTACCCAGTATGTGGGCGCTGACGGTATGGTCGGCGATAGCCTGGTCGAGGCGATTGGTGCAGACGTGCTGGACGGCATGATTGCCACGCGGCCAGGCAGCCCGGACCTGCCCGGTACGCCTATTTTCAACGAGGCCGCTGAAGCCGCAGGCTTTGACCCCAGCGCGGTGTTTGCCGCCCAAGCGTATGATGCCGCTTTCTTGCTGGCGCTGGCCATTGAGCAAAACGGCAGCGCCGAGCGCGAAGGGCTTTCCGAGGCGCTGCGCAGTGTTTCCAGTGCGCCGGGCGAAGTGATTCTACCGGGTGAGTGGGAGAAGGCCGTCGAGCTAATCGCAGCGGGCACCGAGATCAATTACGAAGGTGCCTCAGGCGCCCACGATTTTGATGAATACGGTGATGTGCCTGGCGTTGTCGTAGAAATGGTGATTGAAGATGGCCAATTTACCAGCAAAGGGCAGGTAGATTTATAAGCGTGTTAGCGAGGCCGTTTGATCAGAATCGATAAGTCGTTTAAGCCCCGGTGTTTTGCACCGGGGCTTTTTCGTAGGCAGGTTTTTAAGAAGGTCCTTGAGATAGTCCTTGAGACTGACCTTGAAACAGCCCTTTGGACCGTTCGCCATCAACCGTGATGGGTGATTTTTTCGGGCAGCAATCCTTTGGGTGCAAAGCGCAGCACCAGCGTTATCAACATGCCGATTACCAACACCCGTGCCTGCAGGGCGCGGCTATCCATATTGTTCGGTGCATCCCAGCCAAACGTGCTTTCACCTACGCTGACGATCAACTGCATCAAAAAGAGCGCCAACGGCTCCGACATAATCCAGATAATATACACCGCGACGGCACCGAAAATAGTGCCCAGGTTATTACCCGGCCCGCCCAGTATCACCATCACCAACACCAAAAATGTGTGGTTAAGCGGCAGATAGCCTTGAGGATCAAACAGGCTGTTAAACGTCCCCAGTATGCCACCGCCAAGGCCCATCAAAATGCACCCCAGTACAAAGATCTCCAGGCGGCGCTTGTTGATGTCCTTGCCCATGGCGGCCGCCGAGACTTCGTTATCGCGTATCGCTCGAATCATGCGCCCCCAAGGCGCGTGATAGGCCCGGTGAAGTAGAAAGAAAATCACCGCAATCACCACGGCCGTGATCGACAGATACAACGCCCTTGAGAGCGTAAAGCCAAGCTCTGCCGGTCCGGGCGTTGGCCAGGGGAGCGGTGATACCGTGGCGGTGCCGCGTGTCAGCCAATCGGAGTTTTTCAAAAATGCTTTAATAATTTCCGCAATGCCCAGTGTGGCAATCGCCAGGTAGTCGCTGCGAAGCCCTAAGCAGATATGCCCAATCAGGTAGCCTACGCCGCCTGCCAAGGCGCCACCTACGATCCAGCCGGTCCAGGCAGGCAGGCCAAAACCGCCCACAAACCCTGCCTGTGCTTGAATTTGGCTGGTCACGTCGCGCAGCAGGCTAATCACCACCAGATACAGCACAACCGCGAGCACCACGGCAATCAAGGTACGCAGCTTTTTGGGAACGCCCAGCCGGTCAAGCCGGGTGGCACCTACCACCACCAGTGTGGCTGTCAGGCCATAGAGCAGCACACGGCCCAGCTCGCCTGGCAGTTCGGTGCCCCAAAAGGCATCGTTGACGGGCACGCTAAACAGCATGGCGCAGAAACCGCCCAGCGCCACAAAGCCCATCACCCCGGCATTGAATTGCCCGGCATAGCCCCACTGAATGGTCAGGCCCAGGGCAATAATGGCGTAACAGGCTGCCTCAACCAGCATGCGCGTACTGTAGGCGGCGCCCATTAAGCCATAAACCGCCAAAATGGCGATGAGGAGCGTGCCAAACAGCACTACTTCGCGGACAGGAAAGCGCCGTTCAGGTGTCGCGTCTTTAGGTGTATAAGCGGGGTTGCGGGTGTTGCTTGAATCGCTCATTAGATCACCTTGCCTTTAAAGAGGCCGGTAGGACGCCACACCAGAATGGCCACCAGAATGAAAAACGGCACCACAATTTTGTACTCGGTACCCACAAACGCCAGGTTAGAGGGAAGTTCCAGCCAGGCAGGGAAGCTGTCCTGGAAGGGGCGCAGCAGCACGTTCCAGTTAAACACGGCCAGGGTTTCAGCAAAACCGACCACAAAACCGCCAGCAATCGCCCCGTAAGGGTGGCCGACCCCACCGACAATGGCGGCGGCGAAGATAGGCAGCAGCAGGAAAAAGCTTAAATCGGGCTTGAACGTCACATCCAGGGCAAGCAGGGTGCCGGCAATCGCCGCCAGGCTGCCTGCAATGACCCAAGTGACGGCCACAATCGTATTGGTATTGATACCCGAGGCTTGGGCAAGCTCCGGGTTATCCGACATTGCGCGCATCGCTTTACCCAGCCGCGAGCGGTTTAAAAACAGATGCAGGGCAACGACGGCCACCAGGGTAATGACAAACAGGTAGATTTGCGGCTCGGTGATCACAATCGGCGCGCGCACTCCTTCAAACGGCACGGCGATGCGGAAAATTTCCTTGCGATCATCCACGTACAAACTCTGGCCGCCGGTGCCTGCAAACAGGCGAATAAGCCCCTGAAGCATCAGCGTGACGCCAAGAGAGCCAATGACCAACACGATGGGTTTAACGCCATGCGCGCGCAGTGGCTTGTAAAATACCTTATCGATGCTTACCGCCAGTAGCGCCGTCAGCAGCATGGCAACAGGTAGCATCAAAAGTGCGGTAGGGATGCCCATGCTGGCGCCTGCGGCAGGAAATAGCGTGGTCAGCAAAAGCACCATAAAGGCACCAAAGGTCATCATGTCGGCATGCGCGAAGTGGGCAAAGCGCATGATGCTAAAAATCAGCGTTACGCCAATCGCGCCAATCGCGTAAATCGAGCCGGTAACACTACCGGCGATCACCACGTTATTAATAAAAAAGATCAGTTCGTTCATCATATTCCCTCGGGCTAGCCGCCCAAAAAGCTCTTGGCCACGTCTGGGTCGGCAAGCAGGGCTGCCCCGGTGTCAGTAAAGCGGTTTTGGCCGGCAGCCAGGACAAAGCCCTTGTCGGCAATGGCAAGCGCCTGCCTGGCGTTCTGCTCGACCATTAAAATGCCTACGCCTGCCGCATTGATCTGCTTAACCCGGTCGAAAATCTCGTTCATGTAGAGGGGCGAAAGCCCGGCCGTGGGCTCATCAAGCAGCAGCAGGCTTGGCTCTGCCATCAGGGCGCGGCCCATGGCGACCATCTGACGCTGGCCGCCTGATAGCTCACCGGCGGGCTGATGGCGCTTCTCTACCAATGGCGGGAAAAATGCGTATACCTGCTCCAGCATGCGCTTGACGTTGTGGGGCTTGAGATAGGCGCCCATCTCCAGGTTTTCCTTAACGGTAAGGGTTGGGAAAACGTTTTTCTCCTGGGGGACAAAGCCCATTCCGCGCTCAACAAGTTTATTGGAGGCCAGGTTATGAATGGGCTCGCCGTTGAGCAGAATGTCGCCCTGACTAACGTTTAACAGTCCAAATACGGCTTTGAGCATGGTCGACTTGCCAGCGCCGTTGGGCCCGACAATAACGCCCACTTCATGGGCATAAAGTGACATGTTCACCCCGTTAAGGATGTTCATGGCGCCATAACCACCGTGCACATTGCGTGCCTCAAGCAGTGGCGTCGTTGATGTTGTTAATGACATGGCAAAAGTATCTCGCTGCATCGCTTTTAAGCGGCTTGTTGTCGTTTATAGGGAGCGTTTGATCAGGCAGCGTCGGTGCCAAAGTAAGCTTCAATCACCTCTGGGTTATTTTGAATATCTTGAATATGCCCCTCGACCATCACGCTCCCTTGAGCCAGGACAATCACCGGGTCGCATAGCCGGGCAATCATGTCCATGTCGTGTTCGATCACTAAAAAGGTGTAACCCAACTCGCGATTCAAACGCTCAATATTGCTGATCAAGTCGCCCAGCAGGGTACGGTTAACGCCTGCGGCAATTTCATCAAGCAGCACGACCTTGGCATTCGTCATCATGGTGCGGCCAAGCTCTAACAGCTTTTTTTGCCCGCCAGACAGGTTGCCCGCCAGCTCATTGCGGACATGGTGCAGGCCGACAAACTCGATAACCTCAAGCGCACGTTTTTGGACCGCCGCTTCCTCTTCACGCACCCGTGCCGGTTTAAACCACGTGTTGAATAAGCTTTCTCCCGCCTGATGAGGCGGCACCATCATCAGATTTTCCAGCGCACTCATTTGGCTAAATTCATGGGCAATCTGGAAGGTGCGTAAAAGCCCCTTGTGGAAGCGTTGGTTGGCGCTGAGCGCGGTAATATCGTCACCGTCGAGAAATACATGGCCGCTATCCGGCGTCAGGGAGCCAGCGATCAGATTAAACAGGGTCGATTTACCTGCCCCATTAGGGCCGATCATGCCGGTAATTGAGCCTTTCTCGACGCGAATGGAGCAGTTGTTAATCACCTGTAATCCACCAAACGCCTTGTTCACCTGCTGTACTTCAATAAGAGGATGCATACATAGTGCCCTCGTGATGTAGGCGACCATTGGGTCGTCTGTATTGTTATTGTAGGGCGCTGATCAGCGCGGTTTTTGGCGTCGTTGGCTAAGCGCAAAGAGGCCGACCAGTAGCAGGGCGCCAAGCGCAGGAATCATATAGCCCTCAACCTGAGGAATAGTGCGTAAAAAGACAAACGCGACCGCGGTAGGGGCAACAAAACGCACTAGAAACCGCCAGCTAATAAACCAGCCATGGGTAGTATCCAGCTCTTTCATCACTTCGCTTTGGGTGAGCACCCAGCCCGCGAATAGCGCAATCATCAGGCCACCCAGCGGCATAAAGATATTGGTCAATAGTTCGATAACATCAAAGGCGCTGCGGCCAAATAGATGGTGGAAAAGACTGTCTTCTGCGCCGATGTTAAAGCTTGCGACGGTGAGCAGTCCCATTGCCCAAGCCGCCACCACCACGATGATGACTGCCTGGGGCCGGGTAAGGTTGAAGCGCTCGACCAGAAAAGCGGCCACGGGCTCGATAAGTGAGATGGAGGAGCTGATCGCAGCCCCTAGCACTAAAATAAAGAAGACGCCGCCGATTAGCGCGCCCAGCGGCATTTCAGCGAAGGCAAGGGGCAACGTCACAAACATCAGTCCTGGACCCTGGCCTGTTTCAAGTCCTGCCCCAAATACCAGCGCGAAAATCGCTAGCCCTGCTACCATGGCAATCGCCGTATCCACTATGGCCACGCCAATGGCGGTGCGCGTAAGAGAGGCATCGCCGGGCATATAGGCGCCGTAAGCCATAATAGCGCCCATCCCCAGGCTTAGCGTAAAGAAGGACTGCCCCACGGCTTGTAGCCAGCCCTCAAGGCTCAGGTCCGCGATGTTAAAGGTCAACAGAAAGCGCGCCGCCGCACGTATATCGCCATTCATCACACTGTAAACAAGCACTACTGTCAGAATAATGCACAGCGCTGGCATCATAATGCGCAGGCCCGTCTCAATTCCTCGGTGAACGCCCATGCTGACGATGAGTGCAGACGCCGCAATGAACAGCGTGTGATACAGCGTCATAAGGGAAGGTGACGCCAGCAGTGCGTCAAAACTCGCCGCCATCGTTTGCGCGTCGGCACCCACAAGCGAGCCGGTCAGCATGAGCCCGGTGTAGTGCAGTGCCCAGCCAGCGATGACCGAGTAAAAGCTTAAAATCAAAAAAGCCGAAGCCGCGCCCAGCCAGCCGATTAACTCCCAGGCGCGCGAGGCTTTGTGCGTTTTGGTTAAGTGCCGCATGCCCATAATAGGGCTCTGACGGCTGGTGCGGCCCAGCATGGTCTCGGCGATCAGGATAGGAGTGCCGACGGCCAAAATGGTGACGGCATACACCAGGATAAACGCCCCGCCACCGTTTTCACCGGTTAAATACGGGAAACGCCAAAGATTGCCCAAGCCCACGGCAGAGCCTACCGCCGCCAGTAAAAAAGTACCCTTGTGCGTCCAGACGTTGTGTCCACTCATGTACAGAGTGTTCCTGTGCAAGTGATAGGCAAAGATCGGTATCCAAATGCCTGTATGTATTGCAGTTTGGCAGAAAGCTTTGGCGTCGCCAGTTGTAAGCTACTGTGCGGTAGAATGCGTGCGCTTTCCAGCGCCTTGGCGTTTAGGCTGCGTTTATTGGTGCACTTGGCGAGGCTTTAAAAAAGAGTAGCGGAGGTAGCTGCGGGGCAATGAATGGCGCAAACGTTTGCAAAGAGCGCTCCCCAGATACAAGGAAGCCCGCACGGTGGCGGGCTTTCGGTCTTGCTAGAGCGCGTTGAGCGTTTGCTCAGCTGACTTATTTCTTGCCAGCGCGCTTACGCTCGTTCTCTGTCAGGTGCTTCTTGCGCAGGCGGATGTGCGTCGGCGTGACTTCCACCAGCTCATCGGAATCCAAGAATTCAATGGCCTGTTCCAGCGTGAACTTGATCGGCGGCGTCAGTACGATGTTTTCATCGTTACCGGTGGAGCGCATGTTATCGAGCTTTTTACCCTTGGTCGGGTTAACCACCATGTCGTTGGCACGGTTGTTAATACCGATCAGCATGCCTTCGTAGACTTCGGTAGCGTGATCGATGATCAGCTTGCCACGCTCTTGCAGCGCGTAAAGGGCATAGGCCAGCGCTTTACCGCCCACCATAGAGACCAGAACGCCGTTACGACGTTCGATAGACGCATCGGGCTTCAGCGGACCGTAGTGGTCAAAGCGGCTGGTCAAGATGCCGGTGCCGGATGTCAGGGTCAGGAACTGACCACGGAAACCGATCAAACCACGTGCAGGAATGATGAAGTCCAAGCGAACACGGCCTTTACCATCAGGATTCATGTTAGTCAGTTCACCCTTACGATAGCCAAGCTCTTCCATGATCGAGCCCTGGTGCTGCTCTTCACAGTCAATGATGACTTCTTCGTAGGGCTCCTGCTTAATGCCGTCGATCTCTTTGATGATAACTTCGGGGCGGCCAACGGCCAGCTCAAAGCCTTCACGACGCATGGTTTCGATCAGTACCGACAAGTGAAGCTCGCCGCGCCCGGAAACCTTGAATTTTTCAGGGGTGTCGCCCTGTTCAACGCGCAGTGCCACGTTGTGAATCAGCTCTTGATCAAGACGATCCTTGATATTACGGCTGGTGACGTACTTGCCTTCTTTACCGGCGAACGGCGAGTCATTGACCTGGAAGGTCATGGACACGGTTGGCTCATCAACGGAAAGCGGCGGCAGGGCTTCAACGGCACTGTTGTCGCACAGCGTATCGGAAATCGCCAGATCTTCGATGCCGGTGATACAAACGATGTCACCTGCGGTCGCTTCGGTCGTTTGTACACGCTCCAGACCCATGTGCGTCATGACCTGGCCGACTTTACCTTTGCGGGTAGCGCCTTCCTTGGTGATGACGGTGATCTGTTGGCCCGGCTTGACACTGCCGCGCTTGATGCGGCCAAGACCGATAACACCCACGTAGCTGTTGTAATCCAGTGCGGAAATTTGCATCTGGAAGGGACCGTCGACTTCAACTTGCGGCGGCTTAACGATATCTACAATCGCCTGGAACATGGGGTCCATGTTCTCGGCAAGTGCGTCAGGCTCCATGCCGGCAATGCCGTTGAGTGCTGAGCAGTAGATGATTGGGAAGTCGAGCTGCTCGTCGGTGGCACCCAAGTTGTCAAACAGATCGAAAATCTGGTCGATAACCCAGTCAGGGCGTGCGCCAGGGCGGTCAATCTTGTTCACCACGACGATCGGCTGGAGGCCTTGAGAGAACGCTTTTTGAGTCACAAAGCGGGTTTGCGGCATCGGGCCATCAACTGCGTCAACCAGCAGTAGCACTGAATCCACCATGGACATAACGCGCTCTACTTCACCACCGAAGTCAGCGTGCCCAGGGGTGTCAACGATGTTGATGTGGTAGCCCGTACCATTGCCATCTTGCCACTGAATGGCTGTGTTTTTGGCCAGGATCGTAATGCCGCGCTCTTTCTCCTGGTCATTGGAGTCCATAACCCGCTCTTGGGCTTCGGCCTTGCGGTCTAGTGTGCCCGATTGACTTAACAGCTTGTCTACCAAGGTAGTTTTGCCGTGGTCAACGTGGGCGATGATGGCAATGTTACGAAGATTCTCGATCACGACGCGATCCTGCTGGGAAAATAGGGCGGCATTATAGGGTCTCGGTATGGTCGACTACCAGCCTTGTCTCAAATAAAGCGTTAAGTCAATAACCCAAACGCGGCAGTTTTCGCCTCCTGCGTGCATCCGTTAAGATAGGCGTTTTCCCAGTTGGGGCAAGCACATGACCATCGGTAACCTGGTGCGTTTGTTGAGCGATGGCAATGTTCACTCTGGTGAACAATTAGGCGAAACGTTGGGCGTTTCGCGGGCTGCTGTATGGAAACAGCTAAAAAAATTGGAAGCCTTGGGCGTGGAGTTGGTGGCGGTCAAAGGGAGGGGCTATCGATTAGCCCACCGCCTTGAGCCATTGGAAGGTGCTCGAATTGTTGAGCACCTGCCTGCTCAGGCACGCCATTTGTTGACACGATTATTTGTCGAAGACCAGTTGCCTTCAAGCAATGAGTATCTGCGTCAGCGATTTAACCAGGGTGCGGGGCATGGCGAAGTGTGCCTGGTTGAACTCCAAACCGCCGGTCGTGGTCGCCGTGGGCGCGTATGGACAACCCCGTGGGGACAAAGTTTGATGCTCTCGTTGGGCTGGCGCTTTGACGCGGGGGTAGCCTCGCTTGAAGGGTTAAGCCTTGCGGTAGGCGTGGTTGTGTCTCAGGTGCTTGAGCAACTGGGCGCTGCGCCTAAGCTAAAATGGCCCAATGATATTCTGATGGTGGATGCAGGCGACGAGCTAGGCAAGCTGGCCGGCATATTGATTGAGGTGACGGGCGATGCGGCGGGGCCTTGCGAGGTTGTGATTGGCATGGGCATGAACCTGTCGTTAACCGAGTCTCAGCGCGCCGCCATTGACCAGCCGGTAGCTGCGCTGTTTGATGTGCATGCCGGGCATACGCGAAATCAGTTGGCGTCAGATGTTGTGGCGGGGCTTCTGAGCATGCTGGCAGATTTTGAACACGTCGGTTTTGCCGCATGGCGCGATGAGTGGAATGCGCGCCATGCGTATGTAGGCGCGCCGGTACGCATCATTCAAGGGGAGCGCGTCAGCGATGCGATCGCAGGCGACGTCGATAACAGCGGTAACTTATGGGTTACTGAAAACGGTCACTCGCGGCGCTTGGCAGGCGGTGAGATCAGCGTACGCAGGCGCTTATGATTCTGGATTTGGATATCGGTAATACCTTGTCGAAATGGCGGCTCAAGGATGCCGAAAGTAGTGAAATACGCTCGCGCGGTGCTGTCTGGACGCGCGAAGAGTGGCGCCCAGGGGCGGATATTCCAGACCTTGATGTGGTTGAGGCCGTACGTATTTCAAGCGTTGCCCGGGCCGCTGTATTGGAGGAGACGGTGACGCTGCTGCGCCACAAGGTGCGCCATGTCTATGTGGCGCACTCAACACCTGAAGCGTTGGGCGTTGTTAACGGCTATGAGGAGCCCTCTCGGTTGGGGGTCGACCGATGGATGGGAGCGCTTGCCGGATACCAACTGGCCGGAGGCTGCTGTGCGGTCGACTGTGGTAGTGCAATCACTATTGATTTTGTGCTGCCTGGCGGTATGCACCTGGGGGGCTTTATTATCCCGGGGCTGCGGCTAATGAAAGAGAGCTTAAAGCTGGGTACCCGCAATGTCGCGATTGATCCTGAAAGCGAGGCGGACGCTTTGCTGGAGCCTGGGCGTCGCACCGTCGATGCGGTTAATCACGGGATTTATATGGCGGCTGTTAGCGCGATTAACCGTATTTATAGCGAAGTGTGCGATCAGCAGGGCATTGCGCTACCCGTGCTGTTAACAGGCGGCGATGCACGCGTGGTTTCTCGAGGCGTGCAGGTGCCTCACGCGGTATGGCCTGATATGGTGTATGGGGGGCTTGAGGCCAGTTTTCCGCTTACCTTCACTGAACGAGCAGGAAAAATGGCCGGTGCGCCGCGGGTGCCTGAGCCTGTATCGTTAGAAAAAATTCGCGCAGGGCTTGCATTCTCTATGCTGCTTTGACAAAATGCAGCGCGTTCCAAGGCAGCTAACAGATGCGCTAGCATCGCAAGCTACGATAAATTAAGTAAATATCTAGCTTGACAGTGTTTTGGAGGCTGGCATAATGTGCCGCCAACGCTGGAGAGATTCCCGAGTGGCCAAAGGGAGCAGACTGTAAATCTGCCGCGAAAGCTTCGAAGGTTCGAATCCTTCTCTCTCCACCAGATTTAAGCAGCAGCGACGTTTTTCGGTGTTGTGGGATGAAAGCCGGTAGAGGGCATTGTCTATCGTTCGGCGTGCAGCGGCTTGTAATCCATGCAGCAGTTACGCGGGCGTAGTTCAACGGTAGAACCTCAGCCTTCCAAGCTGATGGTGCGGGTTCGATTCCCGCCGCCCGCTCCAGTTGATGTGATTTGGCTCATGTAGCTCAGGGGTAGAGCACACCCTTGGTAAGGGTGAGGTCGACGGTTCAATTCCGTCCATGAGCTCCATATTTCGAGAAAAGCGAGCGAAGCTCGCTTTTTTTGTTTCTGAGTTCGTCTCTGTCGTAGGGCGCTGCATATTTTGAGTGTTCGATGCAGAGTGGGGTTGTCAGGTGGTTATTTCTCCGCTATCATGGCGCCCGCTGTTGTGTAGGCTTTTCTTTTCCTATGCAGCGATGATAGGCCAGTGGCTCAATTGGCAGAGCAGCGGTCTCCAAAACCGCAGGTTGGGGGTTCGAGTCCCTCCTGGCCTGCCAACCTTCCCCAGGTTGGCATGTTTTTTCAGAATTCCTTTATTGTAGCCGCATCCCAAGGAGTCTCGTTTTATGAAGCCTGGTTCTGTAAAGCACGGTACCGAGGTGCAGCAGGCGCGCCATGACGGGCTTAAGTGGGCTGTGGTTGCAGCGCTGCTTGTCGTTGCTGTCGTTGGTAATACCTATTTCGCCGATATTGGCTTGCTCTACCGCGTATTAGGTGTGGTGGTGTTGTGTGCGCTTGCAGGTTTTATCGCACTTACCACTACTAAAGGTCGCGACTTAACAGAGCTTGCCGTAAGCGCCAAGAAAGAGATTCAGCGCGTTGTATGGCCGACCCGTCCCGAGACTATTCAAACCACTGCGATTGTTCTGGTGGCGGTTCTCGTGGTGGGGTTGATGCTGTGGTTGATTGACACTCTTCTTGGCTGGGCAATGTCCGGCGTCATTGGTTAGGAGTTTTCATGTCCAAACGTTGGTACGTCGTCCACGCCTATTCCGGTTTTGAGAAGCATGTTATGCGCTCACTGATTGAGCGCGTAAAAATGTACGGTATGGAAGATCGTTTTGGCGAAATTCTGGTGCCGACGGAAGAAGTCGTGGAAATGCGCGACGGCAAACGCCGCAAGAGTGAGCGTAAATTCTATCCCGGCTATGTATTAGTCGAGATGGAGATGGTCGATGAGACATGGCATCTCGTTAATGAGACTCCGCGCGTTATGGGCTTCATCGGCGGAACGAAAGAGAAACCGGCTGCGATCACGACCCGTGAAGCGGACGCTATTTTGCGTCGCGTTAAAGACGGAACCGATAAGCCGCGGCCCAAGACAATGTTTGAGCCGGGCCAGTCGGTACGTGTTATCGATGGTCCTTTTGCCGACTTCAACGGTTTGGTTGAAGAAGTCAACTACGACAAGAGCCGTTTGCAGGTCAGTGTATTGATCTTTGGGCGTGCAACACCTGTCGAGCTTGAATTTTCTCAGGTCGAGAAAGAGTAGGATGCAGGTTAAGAAAACGTCGTAAATTCGTAAGAGGCAGCCGTTGGCTGTCTCGCTAGTCCCGGGGAGCCGCAAGGCGCTATTACCCAATTGGAGTGTTTACCATGGCCAAGAAAGTCCAGGCTTATATCAAACTGCAGGTAGCTGCAGGTAAAGCCAATCCAAGTCCGCCCGTAGGCCCAGCACTGGGTCAGCACGGTGTGAACATCATGGAATTTTGTAAGGCGTTTAACGCAGCGACTCA
This sequence comes from Halomonas sp. AOP27-A1-41, assembly GCF_052378605.1. NCBI lineage: Bacteria > Pseudomonadati > Pseudomonadota > Gammaproteobacteria > Oceanospirillales > Halomonadaceae > Halomonas > Halomonas sp. AOP27-A1-41. The sequence continues at coordinate 31,673 of NZ_JBQSXT010000005.1, forward strand.
AGAGATTGAGCCGGGTCTGCCGACGCCTGTCGTGATCACTGTCTACTCTGACCGTAGCTTCACGTTCGTTACCAAAACACCGCCTGCTGCCGTGCTGCTGAAAAAAGCCGCTGGTATCAAGTCGGGTTCTGGTGAGCCGAACAAGAAGAAGGTCGGTACCGTGACGCGCGAGCAGATTGAAGAGATCGCCAAAACCAAGGAGCCTGATCTGACGGCTTCTGATCTCGATGCCGCCGTACGTACTATCGCAGGCAGCGCTCGTAGCATGGGCCTTAACGTGGAGGGTCTCTGATCATGGCTAAACTGTCTAAGCGCGCGAAGGTCATTCGCGAGAAAGTAGATGCCAACAAGACGTACTCTCTGGAAGACGCGGTTGCACTGCTTTCTGAGCTGTCTACTGTTAAGTTCAATGAGTCTGTTGATGTCGCGATCAACCTGGGTGTTGATCCGCGTAAATCTGACCAGGTCGTTCGTGGCGCAACCGTCATGCCTAACGGTACTGGTAAAGATGTACGCGTAGCGGTCTTCACTCAAGGTGCTAACGCTGATGCTGCTAAAGAAGCAGGCGCTGACATTGTGGGTATGGATGAGCTGGCTGAGCAAGTGAAGAAAGGCGTGATGGATTTTGACGTCGTTATCGCTTCTCCGGACGCTATGCGCGTTGTTGGTCAGCTGGGCCAGATTCTTGGTCCGCGCGGCCTGATGCCGAACCCGAAAGTCGGCACCGTAACGCCTGACGTTGCAACCGCAGTTAAGAACGCCAAGGCCGGTCAGGTACGTTTCCGTACTGACAAAAACGGTATTATTCACACGACACTGGGTAAAGTGACGTTTGATGCTGCGTCTGTTCAAGGCAACCTGGAAGCGCTGGTTGCTGACCTTAAGAGGCTCAAGCCGAGCTCTTCTAAAGGTATTTACTTTAAGAAAGTCACCCTGTCCACTACCATGGGCCCAGGTCTGACTATCGACCACTCTGCGTTTGTATAAGCAGACCGTCGACAGGTTTAAGTAAGAACCGAGCAAGAACTTTGCGGTCCTCTAGTTAGGTAAGCCTACTGGAGCACCGTCAAAGACCGCAGGTGCCGCGTTGGATGTTTTCATCTCAGCGCGGCTTAATTGCCTAAAGCGCCTGCGCAGATGGTGTGGCCGCCAGTTGGTTGAAGCTTTTTAGCGACATTGCTTTCTGGTGAGCACCATCCCCTAAGGCTTCCAGTGCTGGTTAGAGTAGGTCTGGAAGAGATGGTAACCTCCGGCGCCTTAAAAAGGCTCCGGCACGAAGGAGTGATCACTGTGCCACTAGCACTTGAAGGCAAGAAAGCGATTGTTGCCGAGGTCAGTGAAGCGGCCAAGGGCGCACTCTCCGTCGTAGTTGCCGATTCTCGCGGTGTAACGGTCGGTAAAATGACCGATCTGCGCAAGCAGGCACGTGAGAATGGTGTAGAGCTGCGTGTTGTTCGTAACACGCTGGCTCGCCGCGCCCTCGAGGGCACTCAGTGGGAGTGTCTGAACGAGAGCTTTGTTGGTCCGACTCTGTTGGCTTTCTCTACTGATCATCCGGGCGCTGCCGCTCGTTTGTTCAAGGATTTTGCTAAAACTGAGCAGAACTTCGAAGTGAAGGCGTTGGCCTACGAAGGCGAACTGATCCCGGCTGCTGACATCGACCGTCTGGCAACCCTACCGACTTACAACGAAGCAATTGCCAAGTTGATGTCGGTAATGAAAGAAGCCTCCGCTGGCAAGCTGGTTCGTACTCTGGCCGCTCTGCGCGATCAGAAGCAAGAAGAAGCTGCGTAAGCAGACCTTTTTGCAGGCAGCGTGAACGCTATGTCGGTTGCGTTGCCTGAACCGAGCAATGAATCCCGAGTTCTCGGCCGACCGAGACTCCCGCAAAGTTAGGAATGAAAAATGGCACTGTCTAAAGACGATATCATCAATGCTGTAGCCGACATGTCCGTAATGGAAGTTGTTGAGCTGATCGAAGCAATGGAAGAGAAATTCGGCGTATCAGCTGCTGCAGCTGTTATGGCTGGCCCGGCTGCTGGCGGCGAAGCTGCTGCAGAAGAGCAAACTGAGTTTGACCTGGTTCTGACCGCTGCTGGTGACAAGAAAGTTAACGTCATCAAAGCAGTTCGCGAAATCACTGGTCTTGGCCTGAAAGAAGCTAAAGGCGCTGTTGACGGCGCTCCGGCAACGATCAAAGAAGCCATGTCCAAAGACGACGCAGAAGCAGCAAAAGCGAAGCTGGAAGAAGCGGGCGCAAGCGTCGAGCTCAAGTAATTCTTGTGCTGACGGCTTTACGCGCTGCGTAAGCTTCCACGGCTGGCGGCGGGTTTTCCCGCTGCCGGCCTTTTTCTGTTGCAACGTTAAGGTTGCACCAGAAACACAGTAATACCGTTGTTGTAATACTGTTATCGATCAAGATTTTCGACGGCGAGCTACCGGTTTAGGAGCTTGCTGTCTGCGTCTGACACGCCCGCGCAGGGCAGCGATGACCACGCATCGGTCACCCATGGTGAACAAGCTGGGGAATACAGATGGCTTACTCATATACTGAGAAAAAACGCATCCGCAAGGATTTCGGCAAACTGCCCCAAGTGATGGATGTGCCTTACTTGCTGGCCATCCAGCTTGATTCCTATTACGACTTTCTCCAGCAAGATCGTTCGCCTGATGAGCGTCACGAAGTTGGCCTGCATGCGGCGTTCAAGTCCGTTTTCCCGATCGAGAGTTTCTCGGGCAACGCGGCACTTGAGTACGTTAGCTATCGCTTTGGTACGCCGGCGTTCGATGTTAAGGAGTGTCAGCTGCGTGGCGTGACCTATTCCGCCCCGCTGCGCGTCAAGGTTCGCTTGATCATTTATGATCGCGATTCCTCGAACAAGGCAATCAAGGATATTAAAGAGCAAGAAGTCTACATGGGGGAAATCCCCCTGATGACTGAGAACGGTACCTTTGTTATCAATGGTACTGAGCGGGTTATCGTTTCCCAGCTCCACCGCTCTCCCGGTGTGTTCTTCGATCACGACAAAGGCAAGAGCCACTCTTCTGGTAAGTTGCTCTACTCTGCTCGCGTAATTCCTTACCGTGGTTCCTGGTTGGACTTCGAGTTCGACCCCAAAGACAACGTGTTTGTACGTATTGACCGTCGCCGTAAACTGCCGGCCTCGGTGCTGATGCGTGCGTTAGGCATGAGTACTGAAGAAATCCTTGGTGAGTTCTTCGAAACCAGCGTTTTCCACATCGAGAAGTCTGGCTTCTCCGTGGAGCTGGTACCCTCGCGTCTGCGCGGCGAAACCGCCACCTTTGATATCAAGGATGGCAACGGCGACATCATTGTTGAAGAAGGTCGTCGGATTACTCAGAAGCACATTCGTCAGCTTGAAAAAGCCGGCCTTGAGCGTCTGGAAGTACCGATGGAATACCTGTTCGGTAAAACGCTGGCCAAGGATCAGATTGACACCAAAACCGGTGAGCTGATCTGCCCGTGCAACACCGAAATTACCCCTGAAGTGCTTGAGCGCATGGCGCAAGGCAGCATCAAGCGCATTGAAACGCTTTACACCAACGACCTCGACTGCGGCTCGTTCATTTCCGACACCTTAAAGTTGGATACGACTGGCTCCGCACTTGAAGCGCTCGTTGAAATTTATCGCATGATGCGTCCCGGCGAGCCGCCCACAAAAGAGTCTGCCGAGACGTTGTTTAACAACCTGTTCTTCTCTGAGGACCGCTACGACCTGTCGGGCGTAGGCCGCATGAAGTTCAACCGTCGCCTGCGTCGTGAATCCGACACGGGTTCCGGCGTACTGGATCGCAAGGACATCCTCGATGTGCTGCGCGAGCTGATCAATATCCGTAACGGCTTTGGTGACGTTGATGATATCGATCACCTGGGTAACCGTCGTATTCGCTGTGTGGGCGAAATGGCCGAGAACCAGTTCCGTGTCGGCCTGGTACGCGTTGAGCGTGCGGTAAAAGAGCGTCTTTCCATGGCGGAAAGCGAAGGCCTGATGCCCCAGGACTTGATCAACGCCAAGCCAGTTGCAGCGGCGGTGAAAGAGTTCTTCGGTTCAAGCCAGCTGTCCCAGTTCATGGACCAGAACAACCCACTTTCGGAAGTTACCCACAAGCGTCGTGTGTCTGCACTCGGCCCGGGTGGTTTGACCCGTGAGCGCGCTGGCTTTGAAGTACGTGACGTACACGCCACGCACTACGGCCGTTTATGCCCGATCGAAACACCTGAAGGACCGAACATCGGTCTGATCAACTCGCTGGCCACCTACAGCCACACCAACAGCTACGGCTTCCTCGAAACGCCGTACCGTAAGGTGAATGCGGGTCAGGTAACTGACGATATTGTGCACCTCTCTGCTATTGAAGAGGGCGACTACATCATCGCTCAGGCTTCTGCAGCGGTAGATGAGTCCAATAAGCTTTCTGACGACCTGGTTCAGGTGCGTCACCGTGGTGAAACCACCTTTATGCGTCCTGAGCAAGTGACGCTGATGGACGTTTCTCCTCGCCAGGTCGTGTCGGTGGCGGCTGCCCTGATTCCGTTCCTGGAGCACGATGATGCTAACCGCGCCTTGATGGGTGCGAACATGCAGCGTCAGGCCGTTCCTACTCTGCGTGCTGACAAGCCGCTGGTGGGTACCGGCATGGAGCGTTTCGTTGCGCGTGACTCTGGCGTATGTGCCGTAGCGCGTCGTGGCGGCGTTATCGACTCGGTAGATGCGCGTCGTGTGGTAGTACGGGTTAGCGAAGATGAGATCATCGGTGGTGAAGCCGGCGTTGATATCTACAATCTGACCAAGTACACCCGCTCGAACCAGAACACCTGTATGAACCAGCGCCCCATTGTGCGTCCTGGCGACAGCGTTGCACGTGGCGATATTCTGGCTGACGGCCCGTCTGTTGACATGGGTGACCTGGCACTGGGTCAGAACATGCGCATCGCGTTCATGCCCTGGAACGGCTACAACTTCGAGGACTCCATTCTGCTCTCTGAGCGGGTCGTTCAAGAAGACCGTTTCACCACGATCCACATTCAGGAACTGACCTGTGTGTCTCGCGACACCAAGCTAGGGCCGGAAGAGATCACCTCTGATATTCCCAATGTCGGTGAGTCCGCGCTGGGTAAATTGGATGAGGCGGGCGTCGTGTACATCGGTGCTGAAGTTGGCCCGGGCGACATTCTGGTCGGTAAGGTAACGCCGAAGGGTGAAACCCAGCTGACGCCAGAAGAGAAGCTACTGCGTGCGATCTTCGGTGAGAAAGCGTCTGACGTAAAAGATACCTCCCTGCGTGCTCCTACGGGCATGAAAGGTACGGTTATCGACGTTCAGGTGTTCACTCGCGACGGCGTTGAAAAAGATTCACGTGCGCTCTCCATCGAGCAAATGCAGCTGGATGAAGTGCGTAAGGACCTGCAGGAAACCTACCGTATTGCTGAAGACGCAACGTTTGAGCGTCTGCAGCGTACGCTGGATGGCCAAGCGGTTAACGGCGGTCCGAACCTCAAGAAAGGCGACGTGCTGGACGAGGCTTACCTCGACGAGCTGCCGCGTCAGCAGTGGTTCAAGCTGCGCATGCAGGATGAGGCTTACAACGAGCTTCTGGCCCAGGCCGACGAGCAGTTGGAAAACCGTCGTAAAGAGATGGACGAGCGTTTTGAAGACAAGAAACGCAAGCTGACTCAGGGCGATGATCTGGCGCCTGGCGTGCTCAAAATCGTCAAGGTTTACATGGCGGTCAAGCGCCGTGTCCAGCCAGGCGACAAGATGGCGGGTCGCCACGGTAACAAGGGTGTTATCTCCGCGATTATGCCGATCGAAGACATGCCGTTCGATGAGAAGGGCGAGCCGGTCGATGTGGTACTTAACCCCTTGGGTGTACCGTCGCGTATGAACGTGGGTCAGATTCTTGAAACGCACCTGGGAATGGCAGCGCGTGGTTTGGGTGTCAAAATCGACGCTATGCTACGTGATGCGCGCGGCCAGCAGGTTGCCGAGATCCGTGACTTCCTTGGTCAGGTATACAACACGCCGGGTGCGCGCCTTGAAGATCTGGGTTCGCTCAGTGATGACGAAGTTATCGCGCTGGCGAAAAACCTGAAAGGCGGTGTCCCCATGGCCACGCCGGTATTTGATGGTGCCGAAGAGCACGAAATCAAACACTTGCTGAAGCTTGCTGACATTCCTGAGTCTGGCCAAATGGTGCTGCACGATGGCCGTACCGGTGATGCGTTTGATCGCCCGGTCACCGTCGGCTACATGTACATGCTGAAGCTGAACCACTTGGTAGACGACAAGATGCACGCTCGTTCTACCGGCTCTTACTCGCTGGTTACCCAGCAGCCCTTGGGTGGTAAAGCACAGTTCGGTGGTCAGCGCTTTGGTGAGATGGAAGTGTGGGCGCTGGAAGCCTATGGCGCGGCCTACACCCTGCAAGAGATGCTCACCGTCAAATCGGACGACGTCGAAGGCCGCACCAAGATGTACAAAAACATCGTGGATGGCGACCACACCATGCAGGCAGGCATGCCGGAATCCTTCAATGTACTCGTGAAGGAAATCCGCTCGCTGGGCATCGATATTGAGTTAGAGAGCTAGGAGCCGTGCTATGAAAGATTTGGTGAAAGTACTCAAATCGCAGTCTCAGTCCGAAGAGTTTGACGCGATCAAGATTACTCTGGCGTCGCCGGACATGATTCGCTCCTGGTCGTTTGGCGAGGTGAAGAAGCCTGAGACCATTAACTACCGTACCTTTAAACCGGAGCGGGACGGTCTGTTCTGCGCCAAGATTTTTGGCCCGGTAAAGGATTACGAGTGCTTGTGCGGTAAGTACAAGCGCATGAAGCACCGCGGCATCATTTGTGAAAAGTGTGGCGTTGAAGTCACCAAGGCAGCCGTGCGCCGTGAGCGCATGGGGCACATTGAGCTGGCCTCGCCGGTTGCTCACATCTGGTTTTTGAAATCATTGCCGTCGCGTATCGGCATGTTCCTCGATATGACCCTGCGTGATATCGAGCGCGTGCTGTACTTTGAGTCCTTCGTTGTTATCGATCCAGGCATGACCACGCTTGAGCGTGGTCAGCTGATGAACGATGAGCAGTACTTTGAAGCCCTTGAAGAGTTCGGCGATGACTTCGATGCCCGCATGGGTGCCGAGGCGGTGCAGGAACTGCTCAAAGATATCGACCTTGAAGAAGAGATCAACACGCTGCGTGAAGAGATTCCGCAGACCAACTCTGAAACCAAGATCAAGAAGCTTTCCAAGCGTCTGAAACTGCTTGAAGCGTTTTACCACTCCGGCAATGCGCCGGCGTGGATGGTCATGGAAGTGCTGCCCGTTCTGCCGCCGGATCTACGTCCGCTGGTACCGTTGGACGGCGGCCGCTTCGCGACCTCGGATCTCAACGACCTTTACCGTCGTGTGATCAACCGTAACAACCGCCTGAAGCGTCTGCTCGACCTTAATGCGCCGGATATCATCGTGCGCAACGAGAAGCGTATGCTTCAGGAAGCGGTCGATGCTTTGCTTGACAACGGTCGTCGTGGCCGCGCGATCACGGGCTCCAACAAGCGCCCGCTGAAGTCGCTCGCCGACATGATCAAAGGTAAGCAGGGTCGTTTCCGTCAGAACTTGTTGGGTAAGCGCGTCGATTACTCGGGCCGTTCGGTAATTACCGTGGGTCCTACTCTGCGTCTGCATCAGTGTGGTCTGCCGAAGAAAATGGCACTGGAGCTGTTCAAGCCGTTTATCTACTCCAAGCTTCAGTCGCTAGGCTTCGCCTCAACGATTAAAGCTGCGAAGAAAATGGTTGAGCGCGAGCTGCCGGAAGTGTGGGACATCCTTGCTGATGTTATCCGCGAACACCCGGTACTGCTTAACCGTGCACCGACGCTTCACCGTTTGGGTATCCAGGCGTTTGAACCGCTGCTGATTGAAGGTAAAGCGATCCAGCTGCACCCGCTGGTATGTGCGGCCTACAACGCCGACTTCGACGGTGACCAGATGGCGGTACACGTACCGCTGACCCTGGAAGCCCAGCTCGAAGCCCGTGCGCTGATGATGGCGACCAACAACGTGCTGTCGCCCGCCAACGGCGAGCCGATCATCGTGCCGTCGCAGGACGTTGTTCTGGGTCTTTACTACATGACCCGTGAGAAGATCAACGCCAAGGGCGAAGGCATGGTGTTCTCTGACCTCAACGAGGTAGAGCGCGCTTTCGGCACCCAGTCAGTATCGCTGCATGCCCGCGTCAAGGTGCGCCTGGACGAGATCGATATTGAAGAAGAGACCGGCGAGAAGTCCTTCCATCGTCGTCTGTACGAAACCACGGTTGGCCGTGCGCTGCTGTTCCGCATTCTGCCTGAAGGCGTGCCGTTTGCGCTGATTGACCAGCCGATGAAGAAGAAGGCGATTTCGGGCCTGATCAACGAAGTATATCGCCGCTCCGGCCTCAAGCCGACGGTCATCTTCGCTGACCAACTGATGTACACCGGTTTCCGTCTGGCGACCTGGTCCGGCGCCTCTATCGGCGTTAACGACTTCGTCATCCCGGATGCCAAAACCGAGATCGTCGACGCGGCCGAAGCTGAAGTTAAAGAGATCGAAGACCAGTTCTCTTCTGGCCTGGTAACTGCGGGTGAGAAGTACAACAAGGTTATCGATATCTGGTCCAAGGCCAACGATAAAGTGGCCAAGGCGATGATGACCGGTATCTCCAAAGAGACCGTTATTGACCGCGATGGTAACGAAGTTGAGCAGGAATCGTTCAACAGCGTCTTCATCATGGCCGACTCCGGTGCACGGGGTAGTGCCGCTCAGATCCGTCAGTTGGCGGGTATGCGTGGCCTGATGGCCAAGCCGGATGGCTCGATCATCGAGACGCCGATCGTGGCCAACTTCCGTGAAGGCCTGAACGTACTTCAGTACTTCATCTCGACCCACGGTGCACGTAAAGGTCTGGCGGATACGGCTCTGAAAACGGCTAACTCCGGTTACTTGACGCGTCGTCTGGTGGACGTGGCCCAGGATCTGGTGATCACCGAGGTTGACTGTGGTACTGAAAACGGTCTGACCCTGCACCCGATTATCGAGGGTGGCGACATCATCGTACCGCTATCACAGCGCGTATTGGGTCGTGTGGTTGCGCTGGATGTGGTTGACCCGGGTACTGAAGAGGTCCTGATCCCGCGTAACACGCTGCTTGACGAGAAGTGGTGTGCTGAACTCGACACCATGGGTGTGGATGAGATTATCGTACGCTCAACCATTACCTGTGACACACCGCACGGCGTATGTTCGTCCTGTTATGGACGTGATCTTGCCCGCGGTCACCAGGTTAACATCGGTGAATCTGTCGGTGTTATCGCCGCTCAGTCAATCGGTGAGCCGGGTACCCAGCTGACCATGCGTACGTTCCACATCGGTGGCGCGGCATCGCGTTCATCGGCCGTCGATAGCGTACAGGTCAAGCACGGCGGTAAGGTTCGTCTGCACAACATCAAGCACGTAGAGCGTGCCGACGGCAAATTGGTCGTGGTATCGCGTTCTAGCGCCCTGGCGGTGGCTGACGATCACGGTCGTGAGCGTGAGTACTACAAGCTGCCCTACGGTGCTGAGCTTTCCGTGCGCGACGGCGACGTGGTTGATGCCGGTGCGATGGTTGCCAAGTGGGATCCGCACACCCATCCGATCATTGCTGAAGTAGAGGGTAAGGCGCAGTTCATCGATCTCGACGAAGGTGTCACCATGCACCGCTCAGTCGACGAGATGACCGGTCTCTCCTCTATCGAAGTCATTGAGTCCGCCGCTCGCCCGATGGCTGGTCGCGACAAGCGTCCGATGGTCATGCTGCAAGATGCGGCCGGTGAATACGTGTCGGTTTCCGGCTCGAACACGCCAGTGCAATATCTGCTGCCAGGCAATTCCATTATCTCCGTTGATGATGGTTCCACCATCGGTGTGGGGGAGGTGGTTGCCCGTATTCCGGTTGAAGCATCAGGTAACAAGGATATCACCGGTGGTCTGCCACGCGTTGCTGACCTATTCGAAGCACGTAAGCCGAAAGAACCGGCGATCCTTGCCGAAATCAGCGGTGTGGTGAGCTTCGGTAAAGAGACCAAAGGCAAGCGTCGTTTGACGATTACGCCAGGGTCTGGCGATCCGTTTGAAGCGCTGATCCCGAAATGGCGTCAAATCGCCGTTTTTGAAGGCGAAAGTGTTGAGAAGGGTGAGGTCATCTCCGATGGCCCGAGCAATCCGCACGATATTCTGCGTTTGCTCGGCGTAGCGGAGCTTGCCAAGTACATTACGGCCGAAGTGCAAGATGTTTACCGTCTGCAGGGCGTAGGCATCAACGATAAGCACATCGAAGTTATTGTGCGTCAGATGCTACGTAAGGTCGAAATTGCCGATTCAGGCGATTCTGACTTCATCACCGGCGACCAGGCTGAGCTTGTGCGCGTGCTGGAGCAGAATGCTCGTCTCGAAAAAGAAGGTAAATTCCCGGCGAAGTATCAGCGCTTGTTGCTGGGTATCACCAAGGCCAGCCTAGCGACCGAATCGTTCATCTCTGCGGCCTCCTTCCAGGAGACAACCCGCGTACTGACCGAAGCGGCCGTTACCGGCAAGCGCGATTATCTGCGCGGCCTGAAAGAAAACGTGGTAGTTGGACGTCTGATTCCGGCAGGTACCGGTCTGACTCACCACGCTGAACGTCGCCGCAAACGCGAAGACGTTGAGCGCCTGTTCAATCCCTCAGCGACTGAGGTAGAGCAGGAGCTTGGAGCACAGTTGACAGCACTTGATTCTGACGACGAGCTCTAAAAACGAGTAGTAAAAAATGAGCATCTGACCCTGGAAGCGCTATCTTGCCGGTAAAACCGCCGGCAAGACTTGACGTCGACTAGGGTCAGCCTTTAGAATGCGCAGCCTTTAACAGTGGGGTGGGTGCGCCCGCATCCGCTGCCCGTATTTGTTAAAGGCTAGGCAACCATTGGAGTCAGCTAAACACCATGGCAACGATTAATCAGCTAGTGCGTAAGCCGCGCAAGCGCCCCGTTACTAAAAGTGACGTGCCCGCGCTTCAGGCTTGTCCGCAAAAGCGCGGCGTATGTACGCGCGTATACACCACTACTCCCAAGAAGCCGAACTCGGCCCTGCGTAAGGTTTGCCGTGTGCGCCTGACCAACGGTTTCGAAGTTTCTTCTTACATTGGTGGTGAAGGTCACAACCTGCAGGAGCACTCTGTTGTTCTGATTCGCGGCGGTCGTGTAAAGGATTTGCCAGGTGTGCGTTATCACACCGTTCGTGGCGCCCTTGACACCTCTGGCGTACAGAATCGTAAGCAGGGCCGTTCCAAGTACGGTACTAAGCGTCCGAAGTCTTAAGACAGCTTGCCGTCACGCTGTGTTTGCAGCGTATGTAACGTAATGTCCAACACGAATATGATGGTCTGATAAGAGTAAGGTCGGGCAGTGCAGGGTAGTCGATACTAAGCGCGAGTTCCGGGTTTACCTGAAGGATCCTTAATTGAGGGCTTATCATGCCTAGAAGAAGAGTTGTAGCTAAACGCGAAATCCTGCCGGATCCCAAGTTCGGAAGTGAGCGTCTGGCGAAGTTCATGAACCACCTGATGGTCAGCGGCAAGAAGTCCATAGCTGAGCGCATTGTTTACGGTGCGTTGGACAAGGTTGCCGAGCGTAGTAGTGAAGAGCCGCTGGAAATCTTCGACAAAGCGCTGGAAACCATCCAGCCGATGGTCGAAGTGAAGTCGCGCCGCGTGGGTGGTGCGACCTATCAGGTTCCGGTTGAAGTTCGTCCGTCTCGCCGCCAAGCGCTCGCTATGCGCTGGTTGGTAGACGCGGCGCGTCGCCGCGGTGAAAAAACGATGGTTCAGCGTCTGGCAGGCGAAATGCTGGATGCCGCAGAAGGTAAAGGTTCTGCTGTTAAGAAGCGCGAAGACGTGCATCGTATGGCCGAAGCCAACAAGGCTTTCTCGCACTATCGTTTCTAAGAGCGTCCCTTTCAAGAGTGACGTTTTTAAGTACGGCGTTTGTAAGCGCAGTGTTTATAAAGTTCGCGTTTATATATGCACGTTGTTTCAGCAGGGCGTCGTTGGAAGTGGTAGGTCGAGTCGCTTTGTTGCAACACCCCGCCGTTATCATTCTGTGATAGCGGCGGTAGCGTAAGGCTCACTTTTGCCACTGCTAAGTTAACGAGCATCGCCAACTAACGGGAGTTTCACCGTGGCACGCAAGACACCACTTAATCGTTATCGCAATATTGGTATCGTAGCGCACGTTGATGCGGGTAAAACCACAACGACCGAGCGGGTACTGTTCTATACCGGCTTGAATCACAAGTTGGGTGAAACACACGAGGGTGCCTCAACGACTGACTGGATGGAGCAGGAGCAGGAGCGTGGTATTACGATCACCTCTGCCGCTGTCACCACCTTCTGGCAAGGTATGGCCAAGCAGTTTGATGAGCACCGTATCAACATCATCGATACGCCTGGGCACGTTGACTTCACTATCGAAGTTGAGCGTTCATTGCGCGTTCTTGATGGTGCGGTTGTTGTACTGTGTGGGTCTTCCGGCGTTCAGCCGCAGACCGAAACAGTATGGCGTCAGGCCGATAAGTACGAAGTACCGCGTATGGTCTTTGTTAACAAGATGGACCGTACTGGCGCTGATTTCTTCATGGTTGTTGACCAGTTGAAAGAGCGCTTGGGTGCGAATGCCGTGCCGATCCAGATCAACTGGGGTACGGAAGAGGACTTTAAGGGCGTTATCGACCTGATTCAGATGAAGGCTATCCTGTGGGATGAGGCTAGCCTGGGTATGAATTTCGAACTCGTGGATATTCCGGCTGAGCTGCAAGAGACTGCCGAGAAGTATCGCGAGCAGATGGTCGAAGCGGCTGCCGAAGGCTCTGACGAGCTAATGGACAAGTACCTGGAAGGCGTCGAGCTGTCGATCGAAGAGATCAAGGCAGGTCTTCGTACGCGTACTCTGGCCAATGAGATTGTTCTGGTTACCTGCGGTTCTGCCTTTAAGAATAAAGGTGTTCAGGCAGTGCTGGACGGTGTTATCGAGTACATGCCTTCGCCAACTGAAGTTAAGGCGATCGAAGGTGAGCTGGACGATAAAGATGGCACCATCGCTAAGCGTGAAGCCGATGACAGTGCGCCGTTTGCAGCGTTGGCATTCAAGATCGCTACCGACCCCTTCGTTGGTACGCTGACCTTTATCCGCGTTTACTCGGGCGTTCTGAAGTCTGGTGACGGTGTATATAACTCCGTTAAGCAGAAGAAAGAGCGCGTTGGTCGTATCGTACAGATGCACGCCAACTCGCGCGAAGAGATCAAAGAAGTACTCGCTGGCGATATTGCAGCATGTATCGGTCTGAAAGATGTCACCACGGGTGATACCCTGTGTGATATTGATAACAAGATCGTTCTTGAGCGCATGGAGTTCCCGGATCCGGTTATCTCGGTTGCCGTTGAGCCGAAGTCCAAGGCTGACCAGGAAAAAATGGGTATTGCACTGGGTAAATTGGCCCAGGAAGATCCTTCTTTCCAGGTTAAAACCGACGAAGAGACCGGCCAGACGATTATTTCTGGTATGGGTGAGCTTCACCTGGATATTCTCGTTGACCGTATGCGTCGCGAGTTTAAGGTGGAAGCCAATATCGGTAAGCCGCAGGTAGCATACCGCGAAACTATTCGTGGCAGCATTGAGCAGGAAGGCAAGTTTGTACGTCAGTCCGGTGGTCGTGGTCAGTACGGTCACGTTTTGCTGCGTATTGAGCCGCTGACTGCTGAAGAGAAGGGTGAAGGCGAAGAAGAGATTTTCTTCAAATTCAACTCTGAGATCGTAGGTGGTACGGTTCCCAAGGAATACGTCCCTGCGGTTGAGAAAGGCGCTTACGAGCAGCTTAAAAACGGTGTCATCGCGGGTTACCCGATGATCGACGTTAAAGTGACGCTGTTCGACGGCTCCTTCCACGACGTAGACTCTAACGAGACTGCGTTCAAGATTGCTTCTTCTATGGCAGTGAAGGAAGGTGCCAGGAAGGCCAAGGCCGTGCTGCTGGAGCCGGTGATGAAGGTCGAAGTCGTGACTCCCGAGGAATTTATGGGCGACGTCATGGGCGACCTGAGCCGTCGTCGCGGTCTGGTGCAGGGTATGGATGACTCTTCTTCTGGTAAAGTCATTCGTGCGACGGTGCCGCTGGGTGAGATGTTCGGTTACGCAACCGACCTGCGCTCACAAACCCAGGGCCGTGCGAGCTACTCTATGGAGTTCTCGAAGTACGACGAGGCGCCCTCCAGCGTCGTTGAAGCCGTCATCAATCAAAACGGTTAACCGTTAGCTAACGTAAAGAGGTTATAGCAGTGGCTAAGGAAAAATTCGAACGTTCCAAACCGCACGTCAACGTCGGCACCATCGGTCACGTCGACCACGGTAAAACGACTCTGACTGCGGCCCTAACCCGCGTATCTGCTGAGGTTTTCGGCGGCGATTGGCGTGAATTTGATACTATCGATAACGCTCCTGAAGAGCGCGAGCGTGGTATCACTATCGCGACTTCCCACGTGGAATATCAGTCTGAAGAGCGTCACTACGCGCACGTTGACTGCCCGGGGCACGCTGACTACGTCAAGAACATGATCACCGGTGCTGCGCAGATGGACGGCGCGATCCTGGTATGTTCTGCTGCTGACGGCCCGATGCCGCAGACGCGCGAGCACATCCTGCTGTCTCGCCAGGTTGGCGTTCCGTACATCGTTGTGTTCCTGAATAAAGCGGACATGGTCGATGACGAAGAGCTGCTTGAGCTGGTTGAGATGGAAGTTCGTGAGCTCCTCGACGAGTACGACTTCCCGGGCGATGACACGCCGATCATCACTGGTTCAGCGCTGATGGCTCTGAACGGTGAAGATGAGAACGGCATGGGTACTACCGCCGTTGCTAATCTGATCAAAGCTCTGGATGCTTACATTCCTGAGCCGGAGCGTGCTGTCGACCAGCCGTTCCTGATGCCGATTGAAGACGTATTCTCTATCTCTGGCCGTGGTACTGTTGTTACCGGTCGTGTAGAGCGCGGTATTATCAATCCGGGTAGCGAAGTTGAGATCGTGGGTATCCGCGAGACCACCAAAACCATCGTTACCGGTGTTGAAATGTTCCGTAAGCTGCTCGACGAAGGTCGTGCAGGTGAGAACGTTGGTGCGTTGCTGCGTGGTACCAAGCGTGATGACGTTGAGCGTGGTCAGGTTCTGGCCAAGCCGGGTACTATCAACCCGCACACCGAGTTTGAAGCCGAAGTTTACGTACTGTCCAAAGAAGAAGGTGGTCGTCACACGCCTTTCTTCAAGGGCTACCGTCCGCAGTTCTACTTCCGTACCACTGACATCACCGGTACCTGTGAACTGCCGGAAGGTGTTGAAATGGTAATGCCGGGTGACAACGTTCAGATGGTTGTTACCTTGATTGCTCCGATCGCTATGGACGACGGTCTGCGCTTCGCTATTCGCGAAGGTGGTCGTACCGTTGGTGCTGGCGTTGTGGCAAAAATCGTTAAGTAATCGATTTACTTGATCGATGAAGGGGGCTCTCGCGAGCCCCCTTTTCTGCGCACCAATAGCAAATGTTTGACATGGGCTTTTGGCGTGCCTATAATGCGCATCCTTTGAATGCGTGGGTAGACGGCTCGCGCCGTCGACATCCATTGGAGTTTAGGGCAAATGCAGAACCAAAAGATTCGCATTCGGTTGAAAGCGTTCGACCATCGCCTGATCGACCAGTCCACAGCGGAGATTGTTGAAACCGCTAAGCGTACTGGTGCTCAGGTTCGTGGGCCGATCCCGCTGCCGACCAACCGCGAGCGTTACACCATCCTGGTTTCACCGCACGTCAATAAGGATGCGCGTGATCAGTATGAGATTCGTACGCACAAGCGTGTGCTCGACATCGTTGAGCCAACTGAAAAAACAGTTGATGCGTTGATGAAGCTTGATCTCGCCGCTGGCGTAGACGTGCAAATCAAGCTCAACTAATTACACTAGACACTTGCGGCCCAGCGTTCATCATTTATCGCATGAACAGCAGCCGCCGCGCCGTGAGGCGCCACACAATGTGCTAGTGGAATGCTCTGGAAAGGGCAGCCATAGCGGGTGATAGCCCCGTACACTATAGGAGACTGAGTATGACTATCGGTTTAGTCGGTACAAAGGCCGGGATGACCCGTGTCTTTACCGAAGATGGCGCATCCGTGCCCGTGACCGTTATTGAAGTTGATCCTAATCGTGTGACGCGCGTTAAGACCATTGAGTCTGACGGCTACGCAGCGGTTCAGATCACTACAGGTTCTCGTAAAGCCAAACACCTCACCAAAGCGCAGGCTGGTCAGTTTGCCAAAGCGGGTGTTGAGGCTGGTCGTTCACTGATGGAATTCCGCCTTGCAGAAGGCGAAGAAGCTCCAGAAGTGGGTGGCGAACTCACCGTATCCCTCTTCGAAGCTGGTCAAATGATCGACGTGACCGGCACCTCTAAGGGTAAAGGCTTCCAGGGTGCTGTTAAGCGCTGGAACTTCCGTACCCAAGACAACAGCCATGGTAACTCCCTGTCGCACCGCGCGCCGGGTTCTATCGGCATGTGTCAAACACCTGGTCGCGTATTTAAAGGCAAGAAAATGGCCGGTCAAATGGGTAACGCCCGTTGCACCGTACAGAGCCTTGAGATCGTCCGTGTTGACGCCGAGCGTAACCTGCTGCTGATCAAGGGCGCCGTACCGGGAGCACCCGGCAGCGACGTTATCGTTCGCAGCGCCGTGAAAGCTGGCTGAAGGGGATAATTACCAATGAATCTGAATCTTGCTGCAGGCACGGGTACCGTTGAAGTAGCCGACGCCACTTTTGGCAAAGAATTCAACGAAGCGCTAGTTCACCAGGTTGTTACCGCCTATTTGGCTGGTGGCCGTCAAGGTACTAGCGCTCAAAAGAGCCGTTCCGATGTTCGCGGTGGTGGTAAAAAACCGTGGCGTCAGAAAGGTACCGGCCGTGCACGTGCTGGTACCATCCGTTCTCCGCTGTGGCGCAGTGGCGGCGTAACCTTCGCGGCACGTCCGCAAGACTATACCCAGAAGGTTAACCGCAAAATGTACCGCGCGGCGATGCGCTCCATCCTGTCTGAACTTGTCCGTCAAGAGCGTTTAGTCGCAATTGAAGAGTTCAGCGTCGAAGCGCCCAAGACCAAGCAGGTAGCTGCCAAGCTGAAAGAGCTCAACCTTGAGAAAGTGTTGATCGTCACTGAAGAAATGGACGAAACGCTCTATCTAGCCGCACGCAACCTTCCCCACGTTGACGTGGTGGATGTCGCGGCAGCTGACCCGGTGAGCCTGGTTGCCTTTGATAAGGTCCTGGTCACCGTCTCCGCCCTGCGTAAATTCGAGGAGAAGCTGGCATGAACCAGGAACGCGTATTCAAGGTTCTGCTTGGACCGCACGTGACCGAAAAGGCCGCGATGGCTGCAGAGCGCAACCAGTACGTTTTCAAGGTGGCATCTGATGCTACCAAGCCCGAGATCAAGAAAGCCGTTGAAATACTGTTCGGCAAACAGGTCGGCAGCGTTCAAGTGTTGAACGTTAAGGGTAAAACCAAACGTACTGCACACGGCGTTGGCCTGCGTAAGGGTTACCGCAAAGCGTATGTGACCCTGGCTGCGGGTGAAACGCTCGAAGACTTCTCTGGCGCCGAATAAGGGCAGGAGTACGGATAATGGCAATCGTCAAGACCAAACCCACATCCGCCGGTCGTCGCCACGTCGTCAAGATCGTTGGTGAGGGGCTGTACAAGGGCCGTGCGTATGCACCGCTTTTGGAAAAACAGTCCAAGTCCGGTGGCCGTAATAATAACGGTCGCATCACCACCCGCCACGTGGGCGGTGGTCACCGTCAGCACTACCGTTTGATCGACTTCAAACGCACCAAGGATGGCATCCCAGCCACTGTTGAGCGTCTTGAGCACGATCCGAACCGTAGCGCGCATATTGCACTATTGAAATATGCAGATGGTGAGCGTCGTTACATCATTGCACCGAAAGGTGTCAGCGCGGGTGACGTGCTGGAATCTGGTGTCAACGCGCCCATCAAAAAAGGCAATGCCTTGCCGCTGCGCAACATTCCGCTTGGTTCTACCGTTCACGGTATCGAACTGAAGCCGGGTAAAGGCGCGCAGATTGCTCGCAGTGCCGGTACTAGCGCTCAGCTGGTTGCTCGTGAAGGTAACTACGCCACCTTGCGTCTTCGCTCTGGCGAAATGCGTAAGATCCTGGCTGAGTGCCGCGCAACGCTGGGTGAAGTGAGCAACTCCGAGCACAGCCTGCGTCAACTTGGCAAGGCCGGTGCGAAGCGCTGGAGAGGCGTGCGTCCGACTGTTCGCGGTGTCGCGATGAACCCGGTAGACCACCCGCACGGTGGTGGTGAAGGCCGCTCTAGCGGTGGTCGTCACCCGGTATCCCCGTGGGGCATGCCGACTAAGGGTCACAAGACGCGTAAGAACAAGCGCACCGACAAGCTGATTATCCGTCGTCGTAACAAGACGCGTTAATCGAAATTGCCAAGAACTTAAGAGGTAACGGCTGTGCCACGTTCACTAAAGAAAGGTCCCTTCATTGACCTTCATCTTTTGAAGAAGGTAGAGGCTGCAGTGGAGAAGAACGACCGTAAACCGATCAAGACCTGGTCGCGTCGTTCGATGATCCTGCCCAATATGGTAGGTCTGACTATTGCGGTCCATAACGGACGCCAGCATGTCCCGGTGCACGTCTCCGAGGAAATGGTGGGTCATAAACTTGGCGAATTCGCTGCTACTCGCACATATCGCGGGCATGTGGCGGACAAGAAAGCCAAACGGTAAGCCAGAGAGGATTTAGAGATGGAAGTCACAGCTAAGCTGAGTGGCGCTGCTTTATCCGCACAGAAGGCCCGTTTGGTGGCTGACCAGGTGCGCGGTAAACCGGTCGCCGAAGCTATTGACCTGCTGACCTTCTCACCGAAGAAGGCTGCCAAACTGGTCAAGAAAGTGCTTCAGTCCGCCATCGCGAATGCGGAAGAAAATAACGGCATGGACATCGACGAGCTGCGTGTCTCGACCATCTGCGTCGATGAGGGCATGACGCTCAAGCGTATCAAGCCGCGCGCCAAAGGCCGTGCGGATCGTATCTTGAAGCGCACCTGCCACATCACCGTCAAGGTAGCCGAGAAGTAGGAGTCGACCAGATGGGTCAGAAAGTCAATCCAACAGGCATTCGACTGGGCATCGTCAAAGACCATGCTTCTGTCTGGTATGCCGAGCGCGGCGCCTATGCCGATAAGCTCAATAACGATCTCGAAGTGCGCAGCTTCCTGGAAGAGCGTCTTAAAAGCGCTTCCGTAAGCCGCATTCACATCGAGCGTCCGGCTAACAATGCCCGCATCACCATTCACACTGCCCGTCCGGGTATCGTGATTGGTAAAAAAGGTGAAGATGTCGACCGTCTGCGTCGCGATCTTACCGAAATGATGGGCGTTGCGGTTCATGTGAACATCGAAGAAGTTCGCAAGCCAGAGCTGGATGCCAAGCTAGTCGCTGCTAACGTAGCGGGTCAGCTTGAGCGTCGCGTCATGTTCCGTCGTGCCATGAAGCGCGCGGTACAGAACGCAATGCGTCTTGGCGCTGGCGGCATCAAGATTCAGCTGTCAGGTCGTCTTGGTGGTGCCGAAATCGCACGTACCGAATGGTACCGCGAAGGTCGCGTTCCGCTGCACACTCTGCGTGCGGACATCGACTACGCCACTTACGAAGCTCACACCACCTATGGCGTCATCGGCGTTAAAGTGTGGATCTTCAAGGGCGAAATCCTCGGCGGTATCGAGGAAGTACGTGCCAAGGCTAAGCAACAGCAGCCTGCCGGCAACGCGCCCAAGAAGAAAGGTTCCAGGTAAGGGGAGAGCGAGTCGATGTTACAGCCCAAGCGTATGAAATTCCGCAAGATGATGAAAGGCCGCAACCGTGGCCTGGCGCATCGCGGAAGCAAGATCAGCTTCGGGGAGTACGGTCTGAAAGCTACTGGTCGCGGCCGCATCACTGCGCGTCAGATCGAAGCCGGCCGTCGTGCGATCACACGTCACGTTAAGCGTGGCGGTAAAATCTGGATCCGCGTTTTCCCTGATAAGCCGATTTCCAAGAAGCCGCTCGAAGTTCGTATGGGTAAAGGTAAAGGTTCTGTTGAGTACTGGGTAGCCCAGATCCAACCGGGTCGGGTCCTGTACGAAATTGAAGGCGTATCCGAAGAGCTGGCCCGTGAAGCGTTTGAACTGGCCGCACAGAAGATGCCCTTATCCACCACCTTTGCGAAACGGACGGTGATGTGATGAAAGCCCAGGAAATTCGTGAAAAGTCAGCAGGAGAGCTCAAAGAGCAGCTCCTCGAGCTACTCCGCGAGCAGTTTAACCTGCGCATGCAGAAGGCCACTGGCCAACTGAGCCAGACTCATCTGCTCAAGCAGGTCCGTCGGGATATCGCCCGCGTTAAGACTGTGCTCAACGAGAAGGCAGGTGATTGAGATGGCCGAAGAGAAAAAAACCCGTACGCTCACCGGTAAGGTGGTGAGCGACAAGATGGATAAATCCATCGTCGTTATGATCGAGCGTCGTGAACGTCACCCGATCTACGGAAAATACGTTAAGCGCTCCACCAAGCTGCACGCCCATGATGAGGCGAACCAGGCTAAGGCAGGCGATACGGTTTCCATTCAGGAGTGCCGTCCGCTTTCCAAAAAGAAAGCCTGGACGCTGGTCGAGGTGGTTGAGCAGGCTAAGGGTTAATTACCTAAAGTCTGCCGATCAGTGCAGTCAGATTAGGTTTGGAGAAAACCGATGATTCAGACTCAGACAATGCTGGATGTCGCCGACAACAGCGGAGCGCGCCGGGTGCAGTGCATCAAGGTGCTAGGCGGTTCACACCGTCGCTACGCCCGCGTTGGTGACGTCATTAAGGTAACGGTGAAAGAAGCTATTCCGCGTGGCAAGGTCAAAAAAGGCCAAGTCATGAAAGCGGTAGTGGTTCGCACCCGTAGTGGCGTCCGTCGTAGTGACGGTTCGCTGATCCGTTTCGATGGAAATGCGGCGGTTTTGTTGAATAACACCAACGAACAGCCGATCGGCACGCGCATCTTCGGGCCGGTTACTCGTGAGCTTCGTAATGAGAAGTTCATGAAGATCATTTCCCTAGCGCCTGAAGTGCTGTAAGGAGCGAGGCGGATATGCAAAAGATCAAACGTGACGATGAAGTCATCGTCATCGCCGGGAAGGATAAAGGCAAACGTGGTACCGTTAAGCGGGTATTAGAAAACCGCTTCGTGGTATCGGGTGTGAACATGATTAAACGTCACACCAAGCCGAATCCCATGGCGGGAAATCAGGGCGGTATCGTCGAGCGTGAGGCTCCGATTCACGCGTCCAACGTAGCCATCTTCAATTCGGAGACCGGTAAGGCGGATCGCGTCGGCTTCCAAGTTAAGGAAGACGGTACCAAGGTACGTATCTACAAGTCGACGCAGACGCAGATCGACGCCTAACGCGAGTCGGGTAGCAAAATGGCGAACTTGAAAGAACGTTATCAAAACGAGGTCGTAGCTCAACTCAAAGAGCAGTTCAGCTACAACAACGTTATGCAGATACCCCGGATCACGAAAGTGACTCTGAACATGGGTATCGGTGAAGCGGTTAGTGATAAAAAGCTGATCGACAATGCCGTCGGTGACCTGGAGAAATTGTCCGGTCAAAAGCCGCTGGTGACCAAAGCACGTAAGTCCATCGCGGGCTTCAAGGTGCGCGAAGGTTGGCCGATTGGTGTCAAGGTAACGCTGCGCGGTGAGCGTATGTGGGACTTTTTGAACCGTCTGGTTAACATTGCGATTCCTCGCGTGCGTGACTTCCGTGGTCTTAACCCGAAGTCTTTTGACGGTCGCGGCAACTACTCCATGGGTGTGCGTGAGCAGATCATCTTCCCGGAGATCGAGTATGATAAAATCGATCGCATTCGGGGGCTGGACGTCACTATCACTACTACTGCCAACACCGACGAGGAAGGTCGTGCGCTGCTAGCGTCACTGAACTTCCCGTTTAAGAAATAAGGGTTGGATCATGGCTAAGAAAAGTATGGTAGAGCGTGAGCTCAAGCGTACGCAGCTGGTCGAGAAGTATGCGGCCAAGCGTACTGAGCTCAAGGCAATCATCTCAAGCGTGAATACGTCTGAGGAAGAGCGCTTCGAGGCGACGCTGAAGCTGCAGCAACTGCCGCGCGACTCAAGCCCGGTACGTCAGCGTAACCGCTGCCGTATCACGGGTCGTCCGCACGGTTTTTACAACAAGTTCGGCCTTGGCCGCAACAAGCTGCGTGAAGCCGCCATGCGTGGCGACGTCCCTGGTCTGAAAAAGTCCAGCTGGTAACGCCACGTAGAATCATCAGGAGCGCACATTAAATGAGCATGCAAGACACTCTGGCGGATATGTTTACCCGTATCCGCAATGCGCAGATGGCCACCAAGGAGACGGCAGTCATGCCGTCTTCCAAGTTGAAAGTGGAAGTGGCCCGCGTGCTAAAGGAAGAAGGCTACATTACCGACTTTGCGGTTGCTGAAGGCGCTAAGCCTGCACTAACCGTCACTCTCAAGTACTTTGAGGGTAAGCCGGTCATTGAGCACATTCAGCGGGTTTCCAAGCCGTCTTTGCGTCAGTACAAGGGCAAGGACAACCTGCCCAAGGTTGCCGATGGTCTGGGCATCGCGATTGTCACCACCTCTAATGGTGTCATGACCGATCGTGCCGCACGCCAGGCGGGTGTAGGTGGCGAAGTCATCTGCACCGTATTCTAGGAGGCTGGAATGTCCCGCATAGCGAAATATCCGGTTAAAGTGCCTGCTGGTGTCGAGATCAAAATCGATGCTAGCCAGCTGACCGCCAAAGGCGGCCAAGGCACGCTGTCACTGCCCATTCACCAGGACGTGGTGATTGGTCAAGAAGATGGCCAGCTGACCTTCGCCCCGAGCGAATCTGCCAAGAGCTGGGCAATGGCCGGTACTACCCGCGCCTTGGTTCAGAACCTGGTAACGGGCGTATCCGAGGGTTTCACAAAAACTCTCGAAATTGTTGGCGTCGGTTATCGTGCCCAAGCTAAGGGCCAGACGCTCAATCTTTCACTGGGCTTCTCGCACCCGGTCGACTACGAACTGCCGAAAGGTGTCACAGCGGAAACGCCGAAAAACACCGTGATCGTGCTGAAAAGCGCGGATAAGCAGATGCTCGGTCAGTGCGCCGCGGAAATCCGCGCTTTCCGTCCGCCTGAGCCGTATAAAGGCAAGGGTGTTCGGTACGCCGACGAGCAGGTGCGTCGCAAAGAAGCCAAGAAGAAGTAAGGCAGGGTTATGAACGCGAAGAAAGAATCTCGTCTCCGTCGTGCCCGCCGTGCTCGCGCCAAGATCCGCGAGCTGGGCGTGTATCGCCTGTGCGTCAACCGTACCCCGCGTCACATCTACGCGCAGATTATCTCGCCGGATGGTGGCAAAGTGTTGGCCAGCGCTTCAACGCTGGACAAAGCACTGCGCGAGGGTGCGACCGGTAACTCAGATGCGGCCTCCAAGGTCGGTGCTCTGATTGCTGAACGCGCTAAAGAAGCAGGCATCACCCAGGTGGCCTTCGACCGTGCTGGCTTTAAGTATCACGGTCGCGTCAAGGCTCTGGCCGACGCCGCTCGTGAAGGCGGCCTGGAATTCTAAAGGGTTTTACGATGGCGAAGAACGAACAGCAAAACGGTGATCTGCAAGAGAAGTTAGTGCAGGTTAACCGCGTCGCCAAGGTGGTCAAAGGTGGTCGTATTTTCGGCTTCACCGCGCTGACCGTCGTAGGTGATGGTAAAGGTCGTGTTGGTTTCGGTCGTGGCAAGGCGCGTGAAGTGCCGGTCGCAATTCAGAAAGCAATGGACCAGGCTCGTCGCAACATGGTCAAGGTTAACCTTGCAGGCAACACGCTGCAGTACCCTGTGAAAGCCCGTCACGGTGCTTCCAAGGTCTACATGCAGCCAGCCTCCGAAGGTACCGGTATCATCGCCGGTGGTGCTATGCGCTCTGTATTAGAGCTTGCTGGCGTCCACGATGTACTGGCCAAGTGCTACGGTTCCACCAACCCGGTTAACGTGGTACGAGCGACTGTTAAAGGTCTCTCTGCTATGCATGCACCGGAAGACATCGCCGCCAAGCGCGGTCTGTCTGTCGACGCGATCACGGGGTAAGGCACCATGGCAGCAACGATCAAGGTTACCCAGATCCGCAGCACCATCGGCGTTTTGCCCAAGCACAAGGCTACTATGAAAGGCCTGGGCCTGCGTCGCATCGGTCACTCGGTTGAACTGGAAGACACCCCTGCCGTTCGCGGCATGATCCACAAGGTAAATTACCTTGTGCGTGTTGAGGGAGAGTAATCCATGAAACTTAATACCTTAAGCCCGGCCCCGGGCTCCAAACCCGCTGAAAAGCGCGTTGGTCGTGGTATCGGTTCCGGTCTTGGTAAGACCGGCGGCCGTGGCCACAAAGGTCAGAAATCACGCAGTGGCGGTAGCGTCAAGCCTGGTTTCGAAGGCGGTCAGATGCCCATGCAGCGTCGTTTGCCGAAATTCGGTTTTACGTCTGCTAAATCATTGGTCTCTGAAGAAGTACGCCTGGCTGAACTTGCCAAGGTTTCCGGTGACGAAGTCACTATGGAAACGCTGAAGCAAGCCAACGTGCTGAAGGATGCAACGCTACACGCGAAAATCATCCTTTCAGGCGAACTGAACAAGGCAGTTACCGTTCGTGGAATCAAGGTCACCAAAGGTGCCCGTGAAGCGATCGAAGCTGCTGGCGGAAAGGTAGAGGACTAAATGGCCAAGTCAGGAAATATGCCGGCGATGGGCAGCGGTCTGAGTGAACTGTGGGCGCGTTTGCGCTTCGTGCTCCTCGCCATCGTGGTGTACCGTATCGGTGCCCACATTCCCGTTCCCGGTATCAATCCTGACCAGCTTGCTGCCTTGTTTAGGGAGCAACAGGGCACCATCCTGGGCATGTTTAACATGTTCTCGGGTGGCGCCCTGGAGCGCATGAGCGTCCTCGCTTTGGGCATAATGCCTTATATTTCTGCGTCGATTATCATGCAGCTGATGACTGCGGTCTCACCCCATCTTGAACAGCTCAAGAAGGAAGGTGAGTCCGGCCGCCGCAAGATTAGCCAGTACACCCGCTACGGCACGGTGATACTGGCTCTTGTCCAGGCTACCGGTATGTCGGTCGGTCTGGCTAGCCAAGGCATCGCTTACAGCGCTGACTTCAGCTTCTATTTCACCGCCGTGATTACGTTTGTGTCAGGCGCGGTGTTTATGATGTGGCTAGGTGAGCAGATTACCGAGAAGGGCATCGGCAACGGTATTTCGTTGCTGATCTTCGCTGGTATCGTCGCTGGGCTGCCCAGTGCCGTGGGGCAAGCGTTTGAACTTGCTCGTAACGAAGGGGCCTGGAATGTCCTTCCGCTGTTAGCGCTGTCAGTGCTAGGTATTGCCACCGTCGCGTTTGTGGTGTTCATTGAGCGCGGTCAACGCCGCTTGAAAGTGAACTACCCACGTCGCCAGGTTGGCAACAAGATGTATGCAGGCCAAAGCAGCTACCTGCCTTTGAAAGTGAATATGGCGGGTGTTATTCCTGCGATCTTCGCGTCCAGTATTCTACTCTTCCCGGCTTCTATTGGTCAGTGGGTAGGTGCAGGTGAAGGTATGGAGTGGTTACAGCGTGCATCACAAGCATTAGCCCCTGGGCAACCGCTTTACATCTTGCTTTTCGCGGCGGCAGTGGTATTCTTCTGCTTCTTTTACACAGCGCTGGTCTTCAATCCGAAGGATGTAGCTGACAATTTGAAAAAGTCAGGTGCGTTCCTGCCGGGCATTCGCCCCGGCGAGCAGACCGCTCGCTATATCGACAAAGTCATGACGCGTCTGACTTTGTTCGGTGCCCTGTATATCACTGCGGTTTCCTTGATGCCCCAGTTCCTGATCGTTGCGTGGAATGTGCCATTCTTTTTTGGCGGCACCTCGCTCCTGATCGTGGTGGTGGTCATCATGGACTTCATGGCTCAGGTGCAGTCACACCTCATGTCGCATCAGTATGACTCGGTGATGAAGAAGTCCAACCTGAAAGGCTACGGTAGCGGCGGCATCATGCGCTGAGGCGCCGCCTTACGATTGGCGCGCCGCGAGCCGTTTTTGGAGAAAGAACGATGAAAGTTCGAGCTTCCGTAAAGAAAATGTGCCGTAACTGTAAGATTATTCGTCGCAATGGCGCTGTTCGCGTCATCTGCATCGAACCACGGCACAAGCAGCGTCAGGGTTAATTCCTGCGTTGTTTTAAGTGGGTGTTCGGCATACCCCTTGCCTTAGGGCATTTAAAGGGGTATGCTGTTGCGCCTTTTGTAGATGAATAAACGAGCAAGCCGCTCAAATTTCGGAGTAAGCTGATGGCCCGTATTGCAGGCGTCAATATCCCGGACAACAAGCATGCGGCGATCTCGCTGACCTATATCTTCGGGATTGGCCGTACTCGCGCGCAGCATATCTGTGCTGCTGCCGGTATCGCGCTGACTACCAAGATCCAGGACCTATCTGGCGAAGAGCTGGATACCCTGCGTTCTGAAGTTGGTAAGTACACCGTAGAAGGCGACCTTCGTCGTGATGTTACGCTGAACATTAAGCGTCTCATGGACTTAGGCTGCTACCGTGGTCTGCGTCATCGTCGTAGTCTTCCGCTGCGTGGTCAGCGGACCAAGACTAACGCGCGCACCCGTAAGGGCCCGCGTAAGCCGATCCGCAAATAACACGCACGTTCTGGCGTAAAGACAGGAATAGACATCAACATGGCTAACCCGCGTAGTAACCGTAAAAAGGTTAAAAAGCAGGTAGTGGACGCCGTTGCGCATATCCATGCCTCTTTTAACAACACGATCGTGACGATCACAGACCGCCAGGGCAATGCTCTTTCTTGGGCAACTGCCGGTGGTTCGGGTTTTCGTGGTTCTCGCAAGAGCACCCCGTTCGCTGCTCAAGTAGCAAGCGAGCGTGCAGCGACTGCTGCAGCCGAGTATGGTGTGAAAAACGTAGACGTACTGGTTAAAGGCCCAGGTCCCGGTCGTGAATCCGCCGTGCGCGCACTCAATGCCGCAGGCTTCCGCGTGCAAAGCATCGTAGACGCGACGCCCATTCCCCATAATGGCTGCCGTCCGCCTAAGAAACGCCGCGTTTAAGGAGACAGATTCATGGCTCGTTATATTGGACCGAAGTGCAAACTGTCTCGTCGTGAAGGCACCGATCTCTTTTTGAAGAGTGGCGTGACTCCCTTCGAGAAAAAGTGTAAATCCGAGCAAATCCCGGGTGTACACGGCCAGCGTCGTCAGCGTCTTTCAGACTACGGCTTGCAGCTTCGTGAGAAGCAAAAAGTACGTCGCATGTATGGCGTACTCGAAAAACAGTTCCGTAACTACTACAAAGAAGCTGCTCGCCTGAAAGGTGCGACCGGTGAAGTATTGTTGCAGTTGCTTGAATCCCGACTGGATAACGTCGTCTACCGTATGGGTTTCGGCTCGACTCGCTCTGAAGCGCGTCAGCTCGTTAGCCACAAGGCGATTTCCGTGAACGGCCGCACCGTTAACGTTGCTTCCTACCAAGTGAAGCCGGGTGACGTTGTTGCTATTCGCGAAAAGGCGAAGAACCAGGCACGTATTCAAAACGCGTTGACCATTGCGGCCAACCGTGGCGATATCCTCTGGATTGAAATCGACGCCAAGAAGATGGAAGGCACTTTCAAGGCTCTGCCTGAACGCGGTGACCTGACTGCCGACATCAACGAAAACCTGATCGTCGAGCTGTACTCCAAGTAAGCGGCGTTAATTAATCTGCTTCTTGAAGCCTGGGCGGGATAGCAAAGCTAACCGCCCAGATGCTCTTGAGTACGGTTCTTAAGAACTCAGTATCCGTTTGGCAGCCTGAAAGGTGTTCATATGCAGCGTTCAGTGACAGAGTTTCTTCGTCCTCGCGACATCAAGGTCGAAGAAATCAGCGCACATCATGCCAAAATCGTTCTCGAACCGTTCGAGCGTGGTTTTGGTCACACCCTGGGGAATGCACTGCGTCGCATTCTGCTTTCGTCTATGCCCGGCGCTGCCGTGGTAGAGGCTGAAATTGCGGGTGTAGAGCACGAGTACAGTGCGCTCGAAGGGGTGCAGGAAGATGTCATCGAAATCCTCCTGAACTTGAAAGATGTTGCGATCAAGATGCACAGCCGCGATGAGGCGGTGCTCTCGCTGAACAAGCAGGGCCCAGCCGTCGTCACTGCTGGCGACATTGCGCTTGATCATAGCGTCGAAATCGTCAACCCGGACCACGTCATTGCACACGTCAATGAAGGTGCCGAGCTGAAAATTCAGCTTAAGGTAGCGCTGGGTCGTGGCTACGAACCGGCTGACGCCCGTGGCTCTGATGAAGAGACCCGTGCTATTGGCCGCCTGCAGCTGGATGCCACCTTCAGCCCTGTCCGCCGCGTTTCCTACTCGGTTGAAGCCGCTCGTGTTGAGCAGCGCACCGACCTCGATAAGCTGATTATCGATCTGGAAACCGACGGTACTTTGGATCCGGAAGAGGCTATCCGTCGCAGTGCGACCATTCTGCAAGAGCAGCTGGCCGCCTTCGTCGACCTTGAAGCTGATAAAGAGCAGGAAGTCGAAGAGGAAGAAGATCACGTTGATCCAATCCTATTGCGCCCCGTAGACGATCTTGAGTTGACCGTTCGCAGCGCGAACTGCCTAAAAGCCGAGAATATTTACTATATCGGTGATCTTATCCAGCGCACAGAAGTTGAGCTGTTGAAGACACCGAACCTCGGTAAAAAATCCTTGAATGAAATCAAGGACGTTTTGGCGGCGCGCGGCTTGTCCCTCGGCATGCGGTTGGAAAATTGGCCGCCCGCTAGCCTGAAGGACGACAAGGCCACCGCGTGAGTGTCGACTTGAGTCCCAGTTTGGTAAGGAATTACAACCATGCGTCATCGTAAGAGTGGTCGTCATCTGAATCGCACCAGCTCGCATCGTCAGGCCATGTTCAAGAACATGTCTGTCTCGCTGGTCGAACATGAAGTCATCAAGACAACCCTGCCCAAGGCCAAGGAACTGCGTCGCGTTATCGAGCCGCTGATCACCTTAGCCAAGCAGGATAGCGTTGCGAACCGTCGTTTGGCGTTCTCTCGCACACGTTCCAAAGAAGCCGTTGGCAAGCTGTTCAATGAGCTGGGTCCGCGTTACGCCGAGCGTCCGGGTGGCTACATCCGTATTCTCAAGTGCGGTTTCCGCACCGGCGACAACGCGCCTATGGCGTACGTTGAGCTAGTAGACCGTCCGGTTGCTGAAGAAGCCGCTGCTGAAGAGTAAATCTTTAGTTGCTGCCTCTTTAAAGCAGAATGAAAACCGACCCAGCTGGGTCGGTTTTTTTTATGCCTGGCGTATCGAGTAATGCCGCTATAAACGTTAAATTGTCCGACGAGCGTGCTAGTCTAGAGTGAATTGACGGGGCCATTGGCGCTGCAGTTGTTTACCCTTGGGAACTGATTCATGGCGCATTATTCAATGCGGGGGTGTACGCGTGCAGGCCGAGGAAGAAGTGTGCGTCTCGTTTCCAGCGTAAATGAATCATCAAGGGGCAGACATGGTGACGAGGGGAGTAAACGATAACAAGGCGTCGAGGGCATGGCTAGCGGTAACGATGTTACTGCTATTGATCATCACCACCTCGACCGTGCAGGCGAATCCACGTTACGCAGGTATTGTGGTCGACCTTGATAACGGTGAAGTTTTATACGCAGAAAATGTGGATGCACCGCGTTATCCTGCTTCGCTGACCAAAATGATGACGCTGTACATGACCTTTGAAGCGCTGGAAAGTGGCACTTTAACGCTCAATGAGCCCCTCGCTGTTTCTGCCCAGGCCGCGGCCATGCCCGCTACCAAATTATGGCTTTCTGCGGGCAGTACGATTCCTGTCGATACCGCTATCCGCGCCCTGGCTGTGCGTTCGGCGAATGATGTCGCCGTTGTGGTGGCTGAGGCGTTGGGCGGTAGCGAGCAGCGCTTTGCGCGGCTTATGACCGAAAAGGCGCGAGAGTTAGGTATGACGGCCACGACCTTCCGCAACGCCTCCGGGCTTCCTGATGACCAGCAAATCACCTCCGCGCGGGACATGCTCACGCTCTCGGTGCGTGTCATGCAGGATTTTCCACAGTATTACCATTACTTCGGTCTTCAGGAATTTACTTATCGCGACAAGCGCCACACCAGTCATAATCGGCTGGTGCGTGACTACCCTGGCGCTGATGGCTTAAAAACTGGCTTTATTCGTGCCTCTGGCTTTAACGTCGCGACGACTGCCGTGCATGATGGCCGGCGGCTGGTTGCCATTGTGATGGGAGGGTTTAGCTCTTCATCGCGTGATACTCATATGGCCGATTTACTCGACCGAAGCTTTATGCGCGCTGAGCTGCGTGATCAGCGTACATGGGTCGCCAATACCAGTTTTTCTCAGGAGTTTATGGGGTTTGGTGGTTCTACACCTCCCGTGGCACCTCCCAAGGCGCCAACACCTGCGCCAAGCCAAATGCTTGCCAGTATTGAAACGACCACGCTGTCACCTGCCCCCAATACCAGCGTAGACGAGCAACTGGCCACGATCACCGTTGAAGGCCCGGCCGAGGCGTCCCGCGCGTCTAACGCTGACCCTTTGCAGGACTTTATTCAAAGTGAGCGCTTGGTGGAAGCTCCCCCGACCGGCGCCTGGGGTATCCAGGTGGGTGCATTTAGCCAGCAAGGGCAGGCTCAACAGCTGGCCCAACAAGCGGCCCAACGCTTAACGCAAAACTTGGCCGGGCGCGTGGAGGTGGATACGCTTGAAGGCCAAACGCCGGTATACCGTGCTCGCCTGGTGGCTTTGGATGAGCATCGCGCCCGTGAAGCCTGCCGTGAACTACAACTGCAAGGTATGGAGTGCATGGTGGTCAACGCAAGCCTTTAAGCCTTGTTTTAAATGTCAAAAAACCCCACCAGCTTTTATGAGCTGGTGGGGTTTTTTTATGGTTGATGTCACGATCCACTACGGCTTTTCACCAGTGCACGTGTACGCGCGCAATCGCTTAGGCTAGGCAAAGGCGTACGCGTTCATTGCCAGCACGCCATGCTCAACGCTGCGGTGGAGCGGTGTGACATCACCGCCTGCGCCCATGGCTACCAGTAACGGCTGAAAATGCTCGGGCGTTGGATGGTTCCTGCTCGCTTCGGGGGCCGTTTGCCAGGCAAGCAACGCCTCACGGTCATTGTTCACAAGCTGAGTATCGACCCACTCTGCAAAAGCGCCGACCCAGTTGGGCATCGGGTTATCAAGCGGCATGGTTTCGTAAAGGTTATGGGTCAGGCTGCCCGACCCGATCATCAGAATACCTTCTTCACGCAGTGGCGCCAGGCGCTTACCCAGCTCAACCAGCTTGTCGTTAGACCAACGCACAGGCAGCGATAGCGTAACGACAGGAATATCCGCCTTGGGAAACATCAGCGAAAGAGGTGCCCAGGTGCCGTGGTCAAACCCTCGTTCCACTTCTGAGGCCCCCAGTAATTTGGCCAAGCGGTTGGCCAGTGCAGGCTCGCCAGGTGCCGGGTACTGCTGCTCGAACAGTTCGCGGGGAAAGCCGCCGAAGTCATGAAGGGTTTCTGGCCAAGGGCTGTTACTGACTTTCAGCGTCTGACTTTCCCAGTGCGCTGAAACCACAATGATCGCCTTGGGCGTCAGTTGCTTGCCCAGCGAACGTAAAAAGTGGTGGGCAGGCGTAGGGGTGAGGATCAGCATGGGAGAGCCGTGGGATATAAAAAGACTGGGTAGCATAACAACGTCTCCTGGCAGAAGTCCCTGGCAGTGACCAGGGCGCGAGCAAAGGCATGGCGGAGAAAAGGTGATAGATAAACTCGTTTTGGTGCGCCTAACGCGATTAGCTAATGCGGCGGTTCAGTGTAAAGCTGCCGCCGCCTAAACCTGCCTGCACGAGCAGGGCAACGGTCCAGAATGCCGGGAACTCCCAACCACCGCCAGCGTTGGTAAACGCCCAGCCGTTGCCAAGATGCACGGACGTAGCACCCAGTAGCAGAGGGATCATTGCAAGGCTAATCCAGCGCGTATAAATACCCAGAATCAAGGCCAGGCCGCCGCCAACTTCGCCCAGAATCGTTAAGTAGGCTATAACGCTTGGCAGGCCCATTGACTCAAAGTAGGCGACCGTGCCCGGCAGGGTAAACACAAACACCTTGGTCAGGCCATGGGCGAGTGCCATCACGCCAAGTGATAGTCGCAGCAGTGCGATGGCGTGGGGTTGAAGGTTTGTGCTCATGGTGGAAGAAGATGCATTCATGGGGTATCTCCATTGGGCAGTGATGAAAGTTCAATGGGGACACTTTACGTTCATTGACGGCAGAGATAATCCACGCGTACCAAACATCACTGTTGCGAAATAGGCGACAATCCCATCTCCTGCTCCCAGTAAGGCGGGCTACCCCAAGCGTCCGTTAACAGCTCAATAAACCGCTCTACCTTGGCAGGTAAAAAGCGTCGCGCAGGGTAAATGGCATGAATATCCAGCATCTTGGGGGGGATGTGCGGCAGTACCTGAACCAGGCGCCCAGCGATAATGCTCTCCGTTACCAAAAAGCTGGGTTGATGAGCGATACCGATACCTGCCTCGGCGGCATGGGTTAAAACATCGCCATTGTTGCTTTCAAGCGGGCCTTGGGGTGTCAGCGTCATATTTTCAAAACGCCAGTTGCTATTGGCTAAATCGCTGCGGTAACGCAGGCAGCGGTGGTGCGCAAGCGCCTCAGCATTTGCCGGCACGCCATGGGTTTCAAGGTACGCCGGGGATGCGCAAAACAGCATTTGACAGCGCGTCAGACGCCTGGCGATCAGGCTTGAGTCGGGCAGGTTGCCAATACGAATGGCCACATCGTAGCCCTCTTCGAGAAGATCCACGCGGCGGTCACCTAAGTCCAGGCGTACATCCAGGCCAGGATACGCCACCATAAAGCGTGCCACCAGCGGGGAGAGGTGGCGCATGCCAAAACTCATGGGGCCGTTGATACGTAAACGGCCGCGTATTTCAGAAACACCGCTGCCTACGTCGGCGGCAGCCTCATCAAGCGCCTGTAAAATCGCTTGGGCATGCGCAAGGTAGCGCTCGCCCTCGGCGGTTAAATGCAGGCGCCGCGTGGTGCGCTGAATAAGCCGCACCCCGAGCGTCTCTTCAAGGGCCATGACAATACGTGATACCCGCGTGCGGGAAAGATCCAATGCTTCAGCGGCCCGCGTGTAGCTGCCAAGCTCGGCAACTTTGACAAAAGCGGCAATATGGTCGAGCTGGTTCATGGCCGAGCCAACGCCCGTGCGGCCTGGTAAGGATCAGGCTGGCCACAAATGGCGGAGATAACCGCCAGGCCATTGGCACCGGCTGTAACGACCTGCTGGACGTGTTCAGCCTTGAGCCCGCCAATGGCCACGCTTGGCAAGGTGCAGGCCGCGGCTAACTGAGCCAGGCCTTCAAACCCCAACGGTTTAGCATGGTCCTGCTTGCTTTGGGTGGTAAACACCGGGCCCAGGCCCACGTAGTCGAGCAGGGCCACGGGGGCTGCATGAAGCTGCTCAAGCGTATTAATCGAAAGCCCGATAATTGCCTCTGGCCCCATGGCCGCCCGTGCCTCTTGAACCGCTGTATCGCTTTGGCCGACATGCAGCCCATCGGCGCCGCTTTGCAAGGCAACGTTCAAGCGGTCATTAATCACCAGTGGTACCCCGCTACCCGCCAGGGCGGCTTTCAAGCGCTTGGCCTGTTCAATCATGTCGGTATCGCTTGCGTGTTTATCGCGCAGTTGAACAAAACTGACGCCCCCTTTGACGGCCTCAATAACGGTGCGCTCTAGCCCTGCGGCTTGACAGAGTTGAGCGTCAGTGACCAGATAAAGCGAAAGATCAAAACGCATTAGCCTTCCTCCAGCCCGGTAAACTGACGGACGTCTGTAGGTGTTAGCTGATACAAGGCGTCCAACAGGGCTACCTGAAAACTACCCGGGCCTGCCGCCTGTTGTCCAGCGCGGCTACCCGCGATAGCAAAGCTTGTAAGTGCGGCTAACGTGGCGTTCAAGGGAGCTCCGGGGCTGGCCGCTACAAAGGCGGCAACGGTGGCACTTAACGCGCAGCCAAGCGTAGTGACACGCGGCATAAGCGCGTGCCCGCCGTTCAAGCGCCAGTGCTGAGTGCCATCGGTAATAAAGTCCTGCACGCCGGTCATCGCGACAATACAGCGCTGCTGCTTGGCGAGGTTAATGGCGGCCTCACGCGCTTCATCCGTAGAGGCCGTGGCATCCACTCCTCGGCCCGCGTGGGTCAAGCCGGAAAGCGTCATGATTTCTGAGGTATTGCCACGGATCACGCTGGGCTTAAAAGCCAATAGCGTTTGTGAAAGCGTTTGACGGTAGTAAGTGGCGCCCACCGCAACCGGGTCCAATACCCAGGGGGTATTGCGCTCGTTGGCCGTTCTGGCGGCAAGTTGCATACCTTCTGCCCAGTGTGGTGAAGGTGTACCGATATTGATCGAAAGTGCCCCGGCCAAGCGAGTAAACTCAGCGACTTCCTCAGTTGAATGCAGCATGGCAGGGGAAGCGCCGACAGCCAGCAGGCAGTTAGCTGTGCTGTTCATCGCTACAAAATTGGTAATACAGTGCACTAACGGCGTGGTGCGTTGTACAGCGGAAAGCGCGTCGCTCAGCGGGAGTGATGTCATGGCCACCTCACAGCGTAGATCGGGTGTGATGACACCGCGACTTCCTACGCCGGTATTATCCGGTTCAGGTTCTAAGGGTGCATCTCAGCTTGAGCGTCTCAAGCGCCCCTGTCGTCAGGCTACTATCCTTGCCTTGGGCGGTGCTGTAAAGCGCAGGCGATGTGTAAGGGGAGGCCGGTAGGGTAAGCGGGGCTGGAATAATGGCTGCTCTGCCCTCATGGTATGTCATCACAACGGCATCATGCGGTGTGAAACGGTTAGCGATAGGCCTGTACACGGTATGGTTTTTGTCAAAGATAGCCCCTCAATCAATTCATTTAACAGCATAATTCCCACAAGGAGCCCAAGATGACTTTGCAAGGTGAACAGCATAAAGGCGTTCGTCCGGCCCCTGCGCAAACCCAAGGGTTTCGCTTAAACCATACGATGCTGCGGGCGAAAGACCCCGAGCGCTCATTGGCCTTTTACTCCCAGGTATTTGGCATGCAGGTACTGCGTCGGCTGGATTTCGAAGAGATGCAGTTTTCGCTCTACTTTCTGGCGAACCTGGAAGCCAACGACCAGGTGCCGGAAGATACCCAGGCGCGTACGGCCTGGACCTTCAGCCAAAAGGGGTTGTTAGAACTTACCCATAACTGGGGCACAGAAGACCAGGACGATTTTGCCTACCACGATGGCAATGCCGAACCGCAGGGCTTTGGACATATCTGCTTTAGCGTGCCGGACTTGGAAGCGGCCCAGGCGTGGTTTGATGAGCACGATGTGACGTTCATAAAGCGGGCGGATCAAGGCAAAATGCAGGGCGTCATTTTTGTGAAAGACCCGGACGGCTATTGGATCGAAGTTATCCAGGCCGACCTAATGGCGGCGATGGGCGACTGATATGGCACACTTGCTGTTTCGGCTGCGCTACGTTACCGATGAAGAAGCCATGGAAGTCCGCTCACTACTGGCAGAACATGGTTTTGATACCTATGAAACGCAGGCCGGTTTTTTCCGCTTAGGGGTGGACGCGATCTGGCTGCGTGATGAAACCCAGCGTGAGGCGGCCGAAGCAGCACTGGCGGTGTATCAAGCCGAGCGCTTCACCAAGGCTCGGCAAGCGCACGCCGATGCCGTGAGCCAAGGCGATGCACCTACCTTATGGCGCCGCTTGGCGGCGCATCCCTTTCAGGTCACCCTGGTAATGGTGGCGGTCGTTATGGTGGCACTGCTTACGCTGCTGCCATTTCTTGGCCTGACTCGTTAATCAAGCCGCAGGTGCCCGCGTTTTAAGTAGAGCTTGACCCCTGCGCTGCCCGCGCTAAGTTGGGGAGCGGCGCCGGGAGGGTAGCGACACCAGCTGCCCGTCGGGTATTCGGTATCGCCGTCGCACAAGGTGCCTTCCAGAACAAACGCCTCCAGGCCACCACCCAGCGTCGGGTAGGCAATCGTCACGCCCGCCTCCCACCGCTCCAGGCTGGCGCGCTCCTGGTGAAAGGTATGCAGCATTTTATAGGTAATGCCTGGGCGGCGGTCCGGCTGCCAAGGTAAACGGTGGGCAGGTACGGCCAGTTGAAGAATGTCATTGGCTGCAAACTGGTGAAGCTTCACCAGGATGAGCGCGCCCTCATCGCCTATGTGCGGGGTGTGGCCCGTACCGATAGGATTGCGCAGATAGGTGCCCGCGGGGTAGCGGCCGTGCTCATCACCGAACACGCCCTCTAGTACAAGAATCTCTTCCCCGCCGTCGTGGGTATGTGCGGTGAACTGGCTGTTGGGCGCGTAGCGTACCAGGCTGGTCGCTCTGGCGACTTCCTCGCCGATGCGATCAAGCATCATGCGTGTGACGCCTGCACTGGGCGAATCGACCCATTGATATTGGTCCGGCGTTACGCAGGCAAAGTGGCTAAAGTCGGCGTTAAGGCGCATGGTGTTGGCTCTTTGCAGTGGGGGGATCGCGGTAGTGCAAGTCTCCTTATCCACCACCCAAAATGCAATGCATAAAAGAGCGCTTTAATGACGAGCCTTTAGGAAGGCTCGTGGCATAAAGGCGGTTTTTTTCAGGGCGTCGCCGCAAGTGTCGTCAGAATATGGTGGGCGGCCTCAATACGTGCCTGGTTGGGATAATTGCGGTTGGCGAGCATCACGATGCCTATTTGCTGGCTGGGTACAAAGGCGACATAAGCGCCAAAGCCATTGGTTGAGCCCGTCTTGTTAAACCACACATCGTCATCTGCCGGTAGCGGTGTCTGAAGCTGCTCGGCCTTGTTAGCCTCCAGCACCATCTCCATTGAATTGCCTGCTTGTAGCTGGTCAAGCGACACAGGGTAGGCATAGCGCTCCCAACCGAGGCCTTGGGTCATATCGCCCATGTTGACGTAGCCCATCCGGGTTGCTTGCAGTGCTTCGCGCAGCGGTTCATCCACCGCTGAGCTGTCCATGTTGGCGTTAATGAACGCCAGCATATCGGCGCTATTCGACTTTACCCCGTAGGCCTCTGCATCCAGTACGCCGGGGTTTACCCGAATCGGCTCATCCTCTTTTGAGTACCCGAAGGCGTAGTTCGCTTGGGCGTCTTCAGGTACCTGCAGGTAGCTGTGCTCAAGGCCGAGTGCTGAAAACACGTGCGCTTCCATCAACTGGGCGTAAGGTTTTCCAAGCCGCTGGGCGGTCAGGTAACCGAGTAATCCAATGCTCGGATTTGAATAGAGTCGATGGGTGCCGGGCGCATACGTCGGTGCCCACTGGCGGTAGTAGGCGACCATGTCGTCTTCGTTGTTGACGCTATCTGGAAACTGCAACGGCAGCCCGCCCGCCGTGTAGGTGCCCAGTTCCAACAGGCTGATGTTATCAAAGGCGCTCCCTTCAAGGGCTGGCAGGTACTGGCTGGCGGGGTCAGAAAGTGACAGAGCACCGCTGGCCTGAGCGTAAGCCGCCAGCGTCGCCGTAAACGTCTTGCTGACGGAGCCCAGCTCAAACAGCGTATCGGTAGTTACCGGCACGCCAGCCTCTTGATCGGCGACCCCATAATTAAAGTAATAGGGCGTGCCCTTAACGCTTACCGCTACGGCCATGCCCGGGATACTGTGCGCGTCCATCAAGACTACGATAGTGTCGTTGACCACCGACGCCACCAGCAGACTGCGTGGATCATCATTCGCATAGCCAAAAGCGCTGATAAGAAACGAACCTGCCACAATAAGCGCATTCTTTGCTGTTAACATCTTGTTCATCAGAAAACCCGTTACGTGTTGTTGATTAACATCGGGCGTTGGCCCCGCTGATTCATTGCTTACGTTACGGCGAACCGTACAAGGTGACAAACAGCGATATTTTGCATAAGCCATTAGAAAAATTTGGGGGTCTGTGTCGTGCGTCCCTACTTACCACTAAAAGCCCTGCGCGCCTTTGAAGCGTCGGCCAGGCACTTGAGTTTTACCCGAGCGGCTGCCGAGCTATGCGTGACGCAAGCGGCCGTTAGTCATCACGTAAAATTGCTGGAAGGTCAGTTGAAGGTAGCACTGTTCACCCGCCTGCCGCGCGGACTGATGTTAACGCAAGAGGGCGAAATGCTACTGCCGGTCCTCAAGGCGTCGTTTGATCAGATTACGCACACGCTGGATCAATTAGGCGAGCAGAACTACCGGGAGGTATTGAATGTGGGCGCGGTGGGCACGTTCGCCGTCGGCTGGTTGCTGCCCAGGCTTGCTGACTTTCAGGAGCGCTATCCGTTTATTGATCTGCGCCTTTCGACCCATAACAACCGTACGGATATGGCCGCGGAAGGGTTCGACTTTGCTATTCGTTTTGGAACAGGCGCCTGGCACGGTATTGCGGCCCAGCCTTTGTTGCCAGCCTCGCTGTCGGTCATGTGCACGCCTGACATCGCCACCCGGCTAAAGACGCCGGCCGATGTCGTGGGTGAAACATGGCTACGCTCTTATCGCACCGATGAGTGGACGCAGTGGCTACTGGCGGCGGGGTTATCAGGCAGTGTTTCTGTGCCAAGAAGTATCGTGTTTGACTCTTCTATTGCCATGATAGAAGCCGCACAGCAGGGTGTAGGCATTGCCCTGGCGCCGCCTTCAATGTTCTCACGCCCGCTCACCAGCGGTGCTTTGGTACAACCGTTCAGCACCGCGGTGAGTTTAGGCGGGTACTGGCTGACGCGCTTACAATCGCGGCCAGAAACCCAGGCCATGGCCTGTTTTAGAGAGTGGCTGACCATGGCAACCAATGCCTAGTGGCTATGGCTATGCTCGCTGTGATCATGACCGTGGTCATGATCGTCATGTGCATGGTCGTGGCCGTCATGCGCATGGTCATCATGGCCCGGCTGGGCCAGTGCTTCGTGCAGCACTACCGCATTGTGGCGCATCATGCCAAGGTAGGTGCTCGCTTCGCCCTCGGAAGAGAGCGCATCGGCATACAGCGTTCCGGCAATCGGCAGGCTCGTCTCTTCAGAAAGCTGCTGAATGACGGCAGGATTGGTCATGTTTTCATGGAACAGGGCTTGTACGTTTTGATCGTTGATCACATCCACCAGCTCGGCCATGCTGGCGCCGCTGGGTTCTACTTCGGTCGATAAGCCGGTAGGAGCCAAAAAGTTAACGCCGTAAGCATTCGAGAAGTAGCCAAAGGAGTCGTGGCCAGTAATCACGCTGGTTGAGGCCGGGATCTCGCTGATGAGCTCACGAATTTCAGCATCGACTTCTGCCATGCTGGCCAGGTAATTATCGGCGTTAGCCTGGTACTCATCGGCGTTAGTTTCATCGGCCTCAATCAACCCGTCACGAATATTGGCAACGTAAATCCGCGCTTGGGCCATATCCTGCCAGGCATGAGGATCAAATTCACCATGCGCATGGTCGTGTCCGTGATCATGGTCGTGGTCGTGATTATGGTCATGATCGTGGTCATGCCCATGACCATGGTAGTCGAGCTTGTTAATGCCATCAGTGGCCGTTATCAATGCGCCGTTGTAGCCGCTGGATTCAATGAGCCGCTCCATCCAGCCTTCGAACAGTAGGCCATTGAACACCACAAGATCCGCTTCTGTCAGTGCGCGTGCATCGCCTGGGCGAGGGGAGTAGACGTGCGAATCACCGTCAGGCCCCACCAGTGATGTTACTTCAACGTGCTCACCGCCCACGTTCTCGACCATATCGGCCAGGATGGAGAAGCTTGTCACCACCTGAACGCGGTCTGCTGCGATGG
Source organism: Halomonas sp. AOP27-A1-41 (assembly GCF_052378605.1). Classification (NCBI taxonomy): domain Bacteria; kingdom Pseudomonadati; phylum Pseudomonadota; class Gammaproteobacteria; order Oceanospirillales; family Halomonadaceae; genus Halomonas; species Halomonas sp. AOP27-A1-41. The sequence continues at coordinate 71,854 of NZ_JBQSXT010000005.1, forward strand.
CCGCGGGCAGTGCCAACATGGCGGATACGCCAACCAATAAGCGCGAAGATAACCGTAAAGACATACCGACTCCTGTTGAATGATGTTACGTAGATGCCTCAGCACTGAGCGGGGCTGTTTTACGCCTTAGCCGGGCAGCCAGACTGTGGTAGCGCCCAAACATCGCCGAGAAAAGATAGCCCACGCCGGCCAGCAGAATAATGCTCGGCCCCGAAGGAATATCCAGATGAAAAGAGAGCAGCAAGCCACCGGTACTGGCGACCATGGCAATCACGACGGCAATCGCCATTAGCCCCTCAAGGCGCCTGCTCCAAAAACGCGCGGCGGTGGCGGGCAGCATCATTAAACCTACCGCCATCATCGTGCCCAGCGTTTGAAAGCCCGCCGTCATGTTGAGCACCAGCAAGGCTAAAAACACGCTATGCACCCAGCCGTTGCGGCGGTTTTGGCCGCGTAAAAAAAGCGGGTCCAAACACTCCACCACCAGCGCGCGGAAGATGATCGCCAGGGTCACCAGAATCAGCGTGCTGATGCCTGCAATCAGTAGTAATGCGGTGGCGTTAACGGCCAAAATCGACCCAAACAGAACGTGGGTTAAGTCAACGCTGCTGCCCCCCATCGAGATCAGCATGACCCCCGCCGCTAGAGAGATAATAAAAAAGCTCGCCATGGCCGCATCTTCACGCTGGCCGCCTATCTTCGATACTGCCCCGGCAAGTAGCGCCACCATTAACCCGCACAATACGCCGCCAATACTCATAATGGGCAGCGAGAACCCGGCCAGTAGAAAGCCGATAGCCACGCCCGGCATAATGGCGTGCGCCAAGGCATCGCCGATCAGACTCATGCCGCGTAGCACCAGAAAAACGCCCAAGGGCGGGGCCGCAATGGACAGCGCTAACCCGCCGACCACCGCGCGGCGCATAAAGCCGTAATCAAACGGCGCAATCAGCCACGTATTAAGCAGTTCCAGCATGGTGCTCCCCCAGTGTAAAAGGTACTGCCTGGGCGGGCAGTGGCTGATGATGTAGTTCACTGGGTGCCACCCAGCGGGCATGGCCGCCGTTTAACATCAATATTTCATCGGCCAAGCGGCGTAAATGGTCCATATCGTGCAGAACAATAATAATCGTCGTACCGTCATCGGCCATCTGGCGCAGGATACGGATTAAAATATCGACCGTGTCGCTGTCCACGTTGGCAAAAGGCTCATCCAGCAGTAGCAGCTCGGCTTCCTGCATTAACGTACGCCCAATCAAGGCCCGCTGGCGCTGGCCACCGGAAAGCTCGCCTAACGGGCGGTGAGCCAAGTGCGAAATACCCAAGCGCGCCATGATGTCGCGACCTTTACGGTAGTGCGCCGCACAGTAGCCTTTTAGTGCCCCATGGCTTGGCCAACTGCCGGTCATGACCAACTCCTCCACGCTCATGGGAAAGGTTAAGTCCAGCGCCAACTGCTGGGGCAGCCAGGCACGGCGTTCAGAAGGAACGCTGCATATTACGTTGCCGCCTGCCGGGCGAAGTTCGCCCATAATGGCCTGGATCAGAGTGCTTTTACCGGCCCCATTGGCACCCACTAACGCCGTAATAGCCCCCGGCCTGATATCGCCATCCACATGCTCAAGCACGGTGCGATGCCCTTGGACCAAGTGCAAATTCTTAAGCTGTAAGCGTGATGTTGTGCGCTGACTCATTTAGGCCACCCACCAGCCCACACCACCAGCGCCCACAGCGCCACAAGCGGTATCGTCACCAGTAGCAGCCGTTTCGTGGCCGACAATGACATTAAAGAGAAGTGGCAAGGCCCCTCCCGGTTATGGCGGTGCGTGCGATGACTCACAGAGTACCCTCTTAATAATAGAATAAGTTATAACATAACAATTGGCGAAGCCAAAAAAATTGCTGAATATTTTACGTGCTTACTGCGTCGTGACAATGACAAACGCGGTTACTCACTCATCCCAAAGTAACTTATCCACAGGGCGTTTTAGTAACGCCATGTAGCGCTAATCTGCTGGGGAGAGACCAGCAGCGCATACTCGCCGTCCATCGTCACTGGGCCAAGCGAAACGCGGGCGGGCTGAAAGCGGTTAATAGCGGAAGACGCCTGGTTGGGCTGGGTCCAAATCTGAAGTTCATTGACCAGCATGCCCATGGCAAAGTTCATCGCCCCGTCGCGCTCGCGGCCATCGGCCGCAATAATACCGCCCGCAATGCTGTTGATCACCAGTGAGTTCACTCGCTCACCCCAGCCACGGCGTGCCCGCTCGGCCTGGGCAAGTTCCAACCCCAGCGCTTGCACACCGCTTAGCTCGCCACGGGCTTTTAAACGCTCGTACTGCGCCAACGCCGCCTGGTGTGGCTGGCTATCCAGCAACACCCCGCCAAGCGCCAAGGCTGATTTCACCACACCGATCCACGCATCAAAACGGTCATCGCGGTCGCTTGCTTCGCTGGCCTGGTAAGCATCCACCACAAGGCTTGCGCCATAAATACCTGTCCAACCCCACTCCCACACATTGGCCTGCCGCGCACCGCGCTCAAATACGTCGTCGTAACCCGCCCATTCATCGGTTGTTTGCGCCAAGGCTGGCAGTGCCACAACGCACAGTAGTACGCCTAAAAGAGAGTGTAAACGCATCGGGAAAGTCCTGTCGTCAAAGGAGGATGGCATTAAGCGTAGCATGTACTGGAAGGGGATTTTCGCGGAAGCCTGACGTTAAGTATGACTAAGGTCAATGGCGCTTAAAGGCGATTCCCGCACAGGCGGGGATGAACCGTCAGTGGTCGATATGAGCGATAATGGAAAAGTTGATCCCTGCGCGAGCGATAATGAGTTGGGGTATTTAGATGACCATCCCTCCATCGCGGGTGCGCTAACGGTTACTGCCGCGCTGCTTGAATGGGTTAATACTTGAAAGTTGGCGAGGTTGTAGCGCTGTCTTGGGATTAACGCTAGCGTTCAGCTTTAAGCAAAAGAGCCTCAATGGAGGCTCTTTGAAATAACGGTGTTGAAACTGCTTATTTATCCTTGTCCCAGTGTTCAAAGGCGCGCTTGTCATCGGGGAGCCGGACAATGTCACCGATGTTGAGATCAGGAAGGCCTTTAAGATGGTGGCCTTTGGTGTCCATGATGGCGGCAACGCTGCCAATACTCACGGCGTCTTCTTCTCGGTAGGCTTCCACTTTTACGTGAACGATGTGGCCTTGGTAGCGAGCGGATAAAATATCGCCGGTGCCAATGCGGGCGTGTTCATGGTGGTCGTTAGCAAACAGTTTGGATACGCTGTCTTTGCCGGGGTCTTCCCATTCGATATGTCGATGCATCGTGGTTTCCTTGTAAGTGGGCCGAAAAACACAAGTGTAGTTTGGTTTTTATTAGTTTTGCTAGTTATGGGTTAATGGGACCTTTGCCAATATGCTGAAACATAAAGGTTAAGGCCGCAGGTAGGCTGGCACGCCAAACGCGCCAGGTGTGCCCGCCGGGGTAGAGGTCCAAGCGTACATCATTAGGTTGAATGCGTTCCATGGCTTGGCGTAGCTTACGGGCGTGAAACTCGGCGTCGTACACATCGCTGCGCCCTGCGCTAATGTAAAGTGGCACGATCGGGATGTCGCTCTCTTCTGCGCTGGGCCGGGGCGTTACGTTAATGCGATACGCTTCAAGGTAAGCGGGGTAGTTGAGCTGGTCCCATAAAGCCGTATCAAAATGGCCTTGTTCATCCAAAAACGCGGGATGACGATGTGCTGAGGAGTTGCTCGGCGGATACGGAAGATAGCTTGCCGGGCTTAGCGCTGCGGCAGCGGCAAACATCTCGGGCTTTTCCAGGGCAAAATTAAGCGCGCCAAACCCTCCGGCGGATAGTCCGCCTACACCGCGAAGCGCTCGCGTGGCGCCCACTCGGTACTGGTTTTCAACATGCGGCATCAAGTCGTTAAAAAAGGCGCTACGGGCGGCCTCATTATGGCCGTCTACCCACCAGCTGCGACTACCGGGCATGATGAATACGGCAGGCGGAATGTGCCCAGCGCGAATCAAACGATCAGCGGTTTGGGCAAGGTTGCCCTTGGCTAGCCAGTCTCGTTCGTTGCCAAAAGAGCCATGGAGCAGATAAACCACTGGGTAAGGCTCGGCGGCAGTGGCGTCATAATGGTCGGGTAGATACACGGTGTAAGGGTAGGCGTGGCCCAGCGTGGGCGAGTCAAAGGTGGCGTAGTGCACCTCGCCAGCAACGGCGGTGTTAAACAGGCTCCATAGGCCCGCCAGGGCTGTCAGGCTGGTCAACAAGGAACGTAACAACCCATGAAATACACTTGAAAATGAGAGGAGTGACAAACAGCCTCCGGGAATTATCGCAGGGTTATAGCGTCGTACACCGTACCCGCCGAGACTGTTCAGCGCAGGCGAATGTCAGGCATACACGGAGCAGGTATGCATAAAAGGATAGAGGAAATTTACTGGTTGCGTGCGTACGGCTGCGTGGCCGTGTTTTTATTTCATTTGCTGGACCACGTTAATCAGCGTGTGGATAACCTGGCCACCGACCTGATGCGCCTGCCGCTGGTATTGGGCACGCCGATCTTTTTGTTCATTTCAGTGTTTGTGTTTGCCATGCGCTATGACAAGGCAGTGCCGCCTGGCTTTTTGGCCCAACGGGTAAAGTACGTCATGCTGCCTTATCTGGTATATGGCTTTATCTACTCGACGGCCGAGTGGGTTCGGCTGTATGTGGCAGGGGAGCCGGTAGGCTTTGTCGCCAATGCGCTGGAGTACTTTGTTTTCGCCGGGTGGCACGGTTATTTCTTGATTATCGCCATGCAGTTTTATATCGCGTATTGGCTGTTTACCCGCTGGCAGCTGTGGCGCTTTAACCCGGTGCCGTGGCTGTGGGTGAGCTGTTGGGTGAGTATGGCGTACTGGGGAGTGGCATATTGGTTGGGTGTGGCGCTGCCGGGGTATCTGCTCTGGGTGGCACCTCTGGGCTGGATATATCTGTTCTTTCTGGCCCTGGTGCTGGTGCGTTACTACCCCTTTGATAGTGGAGCCCAGGTACCGCTGCGGCCTTTATGGATGCAGTACCTGTCGTGGCCTTTGTGGTTGGTCGTGTTGGTTTGCCTGCTGGTCGCGGCCAGCGTGGCGGGGTGGCTGCAGTTCTCATCCAAGGAAGTGTGGGTGATACCGCTGTTCATGCTCTCAACGCTTGTAGCGATGCGTTATTTAAAAGACATCACAGCGCCTCGCTGGGTGCGCTATATCAACCAGTATTCGTTTGGTATTTACCTGGCGCACCCCATGTTTTTTGCCATTACCGATGCGTTGGTGATGCCGTTGGCGTTGCCTATAACGGTTTACGTGCTGCTGCTGATAGTGACGGGCGCCACGGGCTCTATCCTGCTCAGTAAAATGGCGAACACCACAAAAGCCGGGGCCATGATGTTTGGCAAGCGGCTAAAAGTGTAGGGCGTTGACGCGCTGTGCGGTGGGTTGGAAGCCGAGAGGGGCGCTCTATGTCTTTCATGCACCAATTAGGTGCGGTTATGCTTGTGTTTGATCTATTTTGGGTCAAAAAAACAGGTCCGTGTGTGTTTAAAAGCCTCGGGAAATACTTATGCGTCATAGAGAGGCATGCAGACGCAGCTTTTATATGCCTTAAAACAACAGGTTAGTAATTGTTTCGGTCATGTTGGTGCAGGATTGGCATGTTCTCTGCATTATATTTGTCAGCGGCTAGCCACCGTAGGCAGATGCCTCTCGGCGTGCTACAACAATAGCCGGTTTGAAATGATCGCTAGGCGATGTGTGATTCAATTTCAGGCAAATGTTAAGCGAACAAAAAGGATAGGCCTGTCAGGCACGTACTTTATTGAATGACGGGGTTTGTCTAATAACACTTTTATCGATAGCTTACTGTTACATGCTTTAAGCCACGCCCATATCGGAGGCACAATGTCAGCCAAGACTCTCGCGCTAATTGAAGAACATGATGTTAAGTGGGTGGACCTGCGTTTCACCGATACTCGTGGTAAAGAGCAGCACGTTACCGTGCCTGCCCGCGATGTAGACGAAGAGTTCTTCGAAAATGGTCAAATGTTCGATGGCTCCTCAATCGAGGGCTGGAAAGGCATTAACGAATCCGACATGATCCTGCGCCCGGAAGATGGCACTGCTTTCCTCGACCCCTTCACCGAAGACGCTACTCTGATTTTGCGTTGCGATATCATTGAGCCAGCCACGATGCAGGGCTATGACCGTGACCCGCGTTCTATTGCTAAGCGCGCTGAGGCGTACCTGGAGTCCACCGGCCTGGGCGATACTGCTTTCTTCGGTCCGGAGCCTGAGTTCTTTATTTTTGACGAAGTACATTGGAAGTCTGATATTCAGGGTTCCATGTACAAGATTTCTTCCGACGAGGGCGCCTGGGCGACCAGTAATCAGGTAGAGGGCGGCAACCTGGGGCACCGTCCGCGCGTTAAAGGCGGTTACTTCCCGGTTCCTCCGGTCGACAGCTTCCACGATATCCGTGGCGCTATGTGTAACACCCTGGAAGCGATTGGTCAGACCGTTGAAGTTCACCACCACGAAGTGGCGAATGCGGGGCAGAACGAGATCGGCGTTAAATTCAATACGCTGGTGAAGAAGGCGGACGAAGTTCAGGAAATGAAGTACGTGATCCACAACGTGGCCCACGCGTACGGCAAAACCGCGACCTTCATGCCCAAGCCGCTGGTTGGCGACAACGGTTCTGGTATGCATATTCACCAGTCGTTCTGGAAAGATGGTCAGAACCAGTTTGCCGGTGATGAATACGCAGGCCTGTCGGAAATGGCGCTGTATTACATCGGCGGTGTGATCAAGCACGCACGCGCTCTGAACGCCTTCACCAACGCCTCTACCAACTCGTACAAGCGTTTGGTGCCGGGGTTTGAAGCGCCGGTTATGCTGGCTTACAGCGCCCGTAACCGTTCCGCCTCTATCCGGATTCCCTATACGGTCAGCCCCAAAGGCAAGCGCGTTGAAACCCGCTTCCCTGACCCGACCGCTAACCCGTACCTGTCGTTTGCTGCCCTGCTAATGGCAGGTATCGACGGCATCAAGAACAAGATTCATCCTGGCGATGCCATGGACAAGAACCTGTACGACCTGCCGCCAGAAGAAGGCAAGTTGGTACCGACCGTTGCCAACAGCCTGGACCAGGCTCTGGAAGCGCTCGACGCTGACCGTGCGTTCCTGACCGAAGGTGGCGTGTTCACCGACGATATGATTGATGCCTACATCGAACTCAAGATGGAAGAAGTGGAGCGTATTCGCATGACCACGCACCCCATCGAGTTTGATATGTACTACAGCTGCTAATAGCGGTGTAACGCGATAGCTTTGAAACCCCGCTTCGGCGGGGTTTTTTATTGCACTTAACCAGTGAAAGGGGCGCGCCTTAACGGTGCTCCATGCACTAAGATGGTGCATGTGATGGATCGACCATGGCAGGCTGTGCGCTTAACGCTCGTTGAATCAAGGCCTGGCGCGCTTTTTGCAGTTTCTCTTAAGCATTGAACGTTTTTATCAGCGATATTCAGGACACGTCATGTATCAGCGTTTACTAGAACATCTCTCCATGGCAGTGCTGCTGCTGGACGGTGAGCTCCGCGTACGCTGGATGAACCCTGCCGCCGAAGCGCTGTTGGCAGTAAGCTTTAGCCGTGTGCAGGGGAGCCGCCTGGATACCCTGCTGGGCGGGGATGAAAGTATTGATCAGGTGTTGGCCAAGGCGCGGGATGCCTTTCATCCCTACACCCAGCGCGAGGCGCGCATTACCCCGGTTAACGGTGAAGCGCTGACCGTAGATTACACCGTGACGCCCCTGTCGGAAGACGAGCTTCTGCTGGAAGTAGAACCTCGTGACCGCTTGATGCAAATTTCCCGCGAGGAAGCGCTCACCACGCGCCAGGAAACCATCAAAGTGCTGGCCCGGGGCTTGGCCCATGAAGTGAAAAATCCGCTGGGCGGCATCCGCGGGGCGGCTCAGCTATTAGAGCGTGACCTGGATAAGCCTGAATTGCGTGAGTTTACCCATATCATCGTGGAGGAGGTTGACCGCTTGCGTGATCTGGTGGATTCGATGCTTGGCCCGAATCGCATTGTTAAGCACGCGCCGGTGAACATCCACAAAGTGCTGGAGCGGGTAAGAACGCTGCTGGTGGCTGAACATCCGAATATCACCATCCACCGCGATTACGACCCTAGCCTGCCGGACCTTTCCGGGGATGAGGCGCAGATGATCCAGGCCGTGCTTAACGTGGCCAGGAACGCCGTGCAGGCCATGAGCGATGCCGAGACCCCTGTGCCCGAATTGATGCTGCGCACCCGTGCCCGGCGTCAGTTCACCCTGGGTGCTGAGCGCCACCGGTTAGTGAGCGAGGTGGGTGTGATCGATAACGGCCCTGGTATCCCGGAAGGACTTAAAGAAACGCTCTTCTACCCTATGGTGTCAGGGCGTGCTGAAGGCAGCGGATTGGGGTTGTCCATCGCTCAGTCGATCCTGCATCAGCATCAAGGGTTGATTGAATGTGACTCACGTCCCGGGCACACCGAGTTCCGCTTACTGATTCCATTGGTTATTAATTGTACCGGAGAAGCATCATGATAGAGGCGACACGTAACGAGGTTGCACGGGTGGTCGTTGTGGATGACGATCGCGCTATCCGCTGGGTGCTTGAACGTGCATTGGCACAGCCGGATCTTGATGTAGAGTGCATAGAACGCGCCGATACAGTACTGGAACGACTGCTGACAACCCCACCGGATGTGCTGGTGACTGACATTCGCATGCCGGGCATTGATGGGCTGGATCTTATGTCGCACATCCGTGAGGCGCACCCGGATTTGCCGGTCATCATCATGACCGCTCATTCGGATCTCGACAGCGCAGTGGCCTCTTATCAAGGCGGTGCGTTTGAGTACCTGCCCAAGCCGTTTGATGTGGATGAAGCGCTGGCGCTTGTGCGCCGGGCGGTGGCTCATGCGCGCGAGCGCCAACGGCCGATCAGCGTTCCCGAAGGTTTGAACGCAGAAATCATTGGTGAAGCGCCGGCCATGCAGGAGGTGTTTCGGGCCATTGGGCGACTCTCTCATTCGCATATTACTGTGCTCATCAATGGCGAGTCGGGCACCGGTAAAGAGCGTGTAGCCCAGGCACTCCACCAGCACAGCCCCCGGGCGGGCAAGCCGTTTATTGCCCTGAACATGGCGGCCATCCCGCGTGATCTGATTGAGTCTGAACTGTTTGGCCACGAGAAAGGTGCGTTTACCGGGGCCGCTGCCCAGCGCCAGGGGCGCTTTGAGCAGGCCAACGGCGGCACGCTGTTTCTGGATGAGATCGGCGATATGCCGGCTGAAACCCAAACTCGCTTGCTGCGCGTATTGGCCGACGGTGAGTTCTACCGAGTGGGCGGGCACACCCCGGTCAAGGTTGACGTGCGGATTATCGCCGCGACGCACCAGAACCTTGAGTCGCTGGTGGATGACGGGCGCTTTCGTGAGGACCTTTTCCATCGCCTGAACGTTATCCGCATTCACTTGCCGCGCCTTGCCGAACGCCGTGAGGATATCCCACGCCTCACACGGCATTTTCTTGCTGAAGCCGCCAAAGAACTTGCCACCGACATCAAGGTACTCACGGCCGAAACCGAGGAGCACCTGACGCGCCTGGCGTGGCCGGGTAACGTGCGCCACCTGGAAAATATCTGTCGCTGGTTAACGGTAATGGCGTCTGGGCGTGAAATTCTGGTGGAGGATTTACCGCCAGAGCTACGCTCCCCCCAGGCAACTGAAAGCGGCGGTCATGGCGAATGGCGCAGCGCCTTTCGGGAATGGGCCGACCGTGCTCTGGCCGAAGGGCATACACATCTGTTGGAAGAGGCCGTACCCGACGTTGAGAAAATTCTGATTGAGACGGCGTTAAAACATACCGGTGGGCGTAAAGGAGAAGCAGCGGAGTTGTTAGGCTGGGGGCGCAATACACTAACGCGTAAATTAAAGACGTTGCTACCCGCCCTGGCAGACGAAGAACGCTGCCACTGTTCGCGCTAAACGAGCATTGATTGCTTGGTAAGCGCTTGGCACTGCGTTAGAAAACGCTCAAAGTCGCTCAGTATGGTGTCCAGGCTAGCGTGAAGACGATGGTCGTCATCGACCATCCGTAACGAGAGTTGCTGTAATCGGGCGCGTTCAATAACGGGGCCGGGCAGCACGACATCATCCTGCCAGCCGTGGATGATATGGGTAAGCTGAGCCTGAATCATCGGCGAGGTTTCAGGGTATGCCGGTAAGCCAAGCGCAGGGGCAAGTAAAAAACAACCTAAAAGGGGATGCTGAGTGCTAACCGCAGCGCTCAGCCATCCTCCCAGGCTAGAACCCGCTAGCACACACGCTGCGGGATTATCATTGCGTTTTGACAGAGTATCCAACAGGTGATCCAGCCGCCTGGGGGGCTCTGCCATGCCACGGTAATCCATAACGACCGGCTCACAATCATCGAGCGTTTCGGCGATCCCTTTGAGTGCCTGAATTTTCAAGGCACCGGGCCCGCTTTCCAGGCCGTGTGAAAGATAGACGGTCATCATTATGGTTATTCCGCTGCTCTTTCAATCGCCTGGCCGCCTTCCGAGATATCCTCTCCCGCGCCATGAATCGTATTACAACCGCTGATCGCCAGCAGTGTGGTTAATAGCACTACACCCATCGCCCATGTGCGTTTCATTGAATGATCCCTTCTTGTTGATCAGAAATAGTCGTGAGTAGAAACAGTCCTGCGTAAAACCATTCTTGCATAAAACAGTAAGGCTGCCATCAGCAACGCAGTAGCCCATACCAAGCGTGCCTTCGAAGTATCTTGCCTTCTCTTTATATTAGCCAGCAATAACACGTTAGGGTAAGAAGTAGTACGTTTTTGCCGAAATAAAGTGAGCAATAGCCAAACGTTCAGCTTCCCAAGTGGTGCTTAGTGTCACGGTGACCATTCGATGAGCAGGTATTTTTGTCGCATGTGCCTTTTTTACACACGGCTAAAGAGGGTTTTTCGTTGTTTTTAGGAAAGTGTTTTTTATTTCAAGTTTTTGATTTTACTTGTTTTTTTGTTTTTATGTTGGCAGTTGGCCTAAAGCCTGCAATATCATGAGTAGGAACAACATGAGCGGATTGATAGGAAGCAAGGGAAGGCAGGAGCCAAGTAGAAGAACAGGACGTTAAAGGACATTCACCCGCTCATTTGTATTAGCATAAGGATATGCTAATCGTCGAGGCCAGGGATTGGCTGAGATGCAAAATGACCATTTCGCGTAAGCGTTGTGGTTTTTTTGCGTTGTATGTGTTTTTTTTAAGCTGTTGAAAATTATAAAATTGTTGATTCTTAGCTATAATTTGCAAAAGATTTGTACAGATGACGCCGCCGATTTAGTCTATCCTTGCAGCACACTAAATCTAAGCGGTTAGAACATGCCAATGCAGTAGCCGCGCATTTCAGGAACAAGCGTTATGGCGATGGGATTGATGTTATGCATGTTTGTGCTGTTCTTGGTGTTTTCCGCCATCGGGTTATACATGATGTTTAAAAGTTCTTTTATGGTCACAACAGACAACCACGAAGACATACCGCCCGATATTTGATGGTTACCGCCCAACGGCGCGTTCTAAAAAGAATACGTACACTAAACGATCATGCCCACGAAAGTGGGCATGATCGTTTGGGGTGAACATAACGCGGCGGGCTACTTTTTCTGCCAGCGGCCACGGCCTCTGTCGGGCACCATGCGTCCGAAGTACAGCAGGCCAAAGACTAACCAGCTGACGGTTAAAATAGCCGAAAAGCCCAGTATGGCGAGCGCACCAAACTCGCCTATCAAGGGCAAAGCAGCGGCGGTAAATAACCCACCACCTACCACCGGTTCAAACATAAGCTGCTTATAGCCAAAGCTCTCAAGCGCGCCGGATTTATTGCTGGGGTCAGCCATTCTCATCAGCAATAAGCCCGTCACCGTGACCCCCATGGATTGTCCAAAGTCTCCAATGCCCCGCTCAAACCAGCCTTCTGGAATTACTCGGGGGGCAATCACGATAAGAACGAATAACCCCCAGGCAATGCCTGCGACGGCAAGCAGTAAAAAGGGCAGGAAGTATTCCCCCAGGGTGGTGAGTGACAGCGTGGCAAGTGCAGCGACAATGGTGAAATCAAGCGCGGTGCCAGCAATTCGCGCCATGGTACGTGTGGAAACATGGTGCTCCAGGCCAAAGCGCGTGATCACTAACTGGACGATGACGCCGCCAATCATCGCGATAGGAAATAGCGGCACATGCGCTAATATCTCAAGACCTCCATTGCTTGCCCAGGTGACTTGCTCAATCCACTGCAGGCCAGAGAGCAGCAGCCAACCTATTAAAATGGCAATGCCCACCAACCCAATATGCAGGCTAAGCGGGTCAGTGGTTCCTGCTTCATGCATGAGGTCTTTTTTAAATTCGCTAAACTCTTCAGTAGAAGGGCGACTGTCCTCACGGATCATGTCATCAGGTTCATCGTTCTCGTTGCTGGGCGTAATGATGTTGCGGCGCGCGGCAATATTAATCATGAGCGTGCCAATGAGTACACCGGAAACAATGCCCACGGTGGCGAGACCAAGTGCAAGGTCAGCGCCTTCTTCAAACCCCAGGTCAGCGAACGTATCGGCCATGCCAGCGGCCGTACCATGGCCGCCTTCAAAGCCAATTTCAATAAGGGCGCCCGCCATGGGGTTCATATTAAACAAGGGGGCAAGTATCAATAGCGCCAGCGTCAACCCCACCACGTATTGGCCCCACGCCATTGTTTGTCCAACAACGACCTGAGGGCCTGCGCGCAGCCAAATAGTACGAATGCCAGGAATCGTTTTACCGATAAAGAGGGCAGCAAATACCACGTTGATCAAAAGGCCAGGTAGCGCAGACCAGCTCTCTTGTACATACGCGGGGAAAAGACCGGGGCTCTCTTCAAAAAAAGTAGGCAGCAAGCGTCCGATAACGTCCGGGCCCATCAATAAAAGCACAAGACCAGCAATGACGGAGCTGGGTAAGAACAGCCTGCGTAGCCAACCAATCCGAAGCCGCAGCGCATTACTTGCGACGAGCGCGAGAGAGATAATCACCAGTGCGATAAAAAGTTCACCAACCGTCATGGTCATCACATCACTCCTTAATGAATGCGAGAGGGCGTATGCCGTCTTCACAAGACCAAGTAAATGACAGGGTTGGTTTTAACGTAGTGCGTCGTGGTTAAATTGGCGAATAGTTAATGCTTAGCCTGCCCAATAGAGGCTAAGTAGAGCAAAGCCATAACCCATAGCGGCGCCTGCAAGAACATCGCTAATGTAGTGGAGTCCGAGACCAACACGGGAAACGGCAATCAGCAGGGCCAGTGGCACCACCAAAGGAAGTAGCCACGGCGTATGAGCCGCCACCAGTACGCTAAACATTACGGCGTGCATGGTGTGGCCACTGGGAAAACTGTAACGGTCACGCGCAGGCTCACCGCAATGCACGCCACCCAGGTAGGTAATAAAGGGCCGCTCGCGGCACAGGCGCGTTTTGATTAAGCGATAAGCCGCCATCGCCAGCAGTGCGATGCTGGTGTATTGCACCATACGCCAGATTCCATCCGGCTGTAGCCAAGGCTGAGCGGCTATCAGCAGTACCCAGATAGGCCAGTCACCTATTCGACTGGCGGCTTGCAAGAGAATTCGCCACGGGCGAAACAGGTTGAGTCGTGTCACCCGCTGGCAGAGGCGCCACTCCAGTAAATCAAGACGATCGAATACGACAAGCGGGCGCGGACGCATGGTAATTCTCCTGGGCTTGCTGAAGGTACTGCATAAACTGGTCTGCAATGCCCGACCAGCTTTGCTCAAGTGCGCGAAGGCGCGCAACACGCCCTAGCCGTGCATAGTCGGCGGGGTGCTGGCAAAGCTCGACCGCTGCTTGCTGAAATGCGTCGCCATCATCAAGCGCTATCGTCATTCCGTTTTGATCATTTTCGATCAGTTCAGCGCTTGCTGCGTATCGATAGGCCACAACAGCCAGACCACTGGCCATGGCTTCCGTAATCACATTGCCCCAGGTTTCTGACAGCGAAGGGAAGACAAAAATATCGGCGCTGGCATAGTGGCGGGCTAATTCATGTTTATCGACGAACCCGGTGAAGTGTGCATCAGGTAGCGCCTTTTCAAGCTGCGCACGCGCTGGGCCGTCGCCCACAATGACCTGGGCCATATCCGGGCGCACTTCACGCATGGCTTGCAGTGTTTCCTGGAGTAGCGTGAGGTTTTTCTCAGCGGCTAAACGACCGACATAAATGGCCACGGGCTGATGGTCACTCACTCCCCATTGACGGCGTAACGCGCTATCTCGAAAAGTGGGTGAAAAGCGCTCTCCGTCGATTCCGCGCGACAGCACTTGAACGCCGTGGATGCCTTGGCGGCGTAGCGTCTCGGCTTGTAAATGGGTGGGGACCAGCGTGGTGGTACAGCCATTATGAAAGTAGCGCAAATAGCGCCGCGTGGCGGAGGATAACCACGACACGCCGTAATCGTGGCAGTAGTGGTCAAAGTTGGTATGCCAGCCCGCCACCAGAGGAATATTGAGTTGCCTCGCCGCATGTCGTGCCGCCCAGCCAAGCGGGCCTTGGGTAGCAAGATAGATCGTATCAGGACGGTACTTACGCCAGAAGCGGCGCAGCTTAGCGGGTGTTACCAAGCCTACCTGTACTTCCGCATAGCCAGGTAAAGCGACAGATTTAACCTGCATTTCCTGGGCAATATGCGTAGCGCTTCCGGGTACTTTGGGGCGTGGGCGAATCACATCGACCGTTACGCCCTGCTGGTGCAGTTCGTGGTTAATGCGGCTTAGCGTGTGCGCAACGCCATTGATATCGGGTGACCACGTTTCACTCACAATACATAGCCGCATAAACGATACGCCCCTTAATCATATTTTAACTTAGTGTGGTCGGTAACGATGACATTGCCAAGTCAGGACAGTGAAAAACTAGTGACATAAATATCAATCGCCGTTTATTTAATTATTGATAGGCCTGCTTTAAACGACGTTATTATTAAGAGATTACAACCTGATAAAAGCGACTGAAAGAGGAATTTTATAATAAAAGATTCGTTGGTTATTTTTTTACCGCTGGGTGAGCCGCAGTGTTATTAGGACAATAGGGTTTCATGGACAACTAAAAAGAGCCATGGCGCATGCCACTACGTTTTGTGATTTTGCTTGAGCATATTAGTAGTGCGTTGCTAAGAAGTGATATGTTTAATTAGGCTCTAATAACGTTTTAATAAAGAAGATTTGCCATGCCCGGATGGGTATTCATGAATGAACACGGGTTTACATGGCGATGAAGCTGGGCGAAATTGGCGGCGCCTGGAACAAGGAACGGAAACATGATGATCAACGACTGGATAAATGCGGGGCTCTTGATAGCTTTTCTGACGGTCGCGCTGGCCTCCGGTTTTATCATGCGGAAAAGAAAGAGCTGGTCCCACAGCATCTCCGTTCACGTTGTTTTGTTCGCCGCGAATGCGGGTTTCCTGCTGACTCTGAACAAGACCATCAATCAGATACTGGTCGACAGAAAGGTCTCCGCCATAAAGCCGGATATCATTGACGACCTGACCTTGGTGGCTATTGGTCTGACCGCCATGCAGCAAACCTTCCTGCTGATTAACCGCCTGACGGCCGATCAGGTAACGAAGGGAAGCGATAAAACCTCGGCCACAAGCATCGCCCGCATCCTTAAACTTGCAATGGTGCTGGTGTTACTGCTTTTGTTCGGTGAACATCTGGGCCTGAGCTTTTCGGGCCTCTTGGCCTTTGGCGGCTTCGGCGGTATCGCCATCGGTATTGCCGGACGGGATGTTCTAAGCAATGTTTTCTCCGGCGTGATGCTCTATTTCGACCGCCCCTTCAAGTTTGGCGACTGGATTCGGTCTCCGGACCGTAATATTGAGGGTACCGTCGAGGAAATCGGTTGGAGGATGACGAAGATCATCACCTTCGATAACCGCCCGCTCTTCGTCCCTAACTCCGTTTTCTCAACGATCAGCGTCGAAAATCCGGGGCAGATGCGTAATAGGCGCATCAGTACTACGGTCGGCCTCAGGTACGAGGATGCCGACAAGGTTGCCGCCGTCGTCAACGATATTCGCGCGATGCTTCAGAAGCACGACGGCATTGATTTCACGCAGACCCTCCTCGTCTACTTCAACGAATTTGCGGATTCCTCACTAAATATTATGGTCTATGGTTTTACCAGAACCACGAAATGGGCTGAATGGCTGGCGATCCAGCAAGATATCTACCTTAATATCATCACTATCGTGCATGGTCATGACGCTGATTTTGCCTTCCCCTCTCGGACTGTCTATCTTGAGAAGGATTAAACTCACGCCGCCGTTAATAACCATACACAGCCTTAAGCAATATGTTTAAGGCCCTTCGGTAGGCTTGCCGGTGAAATCCGTCACCGGTTTATCTATGGGCTGGTCCAGCCGCTCGGAAAAAGCCCGCAGGCCTGCCAGAATCGGTTTAAGGGCATACCACAGCTCGTCATCTTTGAGCATGTGATACACCCCGGTGATGCCGGGGGCGCTGTCTTTTTCTTCTTTCTCTTTGTCTTGGCTTCGTGCTTGCTCCTTGTGCTTGGCCTTGTCCTCATGGCGATGGTTACCAACCTGCTCAATTCCCTCTTTAAGCGCAAACATCACTTGGTAAAATCGATCTGGCGGTAGCGTTGAAAGCGTCATCACGATGACCGATAAGTTTTGAATAGTGTTAAGCGAGCCAGGTTTATTTAACCCGTCTACCGCAATACGCATTAGCTCATGATTAGAGGCAACCATGTCATTGGCAAACCGCAGCAGACCGTGCTCATGGAGCGTTTGCACCAGCTTATCAAGTTCCTCCTGAGCATCCGGGCCGATAGTAGGCGGCGGCACGTCGTAGGAAATTCGTTCGGCCATCACATTTTCCTCGGATTGGTTTGCTGGGCAGGCGGAAGCTGGTAGTCATCCTTTGCCCATTTGACCTCGACCGCAACGCCCTTATTGGGCGTACGGTGGCCGTAGCGGTAGTTGTTACTGGGGAGCGGGAGGGCGGTGTGTTTGTCGAGCACTTCAAGCTTTACGGCAACTTCCTTATAAGCAGGTGTTTGCACATCGGGGTCATTATGTTCGCCGGTCAGCGAGTTAACCCCCGGTTTGCCGAAGTGAATGGGCATAAAAAGAGTTTTTCCTGCGGCACGCTCGGTGACAACAGCTGGAAACTCAATGCTATCCCGACGTGAAGCTATCTTGACCCACGTACCGTCTTCGATCCCGCGCTCGGCGGCAAGCTCGGGGCTAACTTCAACAAACCCATGGGCTACCTGGTCACAAATACCCGGTGAGCGGCCAGTCTGATTGGTTCCCTGAAACTGTTCCAACAGACGACCGTTGTTCAACATAAGGTCGTACTCTTTATCCGAGGCCTCTGAAGGCTCTTTCCACTCCAGTGGAAACAGGCTAGCTTTGCCATCCTCCGTCGGAAATCCATCGGTATACAGCAGTGGCGTATCGGTGCCGTCCTCGGCAACCGGCCAGAGCAACGACTTCCAGCCTTCCAGGCGCTCGTAGCTGACCCCCGCGAACATGGGGGATATAGATGCACACTCTGCCATGATTTCGGCGGGATGGTTATAGCCCCAATCGTGGCCCATTCGCGCGGCAAGGTCCGTTAAAATACGCCAATCCGGGCGGCTGTCGCCCAGCGGTTCGAGCACCTGATAGAAGCGCTGAATACGCCGCTCGGTATTAACAAAGGAGCCGTCTTTCTCGACGCTGGGGCAGGCGGGCAGCACGACATCGGCAAACTCTGCGGTACGGCTTAAAAACATGTCCTGCACGACCATAAAGTCGAGGCTTTCAAATGCGGAATGGACGTTATGGGTATTGGAGTCGGAGAAGGCCGTTTCCTCGCCAATAATGTACATGGCTTTAAGCTTGTCCTCGGCGGCGGCTTGCACCATCAGGAAGTTGCCATAACCGATTTCACTGGAGAGCTGTTCAGGCTTAACGCCCCAACCTTTGGCCCACCGCTTTCGGGCATCTTCGTCGGTGACCTTTTCATAGCCTGGGTACATGTTGCGCAAGCAGCCAAAGTCGCTGGCGCCTTGCACGTTATTATGACCGCGCATGGGGTAACCGCCGGTACCTGGCTTGCCGTAGTTACCAGTGACCAGCAGCAAGTTGGAAAGCGCGGTGCTGGTATCCGAACCGTGGCTATGTTGAGTAATTCCCATGGCCCATAGCAGGCAGACACGTTTTGCCCGGCCGATTAATTCAGCGGCCTCAATCAACTGTTGCTTGGGAATGCCGGTTTTCTGTTCCGCAAAATCAAGTGTAAACGGCGCCAGCGATTCACGATACTCATCGACGTTATTGACCCAGCGCTCAAGGAATTCATGGTCGGCCAGGCCGTTATCGAACATATAGCGTGATAGCGCCGACGCCCAGATTAAATCGGTGCTGGCATTGGGGCGCATGAAAAGATTCGCCCGCTCGGCCATTTCATGTTTGCGCGGGTCGAACACCACCAGCTTTTGGCCGTGCAGCTTCTGTGAGGACTTGATGCGCGAGGCAATCACTGGGTGGTTTTCGGCGGTATTGCTGCCTACCAGCACCACTACTTCAGCCTGCTCTATGTCCTTGATAGTACCGGCATCGCCACCGTAACCCACGGTGCGGAAAAGCCCTTTAGTCGCCGGGTTTTGGCTGTAGCGGGATGAATTATCCACGCTGTTGGTGCCAATGATCAGCCGGGCAATTTTCTGCGTTAGATAGGCCTCTTCGTTGCTGGCTTTACTGGAGCCAATAAAGCCCACGCTCTGTGGGCCGTGGGTGTCGCGCACGCTTATCAGTTGGCTCGCCACCAGGTCCAGCGCTTCGTCCCAACTGGCTTCACGGAACTGACCCTTTTCCCGAATCAGCGGTGTCGTGAGGCGTTTTTCACTGTTTACAAAGTCCCAGGCAAATTTGCCCTTGATGCAGGTGGAGATACCGTTAGCCGGGGCATCTGGCGTGGGCTGAACCTTAAGAATGTTGCGATCACGGGTCCACATCTCAAACGCGCAGCCTACACCGCAGTAGGTGCATACCGTTTTTGTACGTTTGATGCCCGGCTCGCGCAAAGCGGCATCCAGTTCTGAAACACCGGTGATGAGTGTAGCGCTGGTGGTGTTTTCGACTTCCTTGACTATTTCAATCATCGGCCGCTTAAGCGACCAGGGCAGTGCGGTCAGCGGGCCTGTCTGGCCGTACATGCTGTTTTCCTGCAGCGCATTACACGGACAGACCGTTACACAGTGGCCGCAATGTACGCAGCTTGAGTCGTTGATCTTTTCGCCACCGTCCCAGAGTACGCGCGGGTCTTCGCTGGAAAAGTCGATGCTCAGCGTCTCATTAACTTCGACGTTTTGGCACGCTTCCACGCATTGGCCGCACAGAATGCACTGGTCCGGGTCGTAAGTGCAGAAAGGGCTTGAAGTATCCTTTTCATGAGGCTTGGACGTGAATTCGTAGCGCTGGATGGGGATTTGCATTTCTACCAGTGCGTTGTGCACCGTGCAGTCGCCATTGTTGTTCTCGCACACGGTGCAGTAAAGCTCGTGCTTGGCTAATAGACGATCCATGCCTTCATGGCGAGCGGCTTCGGCCTCTCTGTCTTGGCTGGAAACGTTAAGACCCTCTTTGGTACGCAGCGTACAGCCTCGTTTTATCTCGCCGTTAACATGGACCCAGCACGTATCGCAGGTTTCGATAGGCCCCAGGGAGGGGTGATAGCAGACGCTGGGTACGCTAATGCCTTGGGCTTTTAGAAAGTCGATTAGCGGTTCACCGGCGTTGCCGGTTAATGTTCTATCATCAAACGTAATCGTGCACGGTCGGTTCATGTGGGCATTCCGCCATGGATCCCTTGTTTTTATCCTCGTATCAATCCTCTTTAATGCGCAGATGTATTGGTCAAAAGGTAGTCAAGGGGGGAGGGTTGTAAAAGCGGGCGGCCCGGGATTGAACTTAAGTTAAAGCGTGAAAGGGGAATAAAAGTGGCATGAATGAGTATTCCGGAGACGCCGCGGCCTTCTGTATTAGCGCATTTATAGTGACAGCCAACGGCGATTTTAGATAAGTAAGCGCTTATATTTGATTGTTCGCTAAATCACTCGTTTCCGGATTTGTGAGGACAATTGCTCAAAGGCAATCACGACCACCAGAATGAATAAAATAATAGTCAGTGCGCGATCAAAATTGAAAAGCCGCATGGCAGCAGCTAACTCAACACCGATGCCGCCAGCCCCGACCAGGCCTAACGTAACCGCTGAGCGCAGGGCCTTTTCGACGCTATATAGGCTAGTCGCGGTCATGGAAGCCAACGTTTCCGGCAAAATTGCGCCGCCGATCACTGAAAGCTTACCCGCACCGGTAGCGCTAAGCGCTTCAGAAGGCCCCGGGTGGACTTCTTCGATACGTTCCGAGAAAAAGCGTGCTGCGAAACCGATAGTATCCATGATGATTGCCAGCACGCCAGCCATGGGGCCCAAGCCAACGGCCACCACGAAAATAAGCGCCCAAATCAGGTCCGGAATGGTGCGCATCGTCGAAACAATAAGCCGCGTTAGGGTGCGAACCCAGGAGGCGGGGGTGGTATTACGTGCCGACAGCAAGGCAAACGGTAGGCTAAGTATTACCCCAATCGTCACGCCCACAATGGCAATGTTTAGCGTTTCAAACATCGACCATGCCAATACATCCAGATTGCTGAGATCGGGAGGGAAAGCGCGGCCCAGGAAATGGCTCAGATTCACGATTCCGCGTAGCAAGCGCTCAAGCGTGACGTTGGTCGCCATGGTGCCTTGAATAAACAGGGCTAAAAACGCCAGCGCAATACCCCAGGTAAACAGTGACGGTCGTTTAAATCGGGGCGGCAACGCCGTCGCAAGCGGACGATTAGTAGGCATGGGCTGCTCTCGGCAGTTAGTGGGTAACGGGCGTTAAACGAGTAGGGGTCGAAAGCAGT
Source organism: Halomonas sp. AOP27-A1-41 (assembly GCF_052378605.1). Taxonomy (NCBI): domain Bacteria; kingdom Pseudomonadati; phylum Pseudomonadota; class Gammaproteobacteria; order Oceanospirillales; family Halomonadaceae; genus Halomonas; species Halomonas sp. AOP27-A1-41. Next base: position 92,993 of record NZ_JBQSXT010000005.1, read on the forward strand.
GGTTGATCGACACGGGTCTCGCCTTGATACAGTTGCTGCATATCGTCTAATTCGACCTGTTGGCGTGGCGAGTCCAGAACAATTCTTCCTGCTTTCATCCCCACAATACGGTCGCCGTATTGCTGGGCGAGCTCTAGCTGATGCAGCGTGCAGAGCACCGTCATGCCTCGCTCTGTCACGACATCCAGCAATAAGTCCATGATTTCACGGCCGGCTTTAGGGTCGAGGCTGGCAACAGGCTCATCTGCAATAATAATTTTGGCATCCTGCATAAGCGTTCTGGCGATGGCCACGCGCTGCTGCTGGCCGCCTGAAAGTGCCCGACATTCAGCCTGTGCTTTATGCGCCAACCCTACTCGCTCAAGCGCCGCCATCGCCCGCTCGCGCAGCTCATCACTGGCGAAACAGGCAAGGCTGGTGAGAAGTCCTAAACGCTGCTGGCCAAGTGCACCGTATAAAACGTTTTGAAAAACACTCACGTTTTGCACCAGATTGAACTGCTGGAACACAACGCCTATTTTCTGGCGCAGCCTGCGCATTTGGGCTGTCGACAGGCGCGTTAGCGGCTCACCCAGGATGTGGATACTGCCTTGGTCGTGGGGGGCCAAGCCGTTGAGACAGCGCATCAGTGTCGATTTTCCGCATCCATTGGCGCCCAGCAAAATAACGCATTCGCCTTGGCTAACGCTGAGATTCAAGCCGCGCAACACATGAAGCTTTGCGTAGTATTTATGCAAGTCAGTAATCGTGATCGCATTCATACAAAAACCTCCTGCGTTGCTGCCAGGAGGGGGAGGTTATAGGCCATCATGTTGAAACCTTTAAACGGCACGTCCCTGTGCATGTTGGGTACCTAACCGTTAAAGGGGAATGCCCGCGGCTTCGTACGCTTGACGGACTACGTCGTAATCTTCATTGGTGCGGTCAAAGCCCAGTGATGAGTCTCGGTTTAAGAATTTGCCTTCGTTGCGCTCTGTGGCAATCAGTGCACTCCACAGCGTATCGGCATTGGCATTTAGCGTGTCACGCAGTGCTGTTTTACAGGCATCATCTAAAGAGCCCCGCATAACCACCGGGTCGCCAGGCAGTACGTCGCTATTGGCGATAACACGGTATTCGCCGTTAGGATCCATGGCTTGAATCTCATCAATGTCGCGATTGCCGCCGCCCATGGCATCGACATCGCCATTGACCAAGGCAGCAATACGCGCGTCGCCAGCCATGATAATTTCCAGGTCCCGGTTAATATCCAGCCCGGCATCCACCAGCATTTGGCTTGGGAAAATATGTCCACTGGTAGAGCCAACATCCTTCAGCGCTACGCGATTGCCTGCTAAATCTTCAAGAGATTCGATATCGCTATCGGCGGGCACATAGAAGCTGCTGCCATAGTGTGGGCGCTCGATGGCGAACAGAATTTCAATATCGCTTTCGCGATCGAACAGCACGAACTCCGAAGGACCGGCAAATACCAGGTCCACATCGTCATATTGAAGCGCTGTGCCTGCCGCTGTACGGTTGCTTAGGCTAAACATCTTAAGCTCAAGTCCGGTCGTTTCCTCAAACGTCTCAGCGAAGGGGCCAAACGCTTCTGCCAGTGGCCCCATGCCTTCAATACCCGTATCGGCCATGCGCAGTGGGTTAGGGCAAATGCCGCTTAAATCTTCATTGGCATGGGTGGTGGCAGTTGTTGCCAGCGTTGCGGCGGTGGAGAGTGCAAGCGCGAGGAGTGACTTGTGCATTGTGAGCTTCCCAAGAGAGGAGATATCAGAGGCGACGCAGCTGTAGCTTGCCTAGCATGGAGTGATGGCTCCATAGAGTGGCAGCTGTTGATGACACTTTGGTGTAGCGAAGATGACGGTCTTATCTCTATCTCATGACATGGTGGTTTGAACAGTGAGGGCTATTTAGTCTGCCTGTTGCCGTGAGTGAAATGAGGTAAAAGGCTATTTTTGTATCACTTAAGCTAAGGTAAATGAGTGCGCTGAAATGACATGCATAAGGACCGTCACCAATTTGTCAGGCTTTTAGGGCACGCTATCGTTTTGCTATAACGCTTATATAAAAGGAACCATACTGATGCGTCTTATTCCTCACAGTATTGCGCTAGGGATAGCGGCGGGGCTGCTGACTACCTCGGCGTATGCTGCGCCCTATACGCTGACCATTTTTCATACCAATGACCTGCACGGACGCACCGACCACTACCCTCAGCTCATCACCACGCTGGGCGAGGCGCGCGAGCAGTTCGGCGACGGATTGCTGCTGGACGCTGGGGATATCTTTTCGGGTACGCTCTATTTCACTGAATACCAAGGGCAGGACGCCGTCGAGTTCATGAACCTGATGGGCTATGACGCGTTCGTGCCCGGTAACCATGAGTTCGACCTGGGCGATCCGGAAGAGGGGCATCAGGCTCTTGCGGCTTTCTTTGCTGCCGCAGACTTTCCTGTTGTGGGCGCGAATCTGGATTTCTCTACCTCGCCGGAGTTTGCCGATCTACTCGGTGATTCGATCAGTGCCGAGCCCGAACATAAGCCTAAGCCTGGCCACCTTTACGATGGCATTGTGGTAGAGCAAGGTGGCGAGCGAATCGGCATCTTCGGGCTAAGCACGCAAAGCAGCGAGACCGTCTCCAGCCTTGGTAAGGTAACCATTGACGATTATAGGGCGGCCGCTGAAGCGATGGTGGCAGCGTTTGAAGCCCAAGGGGTCAACAAGATCGTCGCGCTTACTCACCTGGGTTACGACAGCGACCCGAGTATGGGCAACGACCTGTTACTTGCCCAGCACGTGGAGGGGGTGGACGTGATCATCGGCGGGCACAGCCATACTCACTTGCAAGCCCCTGTTATGCTAACCGAAAACGACCGGGGCGAGCCGATAGCGCCCACCGTGATTGGTCAGGCAGGCGAGTACGGTCAGCATCTGGGCGTCATGCAGGTAACGTTCGATGATAATGGCAACGTACTGGAGGCTAACGGGGAGCTGCTTGCCGCCGCAGAGCGCGAGCCAGACGCCGAAGCTGCCGCCCTCTTGGCGCCGTATACCGCGAAAATTGAGGAGGTGCGCGATACGCTGGTGGGCGCTCGGGTGGTTTCAGCCCTGCCTAACCCCCGCCACAGCAAGGGTGATGAACAGAGCGTGCGTGCCGATGAAACGGCGCTGGGCAATCTAATTGCCGATGGTCAGCTTGCTGCCGCCCGCCGGGTGAACCTGGAAACCGTGCTGGCCATTCAAAATAGCGGCGGTATTCGTGAGCCCATCGCCCAGGGTGATGTGAGTGTGGGTGAGCTGGTTGCCGTGCAGCCGTTTGGCAATCGCCTGGCGCTGGTGAGCGTGACGGGCGCGGAGCTTTTGGAAACGTTCGAGATCGGGCTGGCAAACGCCCCGGATGAAAACGGCGGTTTTCTGCAGGTGTCGAACGGTACCGAGTTGGTATATGACAGCCGCCAACCCGTCGGTGAGCGCGTTGTAAGCTTGAAGGTGACGCACAATGGCACGTTGCAGCCGGTAGACCCTGAAAGTACCTACACCATCGCCACCAACCATTTTACCGCAGCTGGTGGCGACAGCCATACCGCGTTAGAAGCCGCCTATGAGGATGAGCGCAGCACCATTGTCGGCAATACCGACTGGGAAATGTTGCGTGACCATATAGTTTCGTTAGGTGACGTGGATTATCAGGTTGAAGGGCGCATCACGGACCAGGCTCGCCAGCATTAAACGCGGATGACGGGCCGCCTGGACGTTACGTAGAGGCGGTCCTTATTCAGAGTCATGAAAGCCAGGCAGAAGCTTGGTCACTCATCGATAAGCGTGGCAAAACTACCGAATATCGCCCGCTTGCCATCAAACGGCATTGGATTGATATCCGGCTGTAAGCGTGGGTCCTTCATGACCTTGGGCATCGCCTCATCATGCACGGCGCGGGATGGCCATTCGATCCACGAGAAGATAATGGTTTCATTATCCTTGCGCTGAACAGCCATGGAGTAAGAGGTGATTTCCCCTTCGGGGACATCCTCGCCCCAGCACTCGACTACCCGCAGCGCGCCATGCTCTTTGAAAACTTCGGCAGCAACACGGGCGTGCTCGATGAATATTTCTTTATTAGCCGTGGGCACGGCCGCGACGAAACCATCAATATAGCGTTGAGTGGTGGTGCTCATGATGCTTCTCCAGTCTGGGCTTTGGGCGGGAGTTCTCGAATGGGGCGTACTTCAATGCTGCCGAGTCTCGCGGGTGGAATGCGGCTGGCTAGCTGTAGCGCCTCGTTTAAATCACGCGCTTCGAGCAGGTAAAAACCGGCAAGCTGTTCTTTGGTTTCCGCAAACGGACCGTCGGTAATCACTGTCTCGCCATTGCGTACACGCACCGTGGTAGCAGTGTCTATTGGCTGCAGCGCTTCACCGGCCAGGTAACTTCCTTGAGCGCTCAGTCGCTCTACCCCCGCGATGCACTCCTGATTAAGGTCATGCCACGCCTGGTCGCTCATGGCACTAATAAGTTGTTCCTGGTAATACACTAAGGCCGCATATTTCATGGCGTTTCTCCTTCAGTAGAAAGGCAACTATCCGCCGACACATTGATCATCCACTGCACGCCAAAGCGGTCAGTGGCCATGCCAAACCCTGCAGACCAGAATGTTGGTTCAAAAGGCATGATCACCTCTCCGCCTTCGGAAAGTCGTGCAAAGGTTAGGGAGGCTTGCTCGATCTCCTGATACTCCAGCTGAATCTGCACGCCTTGTGGTGGCATGTACTGTTCAGGCGCCATGTCGGCGCCCATCAAGCGACGACCGCGTAGGTTCAGCGAGGCGTGGATGATGCGGTCATGCAGTGAGGGAGGCGCATGTTCCGCCGCTGGGGTTTCTACGTAAGTCAGCAAGCACTCTATGTGGCCGCCGAGCACGTCGGCATAGAACTGCATGGCTTCCCGGCAGGTGCCAGGAAAGGCGACATACACATTCATGGCATCCGGTACGCGAGCATGGTCGTGATGCTTATCCAAGCCTGCGCCGGGCTCAAACTCCTCAAGTGTAAAGTAGCGCCTTAGCTCAAGGAGTACGTTGCCGTCGGCATCCAGCGTTGGCCACTGTTGTGCCCACTCCAAAGCGACGTCAAGTGAAGGTGTCTCCAGCACGCTATAACCAGCGATACGCTCACTGGCAGGAGCCAGAGGGCCGGGGAGGATAGTGGGAGTGCCGTTATTGAACTGGATCAGGCAGCCATCGCTTGTTGGATGTAAGCCGTTGCCGCTTACGAGTACGCCTGCCTGCATCATGCGCTCGTTGTAATCAGCCATGGCGGCAAGCATTTCCTGAGATGGCATAACGCCATTTTCGGTGGCCGCATCGGCACGCCGTATCAGCATGAATTTCATTGAGAGTCTCTTTTATTGTGGTGGATACTCTCTAGACGTCTGGCGTGTTCGCAAATCGACAGGCCTGTAGATTATTTTTTTATAACGATGTTTTTATAGCGATGCTTAAAGCTCGGTCAATCTGTCGAGCAAAAAGCGTTTTTCTGGTCCCTGAGTGGTTAGTGTCAGCGCCTTTTGGTAGGCATCGCGCGCGGCGTCATTGTTGCCCTGTCGACGTAGCAAATCCGCCTGTGCCGCATACAATAAATAGTAGCGAGAGAGTTGAGGATGGTGAGATAGCTCATCAAGCAGGCTCAATCCGGTTGCTGGAGAATCATGCATGGCAACGGCCACCGCGCGATTCAAGGTCAGGACAGGCGATGGGTAATGGCGGCATAAAGCGTCATACAGCCGGACAACCCGTGCCCAGTCGGTTTGCCCAGGGTCATGGGCTTGGGCGTGTACAGCGGCAATTGAGGCTTGGAGGGTATAAAAACCAACAGGGGTAAGGGCGAGTGCCTGTTCGAGCCACTCAATACCTGTGTGAATTTCCTTCTGGTGCCATAAGCGCCTGTTTTGCGCTTCCAGTGTGACCAGGCCGCCTTGTTTATCCTGGCGGGCATCCCGGCGGGCGTTAGTAAGCAGCATGAGTGCCAGTAGCCCAAACACTTCACCCTGGGGTAGCAACGCTGCCAGTTCCTCGCCAAGACGTAGCGCCTCGCGGGTCAGGCTGATATCGACCACCGCCGTGCCGCTACTGCTTGAATAACCTTCATTGAAAACCAGGTAAATAATCTGGAGTACGTCCGGCAAACGCTCGGGCAATGCCTCCGGCGCAGGTACCGCATAGGGAATATGCGCATCGCGAATCTTGCGTTTTGCCCGTACGATGCGCTGTGCCACGGTGGAAGGTTTCATCAGAAGGGCACGGGCGACTTGCTCAGTGGTTAGCCCACACATCTCACGCAGTGTTAGCGCAAGGCGTGCTTCTATGCTCAAGCTTGGGTGGCAGCAGGTAAACAGCAGCCGCAGTGAGTCATCTGCGATAGCGACATCGTCGAATTCCCAGGTTTCTTCCATCGGTAATAGCAAATGTGCCCGGCGGCGTGCTGTACTGCGTCGACGAATTTGATCGATTCCGCAGTAATAGCCGGTGCGAATCAGCCACGCCTGAGGGTTATCGGGGGAGCCTTTGGCAGGCCACTGTTGAGCCGCGGCGACAAAGGCATCTTGCATGGCTTCCTCAGCAAGCTCGAAATCGCCCAGCAGACGAATCAGGGTCGCCTGAACACGTCTGGCATGAGTACGATAAAGGGTGTCGAGTAATGAGGGGGGAGCACGCATGGTAGAAGACCCATTTGCCCCTATGTAAAGGGCGCCGCAGTAGGTAAGCGTCAATGATGCTTTCTCAAACCTAGCCCATGGCGCCTTTTTTGACTGATTATTTTTTTACTGTCTGTTTTTTATTGACCGTTTGCTTGCCAACTTTTTGCGTAAGAAATCGAGTTAGTCCCCCGTGCGCAGACCTGTCACGCTATTAAACGGGTGCAGCGCTTTGCGGGTGACATAGAAACGTAGTGTTTCGCCTTCGTTGACCGGCGGCTGGCCACTCACCCGAATCACAGTGGGCTGGTCGCTGTCGGCGAGTCGTACATAAAGGTGGCTTTCGGCACCGGCGGCTTCAAACAGCTCAAGCGTGGAGTCGACCACGAGGTGCGGTGTATCGGGTGGCGAAAGGCGCATATCGTCCGGGCGAATGCCGACTGTGTCGGTCTCGGCGGGAAGATCGTTTAGCAGGTCATGGGTGCCGCGCGTTTGCAGGTACTCAAGCGGCACCATGTTCATCGCAGGCGAGCCAATAAAGCCTGCTACAAACATCGACGCAGGGCGCGCGTAGATCTCCATGGGCGTGCCTACCTGCTCGATTTTGCCAGCGCTAAGCACCACTAAGCGATCGCCCAGCGTCATCGCTTCTAACTGGTCGTGGGTGACGTAGAGGCTGGTAGTCTTCAGGCGCCGCTGAAGCTGCTTGATCTCCACACGCATCTGCACACGCAGCTTGGCATCCAGGTTGGAGAGCGGTTCGTCGAACAAGAAGGCCGCGGGCTCGCGCACCAATGCCCGGCCCATGGCCACGCGCTGGCGCTGACCGCCGGAGAGCTTGCGCGGCTTGCGCTCCAGATACTCTTCGATTTCAAGCATTTTGGCCGCTTTACGTACCCGCTCTTCGATCTCGGGTTTTTTAAAGCCGCGGTTTTTCAACCCGTAAGCGAGGTTGTTGTACACCGTCATGTGCGGATAGAGCGCGTAGTTTTGGAATACCATGGCGATATCGCGCTCGGCGGGTTCGAGACTGTTGACTACCTGATCACCAATTTTGAGCGTGCCGTCGGTAATCGTTTCAAGCCCGGCCACCATGCGTAACAGCGTGGATTTACCGCAGCCTGAAGGGCCTACCAGCACCACGAACTCACCGTCTTCAATCGCCAGGTCAATGCCTTTAACGGCATGGACGTCGCCTGCGTAGGTTTTTCTAAGCCCTTCCAGGGTAATACTGGCCATCTTATTTCTCCGTCTCGGTCAGGCCTTTCACGAACAGTTTTTGCATAAACAGCACCACTAATACCGGCGGCAGCATGGCAAGCGTGACGGTCGCCATAATGAGGTTCCAGGCGGGTACGCGGTCGGACGAGGCCATCAGGCGCTTGATGCCCAGCACGATGGTGTAGAAGTCTTCGTCGGTGGTGACCAGCAGTGGCCACAGGTACTGCACCCAGCCGTAAATAAACATGATCACAAAGAGAGCGGCGATATTGGTGATCGATACCGGCAGCAGTATGTCCTTGAAGAACTTCATCGGCCCGGCGCCATCCACTCGGCTGGCCTCCATCAGCTCTTCCGGTACGGTCATGAAGAACTGGCGGAACAGGAAGGTCGCGGTAGCGGAGGCAATCAGTGGCAGGGTTAAGCCCGCATAGGAGTTCAGCATGCCGAGATCTGCCACAACGGCGTAGGTGGGGATGATGCGAACTTCGACCGGCAGCATCAGCGTGATAAAAATGATCCAGAACGCCAGCATGCGAAACGGAAAGCGGAAATAGACAATCGCAAAGGCGGAGAGAATCGAAATAGCGATCTTACCGATCGCAATGGTTAGCGCCATGATCAGCGAGTTACCCAGCATCAGCCAGACCGGCGGCGTGCCGCCTACCTGCCAACCGGAACTGAGCATCTGCCGGTAGGATGCAAACATGTTGTCGCCGGGAAGCAGCGGCAGCACCCCACGCACGAAGGCGCTGGATTCGTGGGTCGAGGCGATAAAGGCCACGTATACCGGGAACGCCACCACCAATACGCCTGCGATAAGCACCAGGTGGGTCAGAATATTTAGAAAGGGTCTGTTTTCAACCATGTTTACTTCCTTAACGCACTAGTAGTTGACCCGGCGTTCCACGTATCGGAACTGGATAAACGTCAAGATAATCACGATGCCCATCAGCATGACCGACTGGGCGGATGAGGAGCCTATATTCAGCCCCGCTACGCCATCGGTGTAGACCTTGTAGACCAATGTCATGGTGGCTTGGCCAGGCCCGCCAGCGGTGGTGGCATCGATCACCCCGAAGGTGTCGAACATCACGTAGTTGATGTTGATGATCAGCAGGAAGAAAGTGGTGGGCGATAGCAGCGGGAGCACGATGCTCCAAAAGCGCTTGAAGGGCCCCGCACCATCAATGGCCGCCGCCTCCATGAGTGACTGCGGCACAGATTGCAGCCCTGCCAGGAAAAACAGGAAGTTATAGGAGATCTGCTTCCAAGCGGCGGCAATGGTGATCAAAATCATGGCTTGAGAGCCCGAAACGCGGTGATTCCAGCTGATACCGAACCAGTCGAGCAGATGCGGCAGAAGACCGATGGTAGGGTTAAACAGGAACCACCACAGCACACCCGCTACTACCGGAGCAACAGCGTAAGGCCATACCAGAAGCGTGGTATAGAACTTGGCGCTCTTCAGCACACGGTTGACACAAACGGCCAGCAAGAGCGCAAGGCTCATGGAAAGCACCGTCACCGAGATGGAAAAAATCGCGGTGCGCCCCAGCGCGTTCAGGTAGCTGGGGTCGGCCAGAACGCGTGCATAGTTCTCCAGACCGACAAACGTTGTTTTAAAGCCGAACGCATCGGTGCGCTCGAAGCTCGACTTAACCGCCTGGCTTGCCGGCCAGATAAAAAACACCAGCGTAATCGCCAACTGCGGCGCTAACAGTAAGAAAGGGAGCCACCGGTTTTGATAGGTGGAACGTTTGGTCTGCATGACACATCCTGTCGTACGGGCGTTGGTGCGGCTGGCCGCTGTGCTCAGCTGCCAGGAAGTAAGCCATCCCATAGGCCCCGGTGACTTGGGCGTATGGGATGGCTCCTATAACAAACCCCGGCTATAAAAGCCGGGGTTTGTTGACAAGTAACGCGAAGCGCTTAGTTATTGGCTGCCTCAAAGTCGCGCAGGATCTGATTGCCGCGGCTTGCCGCATCATCCAGCGCTTGCTGGCCGCTCTTGTCGCCGGCTAGTACGGCCTGGAACTCTTCGTCCAGAACCATGCGCACTTGGGGGTAGTTGCCAAAGCGCAGGCCTTTGGAGTTCTCTGTCGGCTCGTTTAAGTTGATCTGCTCGATGGCGATATCCGCGCCTGGGTTTTCGTCGTAGTAACCCTGCTCTTGGCTCAGCTCATAAGCGGCGGTGGTAATCGGTAGGTAGCCGGTGCCCTGGTGCCACTCGGCCTGAATTTCAGGCAAGGAGAGGTACTCAAGGAATTCAGCAACGCCGGTGTACTCGTCGTCTTCATGGCCGGAAAGCACCCACAGAGTTGCGCCGCCGATGATTGAGTTTTGCGGTGCACCGTCTACGTCGTCGTAGTAGGGCAGCATGCCAAAGCCTACGTCGAAGTCGGAGTTAGCCAACACATCGGCGCGTGATGCTGACGAGTTCATGTACATCGCGCAGTCGCTGGAATAGAACGAAGGTGCCGCGTCCGGGCCGTTTGCTGGGCCTGCGTAGCTGTAGACGCCGCTATCCGACCACTCTTTCAACTGATCCCAAAAGCGCGCCTGTACGTCGCCGTTAAAGGCAAACTCGGTGTCCAGACCGCCGAAGCCGTTTTCCTGGGTGCCGATGGACTGATTGTGCAGCGCTGAGAAGTTCTCAAGGCCGACCCAGTTGGCCGCGTAGGCCATGGTGAAACCGCAAGAGGCTGCGCCTTCATCGACGATTTGCTGACCCATCTCGCCCATCTCAGCCCACGTAGTAGGCGGTGATTCAGGGTCGAGGCCAGCCGCTTCAAAAATGGCTTTATTGTAGTAAAGAATCGGTGTGGACGAGTTGAACGGCATGGAGAGCATGTTGCCGTTGGTGTCGGTGTAGTAACCGGTTACCACAGGCAGATAATCAGCTGGGTCAAAGGTGTTGCCGTGCTCTTCCATCAGCTCAAACACCGGATAGATAGCGCCCTGGGCGGCCATCATGGTGCCGGTGCCTACTTCGTAAATTTGTACGATGTGGGGCTGCTCGCCTGCGCGGAAAGCGGCAATGGTGTTAACCATGGTTTGTTCGTATTCACCCCGGTAGGAGGGCGTAACACGGTACTCATCTTGGGTGGCATTGAAGTCTTCGGCAAGCGCGCTCAAGCGCTCGCCCAGCTCGCCGCCCATGGAGTGCCACCAGGTGATCTCGGTAGCGGCGTGGGCGGACACACTCAGCGTAGCCGCGGTGATGCCGGTAGATAACGCGCGTAACATAAAACGAGACATGTGAGCTCCTTTTGGGCCTGGCGCGAGCCAGGTGGCACAATGCGTTTTTTAAGATTTGTGGGTGCACTGAACAATAATGAGTGTAGATGACATTTTGATGAATGCTAACTGGACCAGGGTCTTATAAAAGCTTTGGGTTTTATCCAAGGGCATTGGTAGTAGGCGCTCTGCGAGGGCGATGGTAGGGTTGAGACAATGTGCATAACTATGAGAGTCGTATGAGTGACGCAATAGCGCTATTAACCAAACTGGTCTCTTTCGATACTACCTCCCGTGGCTCTAACCTGGCGCTGATCGAGTTTGTCGAAGGTTATCTTGAAGAGTACGGCGTCGCCTCCGAACGGGTGATGAGCCCCTGCGGCACCAAGGCGAACTTGATTGCCCGTATAGGCCCTGATGCGCCGGGTGGAGTGATGCTCTCCGGCCATACCGATGTGGTGCCGGTGGAAGGCCAGCCCTGGTCGACAGATCCTTTCGCCCTGCATGACGGCCAGGACGGTAAGCTTTACGGCCGTGGCACCTGTGATATGAAAGGCTTCATTGCCTGCGCTCTTGCCATGGTGCCCTCGTGGGTGAAAACGCCTTTGCAGCAGCCGATCTATTTTGGTTTTTCCTATGACGAGGAGGTTGGCTGTGTCGGTGCGCCTGCGCTGATCAAACGGTTCTACGAGCACTACTCAACCACCGCGCACGTCATTGTCGGTGAGCCGACCAGCATGCAGCCCGTCGTGGCCCAGAAGGGCGCCACTAATCTGCGCACCACCGTCGTAGGGCGCGAAGCGCACAGCAGTCAGGTGAACCAGGGCACTTCGGCCATTCATGTGGCAGCGCGATTGGTCTCCTTCATCGAAGACACCATGGCGGCGTTGGTGGAGGAGGGCAAGGTAGACGACGCCTTTAACGTACCCCACACCAGCCTCCACGTGGGCAAGATCAAGGGCGGTACGGCGATCAATATCATGGCGCGTGAGTGCCAGTTTGAGTGGGAAATACGCCACCTGCCCACCGAGACGTTTGATGAGGTGTTTGCGCGTTTTGAAGCGTATGCCGACGCGTTAAGTGCCGAGCTAAGGGCGCGTGGCAAGGACGTCCAAATTACGACCGAACTGCTGAATGTAACGGTGCCAGGCCTTGCCGACCGAGATAACCACGCCGTACTGCGCTTGGCTAAAGACCACCTGCCAAATGAGTGCTGCAACCACGCAGTAGCCTACGCCACCGAGGCGGGGCAATTTCAAGGCCAAGGGTTACAAACGATTATTCTGGGTCCGGGCAGTATCGCTCAAGCGCATCAGCCGGATGAATATATTGAGAAAAGCGAACTTGAAGCGTGCCTGGCGTTTATGGACCGTTTGGGAGACGCGCTACACCAACCCTATCGCGCTGATTAGACAAGCACTTGAAAACGTCGTGGGGAAAGGTATCTGAGAACGTGTTTGAAAACGATGTGAATGGACGCATTTCAACCCACCCGCTCAACGGGTGGGAGCTTCCTCCACGTTAATGATGCTGGTGGTTCTGTTCGAAAAGCTCGGCTTTGGCATTGCGCATCACATCTTCACACGCTTGCTGATGCGCCAACTGGGTTAACAGCTGTTGGGTCACTTCAAACCCTTTGCCCAAGCAGGTATCCACTTCCTCTTGGCTGACCTGAGGAGAAACATGACAATTAACCTTCAGCGTCCGACCAACACCGTCCAAACGGTCGGCTATCGCCCGCAGTCGCCAGGCGACTCGCTCTTTCCAGTTGGCTGATTCTTCTGCGCCTTCGTTTACGCTAAACGTGCACTGCCATTCGGGTTTATAAACCTTCATGAGAACCTCCGCTGCATTTGGAAAGAATATTGGGGTCGTGTTTCGTACTCCGTAAGTCAAAAAAAAATCTTGCTCAGCCACTATACGCTTAACATGGGGCCAAAATCGAACTAAAACATAGGTCATGTGTAGGACGGTTTTAAGGATTATCGGTTAGGCTTAAGTGACCGTGATATATGAGCCTTTCTATGATGTCTCTAATTGAAAAAAGTTGCCCTTGCGGTACAGGATTGTCGACTGACGTATGCTGTGGCCGTTACCACGATGGTGCGCTAGCCCCTACCCCGGAAGCGTTAATGCGCTCTCGCTACAGTGCCTTTGCGCTGAATCTGTGCGACTACGTGCTTGCCACTTGGTACGTGAGCACTCGCCCTGAAGCGCTATCACCGGACCTTAACACCGAGTGGAAAGCTCTCACCATTGTTAAAGCAGCATCCGAAGAGACGCCCCCTGATGCTGATAAAGGTTATGTTCATTTTCGCGCTTATTTCAAAGAGCGTGGCCGCTGGCACATGCTTGAAGAAAACTCGCGTTTCGTGTTTGAGCAGAGCCGGTGGTGGTACGTGGATGGGACGCCTGAGGTCGTGCGTCTCAAGCCGCGGCGTAACGATCCCTGCTTTTGTGGTAGCGGCCGAAAATTAAAGCTATGTTGCAAAGAGTAGCTATGCGTTAACTAATAAAAACGAGGGGTTGATGTCATGGCATATAGTGGCAGGGGACTCGCTCGTTATTGCATCACATTAGGGTTTGTCAGTGGGTTGTTATTGTGGGGAACGACGTTCGCGTTTGCTGAAAATCGGTACCCGGATAGAGAAATTACCGTTGTCATTCCCTTTGGTTTAGGAGGGGCGACCGATGTGCTGTTTCGGGATATTTTTGACACGGCACAAATTTATCTAGACCAGCCTGTGCTTGTGGTTAATATGCCCGGTCGTGAAGCCATGCGGGGCGCTCAGTATGTCAAAAATGCCTCGCCCGATGGTTATACGTTGCTCGGCAGTCATCAAACGATTGATCTTTCGTACCTGGCGGGACTCGCTTCGTTTTCCCATGCAGACTTTGCACCTGCGGGAGCATCGCCGGAAGAGCTTGCCGTTTTGAACGATGCGTTAGCTTACGCGCTTGCCAGCGAGCCATTACGTCATCGGATTACACATGAGTATGGCTCATTAATTGATTATCGGTCGCTGAGCACTTATCGCGACTATTTGGATGAGCAATTTAATGAGCTGGTATCACTCACAGAACGGGTACACTTGGGACGGTGAAAGATATCAATGCCAAGGCCTGATGGGGCGTAGAACCATGCGGATAAATACGCGCCAATTGGCGTTGGAAACCCTGCTACTGATGATATCGGCAACCCTCGTTTGCATGGGAGTCGTTGGGGTAGTGGTCGGTCTCAGTGTGCCGACACGGCCATTTTTTGCAACGCTAGTGCCGGATGGAGCACTGGTCACTCTGCTGGTCGGTATTGCGCTACTGGCGACGCTCCAGGGGTGGAGGAAAACAAGAGTTATCAGTGTCTTATCTCTGTTTTTGGTCGTCACTTACACCTTGGTACATAATAGCCTGGAAGGCGGTCGAGGCGACTCATGGCTCAGCAATGGGCCGCGTATCACCAGCTTGTCGGCAGGCTTTTTTTTAATGATTGGGGTGTGTTTTTGGGTGGGGCTTTCTAGCGCATGGCGGCGCTGGTTATGGATAGCCGGTGGGCTAAGCCTGTGGGGGCTTGCCCTTTTTGTGGTTGGAAAACTATGGCTTACGCTAAGCGGTGCATCTCCTCTGTTCTCATCGTCGCCCATGGGTGCATTGGTCATTACCTGCTTTTTAGGTACCGCCATGCTGGCAGCAGGCTTACGGGGTAAACCGCAACGTCTAAATCCAGGCCAGGTGACCGTCGTCGCCTCGCTATGGGGCGTTACGATCAGTTGTTTTATCTGGCTATTGTTAAACGCCTATCAACAAACGTCGCTGCAACAGCAAGCCGCCTATCTATTGGATAACGTTCAACTCAATATCGAGCGGGCAACACAAGACCGCTTGCGATTAATGCAACGAATGGCGGAGCGGCTGAACGCCATGGGCACAGACTGGGATGTGAACCTGCTGGACAGTGACGCACAACACTATCTGCGGGACATCCCCAGTATTAGCGCCATTGCGATAGTTGATCAGCAGCAGTTGACCTGGGAGTGGGGAGTGGGGCGGACGGCTGAAATGGAACGATGGCTACGTCAGCAGTTGGCGGAAGAGCAAACACGCGCCTGGATGCAAATTCCGCTCGGTCGCCCAAGGATGTTGATGACGGATACCAGCCGACCCCACGAAGCGATATTTGTTATCCCGGTTCCCGCTAACAATCGTTACCTGTTCGCCAGTTTTAACTTGGCCACCATGTTGGAAAACGAGTTACGCCTAGAGGTGGGCCCTTTCCAGGTGAGAGTGAATCGTGATGACATGCCGCTGATGAAGCTACACCCCGCTGGTTTTGCTGCCGACCGTATGGAAACGCCAGAGCTTGCGCTGGCGTCACGCTATATCGGCTTGCCCGGCGGCATTAACCTGGTGCTTTATGCCTACCCAGGTAACCAGCACAACTGGCATCAATTGAACCTGCTGTCGTTTGCGGTTGCGTTAGGTAGCTTGCTGCTTAGTGGTTTGTTGGCTTTTAGTCTTGGCGTTGTGAGCGTCAGTGTTGCTCGTGCCCGCGAGCTTGTTCAGACGCGTCAGTCACTGGAAGACCAGCAGGCGATTCAGCACATGATTGCCCAAGAGCGGCCCCTAAAGGAAACGCTGGAAAGTCTGTGTCTTATGTTGGAGCGCGAGTTACCTTCGGCACTCTGTTCTGTCATGTTGGCTAACGATACAGGTACTCACCTGGAATTCATCGCGGGAGACCGGCTGCCCGCCGCCTACCGCAGCGCGATACAACGCATTTTGATCAGCGCGAATAATGGCGCTTGTGGTAGTGCCGCCTACCAGGGGGCAACGGTGATATGCGCTAATATTGCCGAGGATGAGCGCTGGCGGGGCTATCATGGCGTTTCCAAACAGGCCGGGCTTGCCTCCTGTTGGTCGAGCCCTGTCTACGGTGGCGAGGGCCAACTGGTAGGCACTATTGCGGTTTACTACCCAAAGCCCAGCACCCCAGGCAGTGCCGATACGGTGCGAATTGAAAAAGCGGCGGGCTTGATGGCGCTGGCTGTTGAGCGTTTTCAGGTGCGGAGCTCATTGGAGGAGAGCGAACAGCGCTATCGCTCATTGTTTACCCATCATCCTGATGCGGTATTTACCCTGGATGAGGCGGGCTGCTTTGTAACGGCCAATGCCACCTGCGCGTCGCTGACCGGTTACTCCGTTGAGGAAATGCTCGGCAAGCCGTTCACCTTTTTTATTGCTGAACAGGATGTGACGCGCGTAGAGGCCTATATCGAAACGGCCCTGCAAGGGGGGATTGACCGATATGAACTCAATCTGAAAGACCGCGCGGGTCGTTTGCATCAATTGGATATTATTCACCTGCCGATGGTGGTGCATAACACCGTGCAAGGGGTGCATGCCATTGCTCAGGAGGTGACGGCTGCTCGTCAACAGGAGTCTCGCTTGCGTATCCTGGAGCGCAGTGTGGAAGCCAGCGTTAACGGCATTGTGATCGCCGATGCTGGACAGCCTGATTTGCCCATTGTTTATGCCAATAAAGCGTTTACGTTAATAACGGGATATCGCCAGGAGGAAATCATCGGTAAAAACTGTCGCCTGCTTCAGGGGCCTGGCAGTGACCCGGCGGTTATCCAACGCATTCGTGCTTGTATTAATGAGCAGAAAGACGTCAACGTCACTATCTGCAATTACCGCAAAGATGGCACGCTATTCTGGAATGATCTGTATATAGCGCCGGTACGCGACCAGGACGATCAGGTAACGCACTTTGTCGGCGTGCAGCAAGATATTTCCGAGCATAAAGCGTACGAGGCGCGTTTGGCTCACAATGCTTCACATGATGACCTGACCCGCCTGCCTAACCGTACATTCTTTGAGGAAATGCTGTTAAAGCAGTTTTCCAGGCTGGGTAAGGATAAAAAGCGCTTGGCCGTGCTGTTTGTGGATCTGGATGATTTCAAGCCCATTAACGACAATTTGGGGCATGCAGTGGGTGATCAGGTGTTGGTTGAAGTCGCCCGTAGGCTTATCAATGCGGTCAGGCCTGAGGATACGGTTGCCCGTATGGGCGGGGATGAGTTCGTTATTCTGCAAACGGCGATCAACGACGAGTCTGACGTTGTTGATTTGGTGGAGCGGTTGCTGCCTATGTTGGCGCGCCCTTACCGTATTGAATCCCAAGAGCTTTACCTGACCGCGAGTATCGGTATCGCGATGAGCCAGCCAGATACACTGCAGCCACAAACGCTGATCCAACAAGCCGATATGGCGATGTACAAGGCCAAGCAGCAAGGGCGTAATGCCTACGAGTGGTTTGCCCACGCGTTTACCGATACGGTGAGCGAGCGCATGGTGCTGCGTAATGATCTCCAGGAAGCCATTGAGCGCGGAGAGTTCGCGCTGCATTACCAGCCGTTAATGAATCGGGAAGGAAAGCTTGTTGGTGTGGAAGCGCTATTGCGTTGGGAGCATCCGGAAAAAGGCTTTATCTCTCCCGCACGGTTTATTCCGCTGGCAGAAACCACCGGGCAAATTATTCCGATCAGCGAGTGGGTGCTCCAACGTGCTTGCCAGGATATGCAGTCACTGACGCAACAAGGGCTGGGTAAAATACGTGTGGCGGTTAACCTTTCACCGCTTCAGTTTCAGCGCTCCAATTTTCTCGCCACGCTGCGCCAAACTCTACTAACCACCGGCCTGCCGGCGGAACAGCTGAGTCTGGAACTGACCGAAGGTATTTTGACGGATAACGCCGAAGGCGCGATCGATACGCTGCATGCCCTGCGCAGTATGCACATTGGCGTGTCGATTGATGATTTTGGTACGGGTTATTCAAGCCTTAGTTATCTTAAGGACCTGCCTATTAGCACGGTGAAAATCGACCGCAGCTTTATTAATGAACTCACCAATAGCTACGATGACGCGGCGATTGTGCAGGGGATTATTTCCATGGCTCACCATTTGGGGCTCAAGGTCGTGGCTGAAGGAGTGGAGACTGAAGAGCAGTATCAGCGCCTGCTGGGCTATCAGTGTGATATTTTCCAGGGCTATCTACAGGCCAAGCCGATGCCAGTGGAAGCCCTGCAAGCCTTTATTGCCCATTTATCCCCCTAAGGAGCCGGGATGTCGTTACCCTCAACCCCTTGGTATGTTTACTTATTAGAGTGCCGACGCGGGACTTATGTGGGCATCACCAACAATATCGCCAAACGCTATCGCGCCCACTGTGCGGGCAAAGGGGCGCGTTATACTCGTGCTAACCCACCGGTTGCTCTGCTGGGCGCCCAGCCGTTTGAAGATAGGGCCGCCGCCAGCCGGGCGGAGTATCAGTTGAAACAGCAAACCTCTGTTCAAAAACGTCATTGGGCAACGCGCTGGCCGCTTTCGATAGAAGTGGATTAAGCTAACGTAAAGCTAAAGCGCTCGTTTTTATACGAGCCTGCCCGCCTTTCCCGGTTATTCAGGAGCCAACATGCTGACGTTTTTCTCTGAGGATAGTCGTTTGCGCCAGGCGCGAACGGAGCTTCATGACGGGGCACTTGTCAGCCCCTTTGAGTGCCCCGAGCGTGTTGACCTGGTGCTCGAACAACTGCGCCAGGCCGGTTTCGAAGTGCGCGCTCCTGACGCCTATGGCCTGGAGCCGGTATGTGCGGTTCACGATGCCAGTTACGTCAGCTTCCTTAAAACCTGCTGGCAGGCATGGCAAGCAGCCGGGCATAGCGGTGAGGCGATCCCCAATATCTGGCCAGCGCGCACCCTGCGCCAGGATAAAATTCCGCACTCGGTGAGTGGTCAGCTTGGCTACTATGCACTTGCGGCGGAAACCTCTATTTGTGAAGGCACCTTTGAAGCGGCCATGGCGAGTAAGGACGCCGCGTTGGGTGCTGTGGAACATACCTTGGCCACGGGAGAGCCCAGTTTTGGGTTGTGCCGTCCGCCGGGGCACCACGCTGCATTTGATCAGTTTGGTGGCTACTGCTTTTTTAACAATGCCGCGATAGCTGCCCAGCACGCGCTGGATGCAGGCCGACGTCGCGTGGCGGTGCTGGATGTCGACTTCCACCATGGCAACGGCACCCAACAGATTTTCTATGCGCGTAACGACGTTCTATTTGCTTCGCTACATGGCGACCCTGATGTGACCTTTCCCTACTATCTAGGCTACGCCGATGAAACCGGTACGGGCGAAGGGCAGGGCTTCAACCTCAACTACCCGATGGCGCCTGGCACCAGCGTAGCCACCTGGATGCAAACGCTGGAGCAGGCGCTTATTGCCATCAAAACCCATGAGTGTGAGCTGTTGATCGTATCGCTTGGCGTGGATATCTTCGAAGGCGACCCTATTAGCGCGTTCACTTTCAAGCGCGATGACTTTATTGCCTTGGGCAAGCGTTTGGCAGAAGCCGGTCTACCCACTACCTTTTTAATGGAGGGAGGCTATGCGGTTGAAGAAATAGGTGTCAACGTCGTCAATGTGCTACAAGGGTTTGAGCAGATAAACTCGCGAGATAGATGACAGCTGGCCTTTATTAGGGCAGGCTAACGCCCCCACTAACGGGCAGGGAGCGCAGGCGTGGCAGTTTACGGCGGTATTCAGGGACATGAATTGGAGCGTTGGCTTAATGCGTTAACCAACGCGGCCTACGACCGGCGCTGCCCGCTTTCCAAGGTGCATGGCGGCAATGCCCGTGCGCGCACCGCCCGGCAGGACCTGCTTTACTTGGCCCACGGCTTTCGCGGTGGCGAGCAGAGCCGTGACGTAGTCGCCGACGGCCTGGGTCGTTGGTGTCAGCACTACCTCACCGAAGCCGAATGGTACGTACTGGTAGGTGATAGTGCGAAGCCTCGCACCACCCGCCAATCCCCCGTGTCTTCCAGCGCTTCCCATGACGAAGTGGATGACGCACTTGAGGTATTAATGCAGCACCGCGTGGGCTGAAATAGCCCATGACGCGGGGCAAATCGCGCTGATACAATGGATGCATGAACAGTGCTTCTGCCACTTCCGTTACTGCTTCGCTCGATGACCCCTTCTACTACCTGACGAACTTTCGCTTCGTGCTGGGGTGGGTGGGTGAGCGCCACGCTGACCTTCTAGATACCGACGAACTCACCTTTATAAGCCGCTTTGATACGCTGCCGCGCTCTTCCCAGGCGTTGCTTACCCGTATGGTAATGCGCAAGGGCGAGCTGTTCCGGCTTTACAAACTCAACTACCCGGAAATAGGCGACACGGCAGATGCCCTCGCACCTTTGGCCTCGCTTGGTTGGGTGGATACTGCCCCGGCGCTGAGTGTGAATGAGCTGTTTCATCAACTGCGCTTGGCCGAGCTGCGCTCAGCCTTGGCAACGCCTATACGCGATGCGGGGCTTCCCGCGTCTGCTGGCAAAGCGGTACTCCAGGCCACGCTAACGCTCCAGCTCACTGAGATAAAACCGTTAACTGAGTGGTGGCCAAAAGCGTCGGACAGCATCGTGCGTCTTAACGTAATGGACGTGTGCGACCGGTTACGGCTGATGTTCTTTGGCAACCTTCGCCAGGACTGGGCCGAGTTCGTGCTAACGGAGCTGGGGCTTCAGCGGTTTGAAAAGGTACCGTTCACCGCCGCCTCGCGTGCCTTCCAGAAACGCGAAGAAGTGAATGCTTACTTCGACTTGCATAGGCTTAGGCAGCGCCTTGAAGAGGGCGAGCCACTTGAACATCTACAGCATGAGCTACCGCCCAAACCCGCTAACGCCTGGTTAGCGACTCGGCATGCCCGCGTGGTGTTGCAGATGGGCCGCGAAGCGGAGCGCAGTGGCCAAACCGAGCAGGCCATTTTACTTTATGCACAAGCGGATAGCAGCGAAGCCCGCGTTCGCCAGCTGCGCGTATTGGAGCGGTTGGGTAGGTATCAGGAGGCATTTGAGCTGGCAATGGATGCCCAGCGACTTACGCCCAATGAAACCGAAGCTCAGGCACTCGCACGGTTGCTGCCTCGGCTGCGTAAAAAGTTGAAAATGGAGGCGCAGCCGCCGGTGCATGAGCCCGCCTACACGCGCTGGGAGTTAACGCTTCCCGGCCCTCAGCCGGTAGAGCGCGCCGTTGGGCAGCACGTCGGCACACCTGAAGCGCCGGTGTACTATGCGGAAAACATGCTAATCACCGGCTTGTTTGGCCTGCTCTGCTGGCCCGCTATCTTTGCTCCTCTGCCAGGGGCGTTTTTTCATCCGTTTCATAGCGGGCCTGCGGATCTTTATCGTGAAGATTTCGTCGCTCGGCGGCGTGGTTTATTTGATGAATGCCTGGCACAGCTAGAGGATGGCAGCTACCACCAGACGATTCACACAACCTGGCAGCAAAAACACGGCCTGGCATCCCCCTTTGTGCACTGGCCATTGCTGGATGAAACGCTTTTAGCGCTGGCGCTTGAGTGCCTGCCCGCCGCCCACTTGAAAGCCTGTTTTGAACGGCTTTTACAAGACATTAAAGCTAATCGGGCAGGGCTGCCTGACTTGATCCAGTTTCTGCCAAACGCGCCGCCAGATGAGCCTCGCTATCGGCTTATCGAAGTGAAAGGCCCTGGTGACCGGCTTCAGGATAATCAGCGCCGCTGGCTGGCGTTTTTTCATCAGCATCGTATTCCGGTTGCGGTGTGTTACGTGCAGTGGTTGGCTGGCTCGCCAGGTACGTTATGAGTAGCGCCACGGAGTATCGGATAGCCGTTCGCGCACTGTGTGATTTTACCGCCCGTGAGGGCGATCTGGACCACCGCTTTACCCCATCGCCCAGCGCCCAGGAAGGCATGGCCGGGCATCGCCTGGTGGCCAGCCGCCGAGGCGATGACTATATTGCTGAAATGCCGCTTTCCGGTACCTACAAAAGCCTGGCCGTCACCGGACGCGCTGACGGGTACGATCCTGCCGAAAACCGTTTGGAGGAGGTCAAGACCTACCGCGGTAGCCTTGAGCGCATGGCCGACAACCAGCGCGCGCTGCATTGGGCGCAGGT
This sequence comes from Halomonas sp. AOP27-A1-41, assembly GCF_052378605.1. NCBI lineage: Bacteria > Pseudomonadati > Pseudomonadota > Gammaproteobacteria > Oceanospirillales > Halomonadaceae > Halomonas > Halomonas sp. AOP27-A1-41. The sequence continues at coordinate 115,131 of NZ_JBQSXT010000005.1, forward strand.
GAAAATTTATGGCGCCCTGTTATGCAAAGCGCGCGAGTTGGAGGAGGTCACGCTCACGCTGGTGTATCTGGATATCGCCACTGAAAAAGAGACACTGCTTAGCCAAAAAGTGCGTGCAGACGAGCTTGAGACGTTCTTTACCACCCAGTGTGAGCATTTTATTGCCTGGGCCGAGCAGGAAGCAGCGCATCGAGAAGCCCGCGATGCAGCGTTAAACGACCTTCAATTTCCTCATGCTACGTTTCGCCCCGGCCAGCGCGAGTTGGCCGAAGATGTTTACAAGGCCGCCAGCACCGGGCGGTGCCTGCTGGCCCAGGCGCCTACGGGAATCGGCAAAACGTTGGCCACGCTGTTCCCCATGCTCACCGCCATGCCGCGTCAGCGCCTTGATCGGATTGCTTTTCTGACCATGAAAACGCCCGGGCGCCGCCTGGCGCTGGACGCCCTGGCTCAGCTTCGCCCTTCTGTACAATCCGCCGAACATTCTGATAACAGCGCGCCGCGTGTGCTGGAACTCATTGCTCGTGAAAAAGCCTGCGAGTACCCGGGAACCGCCTGCCATGGTGATGCCTGCCCGTTAGCGGCGGGCTTCTATGACCGCCTGCCCGCTGCACGCCAGGCCGCCGTGGCTGAAAGCAGTTGGGACCGCGAAACACTGCGCAAGTTAGCGCTTGCTCACAGCGTCTGCCCTTATTACCTGGGCCAGGAATTGGCGCGCTGGGCCGATGTGATTGTGGGCGACGTTAACCACTGGTTTGATCGTCATGCGCTGCTGCATGGCTTGGCACAAGCTAATGATTGGCGAGTGGGATTATTGGTGGATGAAGCGCACAACCTGGTTGAGCGGGCACGCGGCATGTACAGCACCGAGCTTGACCAGCAGCGTTTTAGCCGCGTTAAGCGTAGCGCCCCGAAAGCCCTTGGCCGCTCATTGGCAAGCCTGGGCCGGCAGTGGCAGGCAGCGGTGAAAGACGTCGCCGAAAGTAAGCCGGATGATATGGAACGGGAAGGCTATCACCTGCTAGAGTCGCTGCCCGATAAACTGGTGGGCGCCCTTCAGAACGCTGCCGCCTCAATCACCAACCACTTGGGCGAGCACCCCGAAGATATCTCTTATGAGTTGCAGGAGCTGCTGTTTGAGGCGCTGGCATTTTGCCGCTTGGCAGAAAATTTCGACGACCACTCGCTATGTGATGTAACGCTAAAAGGACGAGGGAAAGCGCTGATTGGGCTGCGTAATCTGATACCGGCGGACTTTCTAGCGCCACGCTTCAACGCTGCGCATAGCACCGCGCTGTTCTCCGCCACCCTAACGCCTGCCCATTATTACCGTGACCTGCTGGGCCTGCCAGCGAACACGGTATGGCGCGAAGTGTGCTCGCCCTTTGTGGCCCGCCAGCTTGAAGTGCGCATTCGCCGGGATATCTCGACCCGCTTTCGCGACCGGGAGGCGTCGCTTGCGCCGATGGTGGCCGAAATGGCCCAACAGTATGAGCAGGCGCCGGGCCACTATCTGGCATTTTTTAGCAGTTTCACCTACCTCAATGCCGCGCTTAAGCGGTTTTGTGAACAGCACCCTGACATCCCTGCATTTGCCCAAACGCCGGGCATGCGTGAAGCCGAGCGGGAAGCGTTCTTGCAGCGTTTTACGCCGGGCGGGGAGGGAGTCGGCTTTACCGTACTGGGCGGCGTCTTTGCTGAAGGCATCGACCTGCCCGGCGACCGACTGATTGGTGCGTTTATCGCAACGCTTGGGCTGCCGCCGTTTAATGCTTTCAACGAAGCCCTTAAAGCGCGCCTCACGGCACGGTTTGGTCAGGGCGATGACTACACCTACCGCATTCCGGGGATGATCAAGGTAGTACAGGCCGCCGGGCGGGTGATCCGCAGCCCCAACGACGAAGGGGTTGTGGTATTAATGGATGATCGTTTTGCCCACTCCCGCGTGCAGGCGCTGTTACCCAGCTGGTGGGCGGTAGACGGATCATCATTTTGAGAACCAGCGTGATAACCAGGGACGCAAGTGAATGGCGGATTTGTTGTGGTATCAGTATGCGTTGATCGGGCTGATTTTTGCCTGGAGCGGTTTTGTTAGAACCAGCCTGGGGTTTGGCGGTGCGGTGCTGGCGTTGCCGTTTCTACTGCTGGTCGTTAACGATCCGCTGCTTTTCCTGCCGATTATCGCCATTCATCTGCTGATCTTCTCCAGCTGGATTGCCTGGCAGGGTAATCGCCAAATAAAGCGGGAGAGTGGCAACGCGCCGGTACAGAGCAATATTGATTGGGCCTATTTACGCAAGGCCCTGAAAATCATGATCATCCCCAAGCTGGTTGGCGTGGTGGGCCTGTTAACGCTGCCTGCCACTATCATGACCAGCATCATTTTCGGCATCGTGTTGGTCTACGCCATTGGCTATGTGCTCAATAAACCGTTTCAAAGCAACAACAGGTACGTCGACTATGTGCTGCTGGCCTTGGGGGGCTATGTCAGCGGTACGTCGCTGATTGGTGCGCCGCTGATCGTGGCGGTGTTTGCCTCACATGTCGCCAAGGAGCAACTGCGCGATACCATGTTTGTGCTGTGGTTCATTCTGGTCGTGATCAAGATGATCTCGTTTGTATTTGCCGGTGTGGACCTACAGCTGATCCATCAGCTATGGCTATTGCCCTGCGCGTATGCCGGGCACCTGGTGGGTGAGCGGGCGCACCGCTATATCATCAAAGCCGATACGGGCGTGTTTTTCCGGGTGCTGGGCGCGGTGCTGATCTTTGTCAGCATCATAGGGTTGATATTTTCGCCTTCTTGATTCTCGGCTTGGCATGAAAACGTTGCTACCGCTTAAAGCTTGCTGTCAGCGCGTAGCAGCGTCCTGCTCAGGATAGCCAGTATCACCGCCAACACGCAGCAGAGCACGGCCATGCCGGTATAGACGTTGCGCAGTGACTCAAGCCAGGTAACCGCAGGGGCGACCGAAATGGGCGAGATAAACTGACCAAGAAAGAAGGTGGCGGTAAAGCCACCAAACACGCGGCCACGCACTCGCTGTGGCGTAATACGCATCAGCCAGGCCGTGGTGTTGGGCATAAAGGCGCCCAGGCCAAGCCCCGAAATGGCCGCACCGACAATCGCCATGGCATAACTCTGTGTAAGGCCTACCACCATAAAGCCCAGCGCGGCCAGTACAAAGCCCGCTATATAGATCGTCATGACCGACAAAAAGGGTTTGTAGTAGCCATAGCAGAACGACACGATGCTGGCGGTAAAGGCAGCGGTGGAGAGCGCAATGCCGATAGCCAAACCGCTGACCTCACCCTGCTCTGAAAGTAAAAAAGGCAGCTGCGCAGGGAACATGTAAAACATCATCATGCTCAGCATGCCCGCCAAATAGGCAATCCCGGTGCGCATATAGTCGACCTTGACCGGCGCGTTGAGATGGCCTGCCTGCTCATTGCTCTGGAGCTTAGGCGCCTTGAGCATCGCCCAGGCATAAGGCAGTAGAAACACCCCCGTCAGGTAGAGCAGGAAAGGACCCCGCCAGCTCCAGTCGGAGAGTAGCCCACCCAGATTAATAAACACCACCCCACCGAGCGCCATGCAGCTACTTTGCAGACCCAAAAAACGCACTCGCTCGGGGCCATCAAAATAGTCGCCAACTAGCGTAGTACTAATACTTAAAATACCGGCCACGGCGATGCCCATCAGCGCCCGTGATGCTAACAACAGGTCCACGCTATCAATCAAAAAGCCCGCCCCACCCGCCAGGCCATAAATGGACAACATCATCAGGAGTAGAGGCTTGCGCCCAAACCGGTCGGCCAGATAGCCCATTAGCGGGCTGAACAGCGTAATCATCAGCGCAGGAAGCGTCAGGATCAGCTGAATCAACACCTGCGGCTGATCCGAAAAATGGCGGCTGATACCCGGCAAAGCAGGCGCAATAATCGCGCCCGACATCACCGTCATGGTGCTGGCAAATAGCAGTACGGCTTTGGTATGGGTTAAATGGTTGATGGTGAGCTTCCCTAGATGAACATCGAGATGGCAAAGGCACTGATGATAGCACTGTCGTTAGCAAGCTACTATTTTGGTGCTAGTGTATCGACAGCGACACTGTGCCAGTAGATTGACCCAGCTGGCTGTTTTGGCAAAGCCGGAAGAGTGAGGGGCTGGTTGATCGTTAAACACGTATCTTGATGAAGTAATAAGAGACGTTCAGCTATGTCTAAGTTGACATAATCCGCCCTGGGGACGAAGCTTTTCATATCTAATAACAAAGGTTATTAGACGAACTTCATATGAAAACTAACATTAAGGGAATAAAGGGTTGATAACTAATAGATACTCAAGGGTTTTAGCAGTTTTCTGTTTAGTGCTGTTGTCTGGTTGTGCTATCAACCGTAGCGAAATAGCGTTGCCGCTGCCTGAGGCAAATTCAAACCAATATGCGAGTACAGAGCAGACCATAGTAATAGGAGAGGTTATTGATCGGCGAGTTTTCGAAGAGTCACCGATTAATCCGAGCACTCCTTCTCTTGGAAAAGGCGGGGCAAGTAAAGCATCCGACCAGACCAAAGCAAGAGCGATTGGTCGAAAAAAGAATAAATACGGTTATGCGATAGGAGACGTTTTGTTGGAAAATGGACAAACCGTTGATAGCGTGGTGCGTAGCAATTTGGCTCTTGCTCTGAACGAATCCGGTTACAGTGTGCTTCCTCAGTCAGCAGTTGCTGCAGCTAATAGTCCGGTCATAGATGTTTATATCGATGAGTTTTGGGGGTGGCTCACTCCAGGATTGGAAACTACCTTGAACACTCGGATCTCCACAACCCTTGAGCTACGATCTAGTGAAACGCAAGAAAGTATTCTTGTCCGCACTCGCCAGATTCGCCCGTTTGCTACCAACGCGGCTTGGATAGAGCTGTTTGAAAAAGCGCTGAATGACTATAGAAACGAGGTTATCAGCGTCGCGCCTGACCTGCTCGAAGAATAGGCTAGCGGAAGGGAAGTGTAGATTAAAAAAACGGCCACTTGCTGTAATAGCTAAGTGGCCGTTTTTAATAGTGTTCTTGGTCGGAATAGCAGGATTCGAACCTACGACCTCTGCCTCCCGAAGGCAGCGCTCTACCAAGCTGAGCTATATTCCGAAGGTTGTGAGCGGTGCTCGACAACGGGGCGTATCTTACACAAGTAGACGCTTTTTATCAAGCCTCAGCGCCTCTGTTGTGCGAATTTATGCTTGCCTGTCAACGGCCAGGCGGGCGAGTTGCGCCATGCTATCGCGATACGGGCTGGGTGAAAGTAACTCTAATTGCGCCAGTGCCTTATCGGCCATTTCATTGGCGCGTTTACGGGTGTACTCAAGCGCGCCCGTGGCGTGAACAATGGCCAGTACGTCATCCAACTGCTCAAGGCCGCCTTTGCGGATCACTTGGCGAATCAGCTTGGCCTGCTCAGGCGTGCCCTGCTCCATGGCGTGAATCAGCGGGAGGGTGGGCTTGCCTTCGGCCAGGTCATCGCCGACATTTTTACCCATGGCGTCGGCATCGCCCTGGTAATCCAACAGGTCATCAATCAACTGGAAGGCAAGGCCCAGGTAACGGCCGTATAACTGTAGCGCCTGGGCTTGCTCTGGTGTGGCATCAGCAAGTACGGCACCGCTGTGGCTGGCAGCTTCAAACAGCATGGCGGTTTTACCTTGAATGGTTTCAAAGTAGTCCGCTTCAGAGACGCTGGGGTTGCCAATATTGGTCAGCTGTAGCACTTCGCCTTCGGCGATGGTGCAGGTGGCGCTGGAGAGAATCGCCATGATCTGCATCGACCCAACATCGACCATGAGCTGAAATGAGCGCGAATAGAGGAAGTCGCCGACTAACACCGATGGCGCGTTACCCCAGGCATCGTTGGCGGTTTTTTTGCCCCGCCGCATGTGGGACTCATCCACCACATCGTCATGCAGAAGTGTGGATGTGTGCATGAACTCGATCAGCGTGGCCAGGGTAATGTGCTTGTCGCCCTGGTAGCCCAGTGAACGAGCGGCCAGCAGTACCAGCATGGGCCGCAAACGCTTGCCGCCGCTTTCAATAATGTATTGGCTAATGGTCTCGACGAGCGGGACTTTCGAGGTGAGCTGCTCAACAATCGTCCGGTTGACGGCTTCAAAGTCATCTGCCACCACGGCGTGCAGCGGTGAGGGCGTAGGGCTGGCAGTCGGGGTTGGGGAGACGTTGGCGGTCATGGGTTCCGTTCATCGCGGCAGGTGGAGGGGTACGCCCCTGAATTGAGGTCATGCTATGGGGCTACCGGGAAAGCGTCAAGGCGCGTGCAGGGCATCCATTCGACGTGCGACAATAATCATCAATTGACAACGGCCTACAGTCTTGTGGTAGAAGGCGATTGTCGTTATAATCCGCGACCCACTCATCATGCTCCCTGTCAGATGGCTCCAAAAGGGGCGCCACTCGCAGCAGGTCAATAAGAGCGTCAGGCGATGAGCGCTGGTTATGCAACGCATAACGGCATTACCGACAAGTCCGGAGAGCGACATGTACGCAATTATCAAAAGCGGTGGCAAGCAGTACCGCGTTCAAGAAGGTCAGACCCTTAAACTCGAGAAAATCGAAGTCGCTACCGGCGAAACGATTGAGTTTGATGAAGTGCTGCTGGTTGCAGACGGCGACGACGTAAACATTGGTGCTCCGCTGTTGAGTGGCGCCAAGGTTTCCGCTGAAATCGTTTCCCACGGCCGCGGTGACAAGGTGACGATCATTAAATTCCGTCGCCGTAAGCACAGCATGAAGCGTCAGGGCCACCGTCAGTGGTTCACTGAAGTCAAAATTACCGGAATTTCCGCGTAAGCGGTTCATTCCCTGAAAGGAGAATTTTGCAATGGCACATAAAAAGGCAGCCGGCTCCACGCGTAACGGTCGCGATTCCGAATCCAAACGCCTCGGTGTTAAGCTTTTCGGTGGCCAAGCAGCGAACGCAGGTAGCATCATCGTTCGTCAGCGCGGCACGCGTTTCCACGCGGGTACTGGCGTTGGTCTAGGTCGTGATCACACTTTGTTCGCCCTGAACGAAGGCTTTGTGAAGTTTGAGACCAAAGGCCCGAAAAACCGCAAATTCGTTAGCATCGTTTCTGAATAAGCAACTCTGGTTGCGTAGAACGTAGTTAATGAAGAAAAGCCCCGCTATGGCGGGGCTTTTTTGTCTGTTTAAACCCTCTTGCCCAATGAATGGAGGCAGGAGCGTTGCATATAGGGCGGCGGAAGCGGCCGGGAGAAACTATGCAGTTCGTCGATGAAGCCTCGATTATTGTTGAGGCGGGAAATGGCGGCAATGGCTGTCTGAGCTTTCGCCGCGAAAAATATGTGCCCAAGGGTGGCCCCGATGGTGGTGACGGTGGGAACGGCGGCAGCGTTTACCTGATTGGTGACGATGCGCTCAATACGCTGGTCGACTTCAAGTTTCAGCGTTTTTACAAGGCTGAGAACGGCCAGGGCGGCATGGGCCGCCAGATGAGCGGTAAAGCCGGTGAAGACCTGCACGTTAAGGTGCCGGTAGGCACCACCGTTGTGGACGTTGATACGCTGGAAGTCATCGCGGATATTACCGAAATTGGCCAGGTGGTACTGGTCGCGGAAGGTGGTCGACGTGGTTTGGGTAACATCCACTTCAAGTCGTCCACTAACCGTGCACCGCGGCGCACCACGCCAGGTACCGAAGGCGACCGTCGCAATTTGCGTCTGGAAATGAAGGTGATGGCGGATGTTGGCCTGTTGGGCATGCCCAATGCTGGCAAATCCACCCTGATTCGCTCGGTATCGGCGGCCAAACCTAAAGTCGCCAACTACCCGTTTACCACGCTGGTGCCTAACCTGGGGGTGGTGAAGCTAGGGATGCACGAGCACTTTGTGATGGCGGACGTGCCGGGATTGATCGAAGGTGCCTCTGATGGTGCGGGCCTGGGGCAGCGCTTTCTTAAGCACCTGACCCGCACGCGACTGCTGTTTCATGTGGTCGATATAGCGCCCTTTGATGAGTCTGACCCGGTGGAAGCCGCTCAAGCGATTGTGCATGAGCTTGGTCAGTTCTCTCCGGCGCTTTCCGAGCGCCCGCGCTGGCTGGTGTTGAACAAGTTTGATCTGCTACCGGAAGAGGAGCGCGAAGAGCGCGCCCAGGCGATCATTGATGCGCTTGGCTGGGAAGGCCCGGTGTTCCGTATCTCGGCGATTAGCAATGAAGGCACGGACAAGCTGGTTCAGGCCGCGTACCGCTGGCTGACCGAGCAGCGTCGCCTTGAGAACGAAGACGAAGAGGCGCTGGCCCGCGAGCAGGAAATGCACCGCCGCATGGAAGATGAGTCGGTTGCTCGTATCGAAGAGCGTCTGGGGCGTCGCCGCAAGCGGCCTGCTGAAGAAGCCGACGACGATGATTTCGATGATGATGATTACGACGTTGAGGTCGAGTACGCGCCCTAACGGCCGAAACCGGCAGGCTTGCTCAGCCTGCCAGTAATGGCCGACGTTGAATATTGTTGTCGAATATCATTGCTGAATAGCGTTAACAATGTGCCTGATAAGGTAGAGACGGATGGAGAGTCATGAGCAGGGGATGGGCCGCGAAGCGCTAAGCTGTGCGCGCCGCGTGGTAGTGAAAATCGGTAGCGCACTGCTGACCAACGACGGCCGTGGCCTGGATGAAGCCGCTATTGGCGGCTGGGTTGACCAGGTTGCCGAGCTTCATCAACAGGGTATTGAAGTGGTGCTGGTCTCCTCCGGCGCCGTGGCAGCAGGCATGGTGCGATTAGGCTGGCAAGCACGCCCGAGTGCGGTGCATGAGCTGCAGGCCGCCGCCGCCGTGGGCCAGAACGGCCTTACCCAGTGCTATGAGCAACATTTTGCTCGCCACGAAATGCTCACTGCGCAAATTCTGCTCACTCATGACGACCTTTCCAACCGCAAACGCTACCTCAATGCGTTATCGGCCCTGCGCACGCTGGTGGAGATGCGCGTGGTGCCGGTCATCAACGAAAACGATACGGTGGTGACCGACGAAATACGCTTTGGCGATAACGATACGCTGGGCGCGTTGGTAGCCAACCTGCTGGAAGCGGACGCGTTACTGCTGCTGACCGACCAGGAAGGCCTGTTCGATGCCGACCCACGCCATAACCCCAATGCCCAGATGATCGCCGAAGGGCGCGCAGATGACCCGCGCTTGGCAGCGGTGGCGGGCAGCGGCGGGGCGCTGGGGCGGGGTGGCATGAGTACCAAGGTACGTGCTGCCAAGCTTGCCGCGCGTTCAGGCGCCGTTACAGTGATTGCCAGTGGTCGCCAGCCAGGTGTCATTACCCGGCTTATGAGTGGTGAAGCGTTGGGAACGCTACTGCATCCGGAGCAGGCACCGATGGCGGCGCGTAAGCGCTGGCTAGCGGGGCAACTGCAAGTGCGTGGCACGCTGATGCTGGATGCTGGGGCGGTAAAAGTCCTGCGCGAAAAAGGCTCCAGCCTGTTGCCGGTAGGGGTGCGGGGTGTAAAAGGCACGTTCAAGCGGGGCGATATGGTGGTGTGTGTCGATGAGCAGGGCACGCCGGTTGCTAAAGGGCTGGTCAATTACGGTGTGGATGAAGCGCGTCAGTTGGCGGGGCAGCCGAGTCACCAAATTGAGGCTATTTTGGGCTACGTAGAAGCCCATGAACTGATTCACCGCGATAACCTGGTGGTGATCTAGCGCTTGGTTTTTGCCCGGGTATTGGTTGAAATAGAACATCATCAAAACGCCGTTTGCTGTGATCAGTAAGCGGCTTTTTTATGCGTGCGCTACTTTGCCTTGGGGGCGATGGGCACTTGGCGGGGCCAGTCGTTGGGCACAATAAATACCCGCTCAATGCGCTGCTGGTGGGGCAGGTAGAGCATTATTTGCTGGGGCCCCTGTTCGATGAGTCGCTCAATGCCAGGTATCACGTCGGCCACTGGTTGAAAATCTTCCGCTCTGGGCGGCGCTAGCCAGTGCGGTTTTCGTAACCAGACTATGCGTAACGACGCACCCAGGCTATCGCGCAGCGCAGGCCAGTCACGCAAAAAACACCACCTGCCGCGGTGATGGTCCGGCGTAGCATGTTGGGGGGAAGGCAGCGCTGTATGCCACGGGTAAAACAAGACGCCCGGCATGGCGAGGCGATGAGTAAGAAGCTCTCCTACCGTGGACGAGCAGGTGGCGATGTCGCGGGGGGTTAGCCAGTGAGCAAGCGTGGCCAGTGCCCCGGGCGTTATGGAGCGCGGCAACTGGTGCTGGCATAAATGAGCGCATTTTAGCGCTAGGCTATCCAGCCCACCAGGACCGATCCAGCGGCTTGGGCTGTCGGCCGGGCCGGGGCCTTCAGGCAGGCCCAAATAAAACTTGATCGCCACTTCCAGATGCACGGGCGCCGGGTTATCGCGGGTGCGGTAAAGCATATCCAGCTCGCCAAGCGTTGTACGCTTTTTAAAAATGCGCACATTTTTGGCGAGTAGCCGCGTGTTAGGCGCGTTATCCAGCAGGAGATGCCACAGCCGCTCGTGGTAGTGCCCCATGCGGCCTGTCTGTTGGCGGTTAACACCTGCGAGTAGCGGCGTTATTTGCTGTAGCCAGTCAGCAGAGCCTGCGGCCAGGCCCAACTCCTGACACGTCGGGCGGCCACCGTTTGGCATGGGCGGCGGGAGCGTGACCAGATCGGGCGCTGTTATCAACCATGCCAAATCATGCGCTATTTGGGCCACCCCCGGCGCTATCATCTCTTCGCTTTTCTCAGCACGATGCCTTCTTACTTCCACGTTATCAGTTCCACGATGTTCTCCCCTTGGCATCACTGTCGCTAGGTAGTGGTAAAAACACCAGCGGGCCCCGTAGGGCCCGCACCGTGTGGTAACACTTAGCCAGTGATAGGGTGCTACCGCTAGCAGCTATTAATCACGGTCAATTTCAGTAATCTCGTAAGAGCCTTGACGCAGGCTTATTTCCAGCTCGCGGCCATTCTCATCCCGGCCTTCGATATCAATAACGCCGCCCTTATCAATGTCGATATCCTCAAACTCGCTCATGCCCTCTTTTCGTGCCACTTCCAGCGCCTGGCGTACGTCCTCTTCGCTCATTCCCCACGCACCGGTAATTAAGCGTTTACGCTCTTCTTTTAGGGTTTCGCCGTTATCCAGAGAAAATTCAACGTCGGCGTACCACTCATCATCCAGCCAGCCTTCTACCTCGGCGCGTCCACGGCTTTTAATGCTGATCTCTTCATAATGGGTGAATCCATAATCGACGGCAGGTACCAGCACCTCGTCAACCCGGTCCATGGACAGCGCGTCTGCTTGAGCGCTGCCTGCGGCGGCGGTAAGTAGCAGAGCAGAGGCGGGGATTAACAGCATTTTTTGCATGACGTTCATATCAAATTCCTTCTTTGCTTAATGAATGGCATTGCCCGATGAATGTGGTCTGATACAGATCACTCAGCGAATGCGACAGAGGATTTATAGCACTGCGGTTATTTCCCCAAGCTGAACAATCCATTCATCTAGCGTTCATGTTGCTTCTGGCATTCTAGTCCAATGAAGTCACTCCGCCATAGATTCACGCACCGACTCTTTTACTGCTTCCTCTCTTCTGCCAAGTGGATGGGCGGGGCGCTGCTGGCTGCCATATTGATAGGCAGCGCTGTGGGTGACCAGCACTGGGAAACACTGCACAGTGAAGTGCGCCGTGGGGAGGTGGTGCCCTTGGAAACTATTTTAGACTGGCTGGAAGCGAACTATCTGGGAGACGTGCTGGAAGTGGAGGTAGAGCGCGAGCAGGGTCTGGTAGAGTATGAAATCAAGCTGCTGGGCCCACAAGGTCAAGTGGTTGAGTTTGAATTTGATGGTCACAATGGTCAGTTAATGAAAATAGAGGGTGTGCGTATCAATGAGATGCAGCGCCCACAAGGTATGACGCCATGAAGTGTTTGCTGGTAGAGGATGATCAGGCGATTGCCCGCGAGCTGAGCCAAGCGCTGCGTGACGGTGACTGGGTCGTTGAGCACGCCGAAAATGGCCAGGAGGCCGACTTTCTGGTGCGTACCGAAACCTACGATACGGTAATACTCGATGTAGGTTTGCCCGACGGCGACGGCACGCGTTGGCTGGCCGCCTGGCGTGAAGACGGCATTGATCTGCCTGTGCTGATTCTGACCGCTCGAGAGCGCTGGGCCGATAAAGCGGCGGGCTTTACCGCAGGTGCCGATGACTACGTTACCAAGCCTTTCGAGCCGGGTGAGGTGTTGTTTCGGCTACGGGCACTGGTGCGGCGTACCCACGGCCATGCTCATCCGGTACTCAAAGTAGGTGAGCTCAGCCTGGATACTCATACGCAGCACGTTAGCCTGGCGGGCCGCCCGGTAAGCTTGACTGCCCAGGAGACACGCTTGCTTAGCTACCTAATGCATGCCGCGCCTCGGGTCGTCAGCCGAAGCGAGCTTTCTGAACACGTTTACGACCGTGACCACGAGCCCGACTCAAACGTAATTGATGTGCAAATCAGCCGACTACGTCGCAAGCTGGGGGCCTGGCGGTTTGCCACCCTGCGTGGGCAGGGTTACCGGCTCTTGGCAGAAGTGCCCGGCGGCGAATGAGCAAGGTAACGCCCACTTGGCGAACGCGCTGGGCAGGCCGCTCGATTAACCTTCGCTTGCTGCTGGCCGTTTTAGTCATGATCGGGGTGGCCTTGCCGCTCGCTGGAATGCTGCTCTCGCATCATTACCGAAACGCGGCGACCGAGTCGTTTGATGAACGCCTTGAAGCAACGCTGAACGTGATTATTGCGGGCGTTTCCGTTGACCCGCTAAGTGAGCAGTTGCGTTATGACCGCGCTCTTGGGGACCCACTTTTTGACCAGGTCTTCTCCGGATGGTACTGGCAAATTACCGATCAACAGGTGCACACGATCACCTCGCGCTCGCTGTGGGATCAACGCCTGCCGGTCACCGATAATGAAGAGGTGAGCGCGCGCTCGTTGCCCGGCCCACGTGGGCAATCGCTGCGTACCGTCGAGCGAGATATTTACCTGGCCCCTTTAGAAGCCCCTTTGCATATTAGCGTAGCGGCCCGCGATGACGAGCTGAAGGCCGATATACGCGAGTTCCAGCGCTTGCTCTGGCTGGGCCTGGTCAGTCTTGGAATATTGCTGTTAGGCGTGCTGGGCCTACAGGTGCGCTGGGGGCTTGCGCCGCTGCGACGTATGCAGGCCAACTTAAAAGACGTTGAGCAGGGGCGCGCAGCAGCGATGACAACAGACCTGCCTAATGAGCTTGCTACGCTCGCGGCTTCCATGAACGCCGTACTGGCCCGCGACCAGCGCCTGATTGAGCGTGGCCGTCACACGGCAGGTAATTTGGCCCATGCCCTGAAAACCCCCTTAAGCGTTATGCGCTTGCTGGTCCACCAGTTGCCTGACGCGCATCGCGCCGCCTGGGAAGCCGAGTTAACCCGAATGGACAGTGCCGTTCGCCATCACTTGGCACGGGCCTCTGCTGCGGGGGACGGTGGCCGCTTTGCGCCGATCTCGCTACACGATACGCTATCGCCACTGCTCAGCGGGCTGGGTCGGCTGGCTCAGCGTCGCTCGCTTACCCTGCATCAAATCTGGGAAAATCACCCGCGTGTACACTTGGATGCCCAGGATATTCAGGAGCTTATCGGCAACGTGCTGGATAATGCGCTGCGCTGGGCAAGCCATGAAGTGACGTTTAGAGTGTGGGTTATCGACCAGACACTTTGGTTGAGCGTCAGTGATGATGGCCCTGGCATGACACAGCAAGAGAGCCAGGAGGCACTTGAGCGCGGCAAGCGCCTGGATGAGCAGCGCTCCCAAAGTGGCTTGGGTCTTGCCATCGTGGCGGACCTGGTCACGCTCTATCATGGCCAAATGCGCCTTCAGCGCGCAGAGGCTGGGGGGCTTGAGGCTATTGTCGAACTACCGGTGGTGGCGCATGGCTAAAAGAGAGCAAATGCAATGACAATGGATGATGCGTTGCCGGATGTATTGGTCGGCCCGCTATTGCGCCGCATTAGCCCCACACGCCTAGTGTTGTGGTTAGTGGCAACGCGCCCGCTTGATATGTCGCTGGTGCTTTTCCCGGGCGGCAGCAATGAGCAGCGCTTCCACTTAAATGATCATCACCAGTGCCTGCCTATCGGTCGGCACGCGTTTATTCACTTGATTGACCTGCGCTTGCCGCACGCGCTATCCACTGATGAACGCATCGAATACGACCTGCGATTTCAAGCGGCGACGGGGGAGTGGCAGGCGCTGCCCGAGTGGGCGCCCTGGCTGTGCCATGAAGGCTCTGCTTATCCTGCCTTTGTCATTGCCTCACGCCATCACCGGTTAATGCACGGTTCGTGCCGTAAGCCTCACCATGCGAGCGCCGATGGGTTAGTGCGCGCCGACAGCTGGCTGGCGGACAAGCAGCCAGCGCCGAAAGAGTGGCCAGCATGGTTGTTAATGACCGGCGACCAGGTGTATGTGGATGATGTCGCAGGCCCCATGCTGCGTGCGGTGCATGCACTTATTGAACGCCTGGGGCTAGTCGATGAGCGGCTGGAGGGCGCCACGGTGGAGGATAGCCAAGCGCTTTATGCCTCGCCTGATAGCTATTACCAGCGCGAGTCGCTGCTGCCTGATGTCACCAGCAACGTGGCGCTGCGCGAGCGATTTTTCGGCGGCGTTAAAAAGCCGGTGTTTACCTCGGCGAACGCCTCCAATCATCTAATGACACTGGCGGAAATGCTCGCCATGTATTGTTTAGTGTGGTCGCCGGTTGCTTGGCAAATGATTTCCCCGGAGATGCCTGCCCTTAACGATAAAGCAGCCCAACGTTATCGCCAGGAGCAGGCGGCTTTGGATGATTTTGTGGCCGGGTTACCGCAGTGCGCTCGGTTAATGGCGCATTTGCCCAGCTTGATGATCTTTGACGACCACGATGTTACCGACGACTGGAACCTGACTGCCGATTGGGAGCGCTGTGCGTATGGCCACCCGTTCTCAAAGCGCATTATTGGCAATGCGCTGGTGGCCTATTTGCTCTGCCAGGGGTGGGGCAATGCACCGGATAAGCTTAACCCGCTGGTCGAACAGGCGGCCGAATTGTTCCGTGAGCCAGGGCCGCTTGTGTGCGCCAGGCAGGATGCATTGATCGAACGGCTACTGCGTTTTCAAGGGTGGGAGTTTCAGGTGCCCGGTACGCCTGCGCTGATTGTTTTGGATACCCGCACCCGCCGCTGGCGTAGCGAGCGTAGCCCCCAACAGCCATCCGGATTAATGGATTGGGAAGCGCTGATGGAAATGCAGCAGGCGCTATTGGGTTGCAAAAGTGCTGTCATCGTCTCGCCAGCCCCCATGTTTGGGGTAAAGCTGATTGAAGGCGTTCAGAAGATGTTCACTTGGGCGGGCAAGCCGCTGGTGGTGGATGCCGAGAACTGGATGGCCCACCGTGGCGCCGCCAATACATTGCTGCAAATCTGGCGTCATTCCAAAACGCCGGGCAATTACGTGATTCTCTCTGGCGATGTGCACTACTCGTTTGCTTACGACATTATTGTGCGTCGCCAAAAGCGTGCGCCCCATTTATGGCAGGTGACCTCCAGCGGCATCAAGAACACTTTCCCCGTGCAGTTGCTAAATACCTTTGACCGGCTTAATCGGTGGCTCTACGCGCCCTGGTCGCCGCTTAACTGGTTTACCAAACGTCGCAAGCTGAGTATCCACCCGCGTGACCCCAGCGGGGCAAGCGCGGGCGAGCGGCTTTGGAACGCCAGCGGTATTGGCCTTGTAACGCTGGATATTGAGGGCCGCCCGGTGGATATTCGCCAGTTGGACGCCAACGGCAATGACGTTGTCTTTCCCCCGCCCGCTGACCTTCCCTATATCTGATGACATGTATCTGACGTCAGTGCATGGCAAACAACAGGGCTGTTCGCTGGAATAGCGTGTAGCGCGGGCGGCGGCATAGACAGCCGCGAACCGCGCATGCCATAGTAAGCATGCTTAGGGGACGGCATGCACCAGGTGCATCGCCTCATCAAGATCGAACAAAAGTAAAAGGCCCTGTTGGGCACTATTTTGATAGGGGCAGACTGCAATGAATAGGAGGCTCTGGTGCTGAGAGCAGGCGCTGCCAGGAAAGAACGGCTGCTGAAAAGAACCTTTCTGGCGATCCTTTTGTTGATGGCAGCCACTCCGGCCTTGTCAGCCGCTCCGGCTGTTGGCATGTTTGGTAGCTTCTTTCCTTACTGGCTAATCTCGCTGTTTATCGGTGTGGTGGCAACGATTTTTATCCGTGTCATTTTCGTGGTGACGAAGCTTGATGACATCATTCCGTGGCGTGTCCTGGTATATCTGTCTCTGACGCTGGCCATGACGCTGTTATCTTCTCATCTTTTTTTTGGACGCTGAATCATGAAAGGTCATGCTTCCAAGCGGGTAGCATCCATTGTCGGAGCCGTGATCGCCATTGCCATCATTGCGGGCGCTGCTGTTCTGGCTTACCACAGCTACGAGAATGCGCGCGCCAATCCGCTGTCAGATGATGCCACTCTGAGGGCCGATATTGTCCACATTGCTCCGTCGGTCGCGGGCCGCATCGTGGCCTTGCATGTTGAGGAAAACGATTTTGTCCGCAAGGGCGATCTGTTGCTGGAAATTGATGACACTGCCTATCGGCTGGCCCTGAAACAGACACAGGCCGACCTGGCCATGGCAACGGCGGCCAGTGGTGATCAGTCTCGCACTATCCGCGCGGAGCAGGCCAATGCAGAAATTGCCGAGGCCCAAATCAATCGAGCCACGGCAAACCTGGCGCTGGCGAACCAGACCCTTGACCGTCTGCTGCCGATGGAGTCCAAGGGGTATGTTTCTCAGCAGCAGATCCACGACGCGCGCACTGTTAAACGCAATGCCGAAATCAGCTTGCAGGAAGCGATTCAGCAGCGTCAGGCCGCTGAGGCGCTGGTGGGTAATGATGAAGCAACCCTGGCGTTGATTGAAGCGCGCCGGGCCGCTCAGGACATTGCCCAGCATGAGCTGGACGGCACTCGGGTCTATGCGCCTGCCGACGGTCGGGTTGTCGGAGTGACCGTTTCTGTGGGTGACTACGCGCTGCCTGCCCAGTCCCAGTTCAATCTGGTCAAGACGGACACTTGGTATGCTTCGGCCAACTTCACCGAAACCATGCTGGGCAATATCGCGGTCGGTGACTGCGCCACGGTATATGCGCTGGCTAACCGCGACCGTGCCATTAAAGGCACGGTGGTGGGGATAGGTTGGGGCGTGGCCTCGAAGGACCTGATCGACCTGCCGTTATCGCTGCCGATTGTGCCGAAATCTCTTGATTGGGTGAGAGTTCAGCAGCGCTTTCCCGTCCGCATTCGGCTGGATGACCCGCCGGCAGAATTGATGCGAGTCGGCGCATCGGCGGTGGCAACGGTTCACCACCACGATGGCTGCTGAATCTCCGTGGGGGAAAATCGCCCGCCAGGCGTGGGCGGATATCCAGCCCTTTCCCGGAAGGATGGGCCTGACTTGGCGCGTGGCGCTACTGTGTGCTCTGGTGTCTGCAACGGCCATGATGCTGAAAATACCTGAGGCCGCGATTAGCTGCTATCTGATCATTTTTCTGTCCAAGCAGGATGCCGTCAAGAACTGCATTATGGCTTTGGGCGTCATTTTGATGGCGTCTACCGTGGTGGTGCTGATGATTCCGATCATCAACGTTAGCATCGACAGCCCTGCCATGCGGCTGGCAGTCATGTTTTTTGCCTCGTATATCTTCCTGTTTCTCAGTTCAGCGACTCCGCTGGGTGAGCAGGCGGCCATTGTTGGCTTGGTGATCGCCTTTATCATGACGCTAGTGACCATGGTGCCGGTTGGTGAGGTCGCTGACAAAGGCTTGCTGATGGCATGGAAAATGGCCTGCATGCCGATGTTTTTGATGATCCTTTTTAACCTGCTGTTCGGCACCCCTTCGCAAACACTGGTGCGTAACCGGATTGTCGAAAGACTGCGCTGTGCGGCAGACCGCATCGAGACACAGCAAGCATCCACAGCTTTTAACACCCTGGTGAGCGAAGGTAATGATGACTCGTTGCAGCAAATGCAGCTCGTTAAGCTACTGCACCTGATATCGACGGCACGCTCTCGCTGGCTCAGCGGAGCCACTGAGACAAGTTATCGCATCCTGATTATCGCGGAGGCCCTGCCTGAAAGCCTGAGTCGTGCAGCAAGGAGTGACTTGGCGGTTGAGTTACGCCAAGCGGCGGATGCTATCGCCAATGATGCGTGCCCGGTGCTACAGGCGGCGCCGGAGGCGACAGAAACCGGCTTACAGCCGCTTTACGTCGCCTTACAGGGTTTGTCCCAGCCAGATGGAGGAGCGGCACAACCGCCGCGTCCGAGAAAAATACCTTTGCTGGCTGCCGATGCGTTTTCCAATCCGATACATCAGCGCTATGCGTTAAAGACATCCGCCGCGGCGGTGCTTTGCTATTTGATTTACACCGGCATGCAGTGGGATGGCATTCATACGGCGATGATCACCTGTTATGTGGCCGCGCTCGGCACTACGGGGGAAACACTGCGCAAACTGACGTTGCGGATCGTCGGTTGTCTGATTGGCGCAGCGATGGGGATTTTTTCGTTGGCCTTCATCATGCCGCACCTGAGCTCCGTCGGTGGCCTGATGGGGCTGGTGTTCTTTGGCGTGCTGATCGGTGCCTGGGTGTCATCAGGTACTGAGCGGATCTATTATGCCGGCGTGCAGATCGCCTTGGCTTTCTTGCTGACCACTCTCAACGGGTTTGGCCCCAGCTTTGATATCTCCCAGGCCAGCAACCGTATCTACGGAATTTTGCTGGGTATTTTTGTCATCTATGTGATCTTCACCCAGTTCTGGCCGCGTAGCGTCATCAATCAGGTGGCACGGCAGCTCAATGATGCGTTGGATGCCTTGAGCGATCTCAGTACGCTTTCCAGGCAGGATCAACAGTTGCGCACCCAGGCGGCATCTACTGCATATTTTGCACTGGGCCAGGCCGAAGAGCTGCTCGATATGGTGCCTTTCGAGCCGTCGCGTCTGCGTGCCAGTGCTGATGAGCTGAAGCGCGTGGAGAGAATTGTTGAAGAACTCAATGACCTCACCGGCCAGCTTTACATGGCAGAACAGGATGACGGCACTATCAAAGAGCGCCTGCAGCGACTCAAGTCACAGCTGGTCACTGAGCTTGAAAACCGACGTAACAGGGCGTCTTCGACTTACGAGGGCTCTCCCCTCGACGACGGCGCGTATAGTGATATAGAACGGCAACTCACTCGGATAGAGCGGATTGTGCATGTTGAGAAAAGCTAGCGTGTTCAGATTAGCCAAGCTCAGAACCTGTATTGCTCTGGGCGTTGTTCTTGGCACTATAGGGGGCCTGCAGGGCTGTGCAACGGATGCGCTGAAGAATACTTCCGCCTCCCCCAGCACACCCTGGGTGCCTCAAGGTCAGTCCGTGCTACCTGGCGATTTTTCCGTGTCAGGTTCAGCTGATATCGGCTTGCTGCCAGACCCGGTGTCACAGGATCTACAGTCGGACAAGGTGTATCAGTTACCCGAACTGATAGACTTTGCGCAACGCCATAACCCGTCAACCCGAATTGCCTGGGAGCAGGCGCGCCAGCTGGCGCTGGCCTCTGGAATGGTTGAAGCCACGTTTCTGCCGATCCTGACCGCCAATGTGTTTGCGGGCAGGCAGCAGACCAGCATTCCTTATCGCGGATTGCTGGATGGTGACACTCACCATGTCGATACCACCGTCAGCGGTGTGGCGCCGAACCTTGCTTTGCAGTGGCTAGTGTTTGATTTTGGTCGGCGCGAGGCGCTCAGCGATGCCGCCCGACACAATGCCTATGCGGCCAACGTCAACTTCAATGGTGCCCACCAGGCGGTGATCTACAACGTGACGCGTAGCTATTACCAGTACGGTGCTGCCAAGGACAGGCTGGCAATTGCTGAGGAGGTGCTGGTCAACAACCGCCTTCTGCAGGATGCGGCTGAGTCCCGCTACGCCAATGGCACCGGCACCAGTATCGCTGTTGCTCAAGCCCGTCAGCTTGTCGCCCAATCTAACCTGCGGATGGTGCAGGCACAGAGTATGCTGCGCGATCAGTATCAGGAGTTGCTGAGTGCTCTCGGCGCTTCGCCGACGACCCAGATCGAGGTGGCCGGCGCGTCGAATCGCCCGCTACCGGGTATTGACGAGTTGGCATCGGTGGATTCTGCGATTGAGGCGGCACTCAGCAAGCGGCCGGATGTGCTGGCCAGCTATGCTGAGCTGCAAGCTGCCAAAGCGACAGAGCGTGCCGCCGATGCCGACTTCATGCCCCGGGTATTTGTTGCCGCCGCCACGGGAACCAACAAGCAAAATCTGAGCATTGGTCATTTGCCCAGTATTGGCAACCAGACCACAGGCACCGGGGTGTTCCTTGGGGTGACAATGCCTATCTATGATGGCGGCCTTCTTGCCGCCAAACGCCAGCAGGCAGTCTCTGTCACGGCTTCAGCCGAAGCGGCATTCGAGAAAATTCGCAACACGGCGATGCGCGAGATGGTCGTTGCTGCTGATGCACTGCGCTCCTCACTGGCGGCTTTTGACGCCGCTGATGCGTTGACCGAAGCGGCAGCGGTGACTTACGACGCGGCCTTTGATGCTTATCGCAACGGGGTAGGCACTATCACTGAGGCTACTGCGGCGGAGTCCGGTCTGCTGGATGCAAGGCTGGCACGCTCCGAGGCACATGCGGCAAGCTTGATTGCCGCATCGACGCTTGCGTTCACGCTTGGCGCCATGACCTCAAGCACGTCTCCTTTAGAGGCTATTCCCTGACGCTTGTCCGCCCACCACCCTTCACACGTAAGCTATTTTAGCGCGCTAATTGTCACGCCAATGTCATAAAAAAGTCGCACGCTTACTAACTAGACAGTCCTCGTAAAAAGCCTTTGCAAACTGCCTCTAACACCGTCTCTAATACAAGAGGCATTCAGCCGTTGACCGCCCAGGAAGCTCAATGGCTTAACCGTATTATTGAATCAGAAGATCTGCACGTGTTGTTTCAACCCATCGCGGATGCCAGCCAGCACTCTATTTACGGCTATGAAGGGCTGATACGTGGGCCTAAAACATCGCCGCTGCGCTTGTTTGATGTGGCCATGCAGGCAGGGCAATTGGTAGAGCTGCATTAAGTGTTTTGCAACCGTCATCAAGTGGTCACTTAAGTGTCGCGGTGTTGTCATCTAGCGTCGGCAGGATGGCGCTATCTTTGAACAACATTCTAGGTGACGTATGCATGCTGTGACTCTTCCCCGTACTTTGATCAGCGCTGCTGTTGTCAGTGCCTTTGCTCTGGTTGCCGTTAATGCATCGGCAGACCTCTCTGCGCGCTATGTTGATAACGACGGCGACATGGTAGCGGATGCACCCACGGACGAGTCGCAGTGGGTCGACCCCGATACGTTGGTATTTGCTTATACACCGGTTGAAGACCCGGCTGTTTACGCGGATGTTTGGGCCGGTTTTTTGGACCATCTGAGTGAAGCCACAGGCAAAGACGTTCAGTTCTTCCCGGTGCAGTCCAACGCGGCACAGCAAGAAGCGCTGCGCGCTGGCCGCCTGCATGTAGCGGGCTTTAACACCGGTGGTGTTCCGGTTGCCGTGAACTGCGGTGGCTTCCGTCCGTTTGCCATTATGGCAGCAGACGACGGCAGCTATGGCTATGAAATGGAAATCATCACCTATCCAGGTAGCGGTATTGAGTCGGTTGAAGACCTCGAAGGCCGCCAGTTGGCGTTTACCTCTGAGACCTCTAATTCAGGCTTCCGGGCACCTTCTGCGCTGCTGCGTTCTGAATATGGCATGGAAGCAGGGGAAGCCTTCGAGACAGCGTTCTCGGGTTCCCACGATAACTCCATTCTGGGCGTTGTGAATCAAGACTACGACGCAGCGGCCATTGCTAACTCCGTCGGCACGCGCATGATTGCCCGGGGCGTAGTGAATGAAGGCGATTACGACATTATCTACACCTCAGAAACCTTCCCCACCACAGCGTACGGTTTGGCGCATAACTTGAAGCCTGAACTGGCTGAACAGATCCAAGACGCGTTCTTCAGCTACGACTGGGAGGGTTCTGCGCTACAGGCTGAGTTTGCCAACTCGGGTGAAGCGCAATTTATGCCGATTACCTATGAAGAGCACTGGTCCGTTATCCGCACGATCGCCGATGCTAACGGTGTGACGTACGAATGTGACTAAGTAAGCACTTAATTTTGCAGTTACTCGGCCAGAAGGTTAATCCCTTCTGGCCGTTACATTATGTAGATGAGGTAGAGCGATGTTGACACTCAGCGGCGTTACCAAACGCTATCCAACCGGGGACCGTGCGCTTACCGATATCGAACTTACCCTGCCTAAAGGCCAGGTGATGGCGCTTATCGGCCCCTCTGGTGCGGGTAAAAGTACCCTGATTCGCTGTGTAAATCGCTTGGTAGAGCCGACGGCGGGCAGCATTTGCCTGGAAGGAACAGAGCTTACCAGGCTTTCGGGCAGCGGCCTGCGTAAGGCACGCCGCTCAATGGGCATGATTTTTCAGGAGTATGCGCTGGTTGACCGCCTGACCGTGATGGAAAACGTGCTTTCCGGACGGCTTGGCTACGTGGGCTTCTGGCGTAGCTTTTTACGTCGCTACCCGCAGGATGCCGTCGCTGAAGCGTTTCGTCTGCTTGAGCGGGTAGGCCTGCCTCACGCTATTGATAAGCGCGCCGATGCGTTGTCCGGTGGCCAACGCCAGCGAGTGGGGATTGCTCGGGCACTGTTACAAAGCCCCAAGCTGTTACTGGTAGATGAGCCAACCGCCAGCCTGGATCCCAAAACCTCACGCCAGATTATGCGCCTGATTCGTGAACTGTGTGCTGAGCGCGAGTTGGCGACGATTATCAATATTCATGATGTCGCGCTCGCCCAGCAGTTTGCGGACCGTATTGTGGGGCTGCGGGCTGGCCAGATCGTGTTTGATGGCCGCCCTGACGAGCTAACCAGCGAGATTCTCACCACCATTTATGGCGAAGAGGATTGGGATACCTCTCCTGAACCTGCCGATGAGCCTGACAGTGAGGCCGTTTCCTGTGAGCGCCGCTCTATCGCAGTTGAGATGGCTGGGGTAGCACCATGAGTGAGCAGCGCTCTGCGTATTTTGAAGCCCGCCAACACGCGGCCCGCCAAGGGCATTGGCGTCGGTTACCTCTTGTGCATAGCCAGTGGTTGCGTTGGGCTATTGCCTTGGGTGTGGTGGCTTACCTGGTGTTGGCGCTGGCCTCTGTTGAGGTGAATTGGGCACGTGTGGCGGAAGGCACCAGCCGAGGCCTGCGTTTCATTAGCGCGTTTGCGCAGCCTGATTTTTTCAGCCGTGGTAACGATATTATCAATGGGCTGGTCGAGAGTTTGACCATGACGCTTACCTCCTCGGTCATTGGGGTAGCGCTCGCGATTCCCGTGGGACTAGGCGCTGCACGCAACATTGCGCCGCTGCCGATTTATTTCGTATGCCGTAGCATCATTGCCGTCTCACGTACCTTTCAAGAGATCATTATTGCGATCCTGTTTGTGGTGATGTTTGGCTTTGGCCCGCTGGCGGGGATGATTACGCTGGCGTTTGCGACTATCGGCTTTATGGCCAAGCTGTTGGCCGAAGATGTTGAAGACCTCGACTGGCGCCAGGTAGAAGCGGTGAGAGCGACCGGCGCCAGCTGGTGGCAAACCATGAATCACGCCATTCAGCCCCAGGTTATGCCGCGCTTAATTGGCCTCTCCATGTACCGTTTGGATATCAATTTTCGCGAATCGTCAGTGATCGGCATTGTTGGTGCAGGCGGAATAGGCGCCACGCTGAATACCTCGCTTAGCCGTTATGAGTACGACACGTCAGCCGCCATTTTGTTGATCATCATCGCGATTGTGCTGCTGTGCGAATACAGCTCAAGCCACGTCCGCCGTTGGACGCAGTAATCTCCGGAGAATCTATATGCCTGTTTCAACCTCCCGGCAAGGGGTCCCGGTATGGCGGCTACGTACCACGCGTGCCCAGTGGCTGCAATTTAGTGCGTGGCTAGTAGGGATTAGCCTGTTCTTGTTCTGCTGGAAGGTGATTTCCGATAACACCATGTGGGTGTTTGTTGAGGATGCTGGACGCCAGGGCAGTGATCTTTTAAGCCGGATGATGCCCCCCAAATGGGAATACGCCAATGTGCTGTGGAAACCCATGTGGGATACGCTGAACATTGCCACGCTGGGCACCGCCTTGGGGATTGTGATGGCGTTTCCTGTGGCGTTTCTCGCCGCGCGTAACACCACGCCGCATCCGCTAGTGCGAAGCCTAGCGTTGATGGTGATCGTGTCGTCACGCTCTATCAATTCGCTGATTTGGGCCATGCTGTTGGTAACGATTTTGGGTCCGGGCGTCCTGGCGGGCATTATCGCCATTGCGCTGCGCTCTATTGGGTTTGTGGGCAAGCTTCTTTATGAGGCCATTGAGGAAATTCACCCGACGCCTGTCGAGGCCATTAGCGCAACCGGTGCTAGCCGTTTACAGGTCATGAACTACGGCGTTCTGCCTCAGGTCATGCCAGCGTTTGCGGGTATCAGTGTTTACCGGTGGGATATCAATATTCGTGAATCCACCGTGCTTGGCCTGGTGGGCGCTGGGGGGATCGGGCTTCAGTTGAATGCCTCTATCAATATGCTCGCCTGGAATCAGGTCAGCGTTATTTTTGTCATGATCTTCGCCACGGTATTGGTCTCGGAATGGATATCCGCCCGTGTCCGCCACGCGATTATTTAACCCACGGATTGATAAATCGCCAAGCGAGGAGTTCTGAATGCGCTTTCCTGATGCTGATGTCACCACTATTGATTTGCTGCGCCATGGCGAACCCGTTGGCGGGCGTATGCTGCGCGGTTCCACTGACCACCCGCTGAGTGAAACTGGCTGGCAGCAGGTAACGGATGCCATCATGCGCCATACCGTTGACGGCAGGCCGCCTTATGATGCGGTGCTTACCTCGCCGCTTATGCGCTGTCGTGAGTTTGCGCTGTGGTTAGGTGAAGAGTTTGAATTGCCAGTACAGATTGAAGACGATCTTGCCGAATTGCACTTGGGACGCTGGGAGGGCAAAACCCACGCTGAGGTGTTTAGCGAGGAGGGCTCCGCGCCGATGAGCGCTTTCTGGAACAGCCCTGAGGCCGTATCACCACCGCAGGGCGAGGCGATGGATGTTTTTGATTCACGGCTTGCTGAAGTATGGCAAAACGTGCTGGTAAACCCGCCTGGTAAGCATGTGTTGGTAGTGGCGCATCTGTTTGTTTGCAATGGCCTGCTGCGCCAGGTGCTGGGGCAACCGTTAGGGCGTGTATTGGCGATGGATTTGCCTTACGCTGCGATGAGTCGTGTACGCCACGAACGCCATGCGTTAGGCGAAACCAGCTTTATTGAGTGGATTGGCCGTTAGTTGAACTTGGCGCTGCCCTCCCGTTTGCGCCATGATAAGGGCATTGCCACAAGGAGAGCTGCTAATGCCCATCACGTTGGGAAGGTTTACGTTCGCTTTGATGATGTTAATGTGGCTTTCGGGCTGTGCCAGCCGTGATGTCGCTATCGCACCCCCTTCATCGCCTGCCGAATCCCACGAAGGACTTTCCATGGAGCGCGTGCTGATCCTGGCCCACGCTCAGCAGGCCATTGGTACGCCTTACCGCTTTGGCGGCAATACGCCCGACGGCCTCGACTGCTCGGGGCTTGTTGAAATGGCGTATCGCGCGGCCGGTATGCGCGTACCGCGCACCGCAGACGCACAGTTCCGTGCGCTACCTTCAGCCAATACCCCCAAACCTGGCGATCTGCTCTTCTTTGGAGAGCGTAGCAAGGCCACGCATGTAGGCATTTATCGCGGCAACCAGCAGATGATCCATGCACCGGGAAGTGGTCGCGCCGTAGTTAGCGTTCCCTTGGATGTCGATTACTGGCAGCAGCGCTTTTTAGGCGCCGCTGCACTTGCTCCTTGATACTTGGCCTGCACCTTTAACGCACCTACTTACGTATTGCATCCCACCTTATGGGGCGTAAGGTCGCTTTTTAATGAGTTCTCTCCAAGCCGAAAAAAGTAGTCCTGATGCTTGGCTTTCGCAATGGTCGTTACGAGCCGGTTGGCAGTCGCTTACACAACTTCCATAAGCGCTGCGGCTTCGGGGTAGCAATCACCGTCTGCATTTTCTTGATAGTGGCCTGTGAGTCACCCAGGATGGGGCCGTAATCGATAGGCACTTCTCTCGCAACGGCGTACTTCTTTCCATCAGGTCGCGTGGGGACAGCCGCCTCATCACCTGTTAAATAACCCACATGGCATTGCTATTGTCTATATAATTACGTCATCTCATAAGCGGTATCCCTCGCTTATGCCGTTAACGCGATCAGGCTTATCCGCCGGGTCGTTTACAACCTGCTTACCCAGCATTGGTTGTGGTTATATCAGGAGATATACCATGTCTGCCTCACCTGTCACATTGATGGTAGCTCGGCGCATTGCCAGTGGCCGTTACCATGATTTTAATCGGTGGTTGAACGAAGGTCGCGAGCTAGCGGCTGATTTTCCTGGTTATCTGGGCTCAGGAGTGCTTGCGCCACCCGAGCATCACGATGAATATCAGATTATCTTCCGCTTTAGCAGCAGTGAAACGCTCCATGCATGGGAGCACTCGGCTTCACGGCATGCCTGGCTTGTGCGCGGCAAGGGGCTTTATGATGCGCCTCATGAGCACCGTGCCACGGGGTTGGATGCCTGGTTTCAAACCGGCTCAGGCAGTGTGCCGCCTCGCTGGAAGCAGGCCGTGGCCGTTTGGTTGGCCTTTTTTCCTATCTCGTTACTCTTTCAGTGGGTATTTGGCGGTATGTTGGCCGATTGGGCGCTGATCCCGCGCGTGTTAGTAAGCACTCTGATACTAACGCCAGTGATGGTATTTGTGTTTATTCCACTCTCCACACGGCTACTGTCGCCCTGGCTGCAAGGGAAGTGGTCACCAATGGATAGGTGGATGCATGTGCGGCGCATTACTCGAACATAAGACTTTTTTTCCCCGGATATATGTACTCCACGAGGGGCAACGCTGCTACGCTAACTAAGCTTGCAGTAAAAGGACAACTGCTGCAGGCCTAGCGTCTGCGTGTTACATCGCCTTCATGGAGTACTGTATGATTCACGTCCATCATTTGGAAAAGTCGCGCTCATACCGAATTTTATGGCTTCTCGAAGTGCTTGCGTTGGACTATGACATCCATGTATATCAGCGTGATCGTAAAACTCCGCAGGCCCCTGCAGCACTAAAAAACATTCATCCTTTAGGTAAGTCGCCAGTCATTATGGATGGTGAATTAGTGATTGCAGAGTCAGGGGCAATCATTGATTACTTACTACATACCTACGGCAAAGAGCGCTTGCAACCCTCTGCCGATAATATCGCCGACTGGGTTGATTACCGCTATTGGCTACATTATGCCGAAGGCTCTTTAATGCCACTGCTGGTGATGCAACTGGTGTTTAAAAAGATACCCGCACAGTCTCCCTGGTTAATTAAACCGCTCGCTAAAGGCATTGGCGATAAGGTTAGTCAGCAATTTCTAGCGCCTCAGCTTAAACAGCATCTGGGCTTTATCGAAGATCATTTAGCGCGTAAAGAGAACTTTGCAGGTGAGTGGCCAAGCGGGGCTGATATTCAAATGAGCTTTCCTCTTCAGGCCATAGCTGCCACCCAAACGCTGACAACGTATCCCGCCATTATGCGGTTTGTAGCGCGTATTGATGCTGACCCTGCCTGGCTGCGTGTGGCCGAGCGCGCAGGCCCGCTCACTATGCCAGGCGAGTAACAGGACGATGCAGGATAAGGCTGGATACGTTACTCACCCGCTGTGGTTGATGCCAGGACGACTGCTTGCTCGTACACGTAGAGGCGCTATTAAGGCCGCTGCGTTGCTGGGCCTCTGGAGTTTGGCTTTTTCAAGCATGGCCAGCGACACCTTATTGGTGGGCGTTTATAACAATCCACCAAAAATATTCGTGGATGACCAGGGGCATTTGCGCGGTATTTTGGGTGAGCTGCTTGCAGCGATTGCACAAGAAGAGGATTGGCAGCTTGAGAGTATTGCCTGCGAATTCCACCACTGTCTTACCCTGCTTGAACAGGGGGATATCGATATATTGCCCGGGACTGCCTGGGGTGAAGAGCGTGGTGAGCGTATCGCGTTTCATCGTGAACCGATTATCCAAAGCTGGTCGCAGATTTATCAGCGCGAAAACGAGCGGGTCGAGGCGATTCTTGACCTTGAACAAAAACGCGTCGCCATTGTAGATGGCTCTATTCAACAGAACTACCTGAGCGCCGTGACAGAACGCTTCGGTGTTGCGGTCACCTGGCTGCCCGTTGATAGCTATGCGGATGCTTTTCAAGCAGTGGCCATGGGGGATGCGGACCTGGCGGTTACCGACCACATCTTCGGAGACTGGCGCGCGCAGGACTATGGGCTATATGAAACGCCCATCATCTTTCAACCTATCCGGCTGTTCTATGCCGGGTCGCCTACTTTGTCGGCAACCATACTGAACCGTATCGACGATGTGTTGCTTGGTTGGAAGCAAAATCCACGTTCAGCGTATTTTAGGATACTGCGTTCCTGGCGTGCCGAAACGCCACCCGATACGATCTCTGCCTGGTTATGGGGCGGGCTTGGTCTGTTAACGGCGCTACTGGCTGTGGCACTAGGCAGTGCATGGTGGCTTAAACGGCGTGTCACGCTAAATAGGGCACAGTTCGACGCCAATGAGGCCATGCTGGCCACTATTCTTAATAACGTGGACGCCTGCATCTATATCAAAACACCCTCGTTACATTACCAGTTTGTCAACCAGCGGGTGGTTGAGCTCTTTGGGCTGCCGAAAGAGCACATTCTGGGTAAAAGTGATGAAGCATTTTTTGATAGCACAACCGCGAATGAAATAGCTCAGATTGACCGCAGTGTGATGGAATCAGGCAAAAAAATAACGCTCGAAGAGGGGAACGTACTACAACACAACGATAAGGTTCGCACGTTTGTTACTATTAAAATGCCGTTGTCCCTCTCCCCAGGCGAGCCCGCGAGCCTGTGCGGGATTTCCACTGAACTAACCGATTACCTTGAGTTGCAATCGCGTACCAATCATCTGGCGTTTTACGATGCGCTGACAGGCCTGCCTAATCGACGCTTATTGATGGAGTCGTTAAGTGGGAAAATTGAGCAGGAGAATACGTCCCATCTCTACAGCGCACTGCTGACCATTGATCTGGATAACTTTCATCTCGTTAACGATATTCAGGGCCATGAAAGTGGTGACCAGTTGTTAATTGATGTGGCCAATCAGGTGCGGCTGTTGTTACCGGAAGGGGCTGTGTTGGCCCGCTTTAGTGGGGATGAGTTTGTTGCGCTACTGGCAAAGCAGGGCGAGCACCCGGCGGATGCTGCGCTAAGCGCTGAACGTACAGCCAAGCAGTTGTTGGACGCTATCTCCAGACTGCGAGCGGGTCGTTCGCTGCCCGTCAGCGCCAGTATTGGTATTACGCTATTCGATGGCGTTGACCATAGTATGAACAGCGTGCTCCAACAGGCCGATTTGGCACTTCAGCAGGCGAAAGCAGCGGGTGGGAATACGCTGCGCTTTTTTAATCGTAGTATGCAAACACGCTTGATCGAGCGGGCCAGCCTTGAAGCTGATTTACACCATGCGCTGGCACGTCATGAGCTGACGTTGCACTATCAAACTCAGGTGAACCATCAAGGCATTACCACCGGTGTGGAGGCGCTTTTACGCTGGTATCACCCTCAGCGTGGCTGGGTGCCGCCCTCGACCTTTATTCCTCTAGCAGAAGATAATGGGCTAATTATACCCATTGGTTATTGGGTGCTTCATTCTGTCTGCGAGCAGCTTGCCAAGTGGGCCAGCCAGGCCCCTTATGCTGCGCTGACGATTTCCGTTAACGTGAGTTCGGCACAGTTTCAGCAGCCTGAATTTGTACGCAATTTGGAAGGTCTTCTTGCTCAGACCCAAGCGCCACCGGGGCGGCTGGTGTTGGAAGTCACCGAGAGCCTGTTAATGCATGATCCAACACGCGTGCGCAATACAATGCTCAAATTGCGCGCGCAAGGGGTTCGCTTTGCGATTGATGACTTTGGTACTGGCTACTCGTCGTTAAGCTATCTTAAACGACTGCCCTTGGATGAACTAAAGATTGATCAGTCGTTTATCCGCGAGCTTTTAACCGATAAAGCGGATGCGGCCATTGTCGATACCACCATTTTGTTGGCAGTGAGTCTTGGGTTAACGGTGGTCGCCGAAGGGGTCGAGAAGCAGGAGCAGTTGGACTGGCTAAAGGGTCATGGCTGTTATCATTATCAGGGTTACCTGTTTGGCCGCCCGACATCCATTGATCGCTTGTTTGAAAGCTATTAAAAGCTAAACGATAACGCCCTGGATAAGGGCGCTATCTATTATGGTGAGGAGGTGTGTTAAAAAACAGCGTATCAATCTGTCTTAAGCGGCGGTAAAGCTTCCTGCATTAAGCCATAAATGAACGGCAATACTGGCGATGTAGCCCAATAGAATAACCGGCGCCCAGCGCAAGTGGCCCATAAAGGTATAAGCGCCGCGTGCTTGGCCCATAACCGCAACGCCAGCTGCTGAACCAATCGAGAGCAGGCTGCCTCCAACACCAGCGGTTAGGGTGATTAACAGCCACTGCCCGTCAGACATTTCAGGCTGCATGGTGAGCACCGCAAACATTACAGGAATGTTATCCACCACAGCGGACACCACACCCAACACAATGTTCGCCCACGTAGCATCCCAATTGGTATAAAGCGCCTCGGACAGCAAGCCAAGGTAGCCCATAAAGCCAAGCCCACCTACGCACATCACTACGCCGTAGAAAAACAGCAGTGTGTCCCACTCGGCCCGCGCCACGCGGTTAAATACGTCAAACGGTACCACGCTACCTAACTGCGCCAGTTTCTTGTTATCCCCACGACGACTGTAGCGTTCACGCTTACGCTCCAGCGAACGGGGCAGGCTCTTGCGTAGGTAGAAGCCAAAGAACTGAAGATAACCAAGCCCTGTCATCATGCCAAGCACGGGCGGCAAGTGTAAGAAGGTGTGGCAGATGACGGCGGTTAAAATGGTCAGTAAGAAAAGCACGATAATCCGTCGTGCACCGCGTTTCAGTTGGACATCCTCATATACGCTACCGGGCTTTTGGTCCTTGATAAACAGGCTCATGATCATGGCTGGAATCAGGAAGTTAACCAACGAAGGGAGGAAAAGAGTAAAAAACTCCTGGAATTGAAGAATGCCTGCCTGCCATACCATCAGCGTGGTGATGTCTCCAAATGGGCTAAAGGCGCCCCCCGCATTGGCGGCGACCACAATATTAATGCACGCCAGGTTAATAAAGCGCTTGTCACCTTCGGCCACCTTGGTGATGACGGCACACATTAGCAGCGCGGTGGTTAAGTTATCGGCAATCGGTGAAAGAATAAATGCCAAGCCGCCGGTCAGCCAGAAAAGCGTGCGATAGTTAAATCCTTTACGCAGCATCCAGGAGCGCAGAGCATCAAATACTCGACGCTCTTCCATGGCGTTGATATACGTCATGGCCACCAGCAGGAACAGCATCAGCTCGGTGAACTCTAAAAGGGTCATGCGAAACGCATATTCTGAGGTTTCTGACATGCCGTTTTGAACATACACCCAGCCGATGAGGCTCCAAATAATACCTGCCGCTATTAGCACTGGCTTTGATTTACGCATATGAATCTTTTCTTCTGCCATCACCAAGGCATATGCCAAAACAAAAATGGCGACAGCAAAAAAACCGATAAAAGATGTCGTTAAATCAATCTCACCTGTCACAGCAAAGGTCGACACGCTATAGAAAAATAGTAAGGGGGCTAACAAAAAAAGCCAGCGACGAGAAGATCTCGGCTGGCCTGGGTCGCAATCCTGCGTCAACATGATACGTTTATCCTTATTTAAAGGTGGTAGGAAGGGTTAATAAGCGGCGTTAAGTATAACAAATTGCCTGTTTTCTAAATAAAGAATAAAACCGAATAAAGGTCGTTTGTTAACTCGCTATGGCATCTTTTTTTAGCAAATTATCCATTTAGCTAATGGTAAGTTTATTGATAAAGTGCGATACATTTTAACAGCGATTAATCTTTATGGTAATAAACCAAAGTTGCAAGCGATAAGCGATGCAGTAAGACGAATGCTGAGTGCCATCCTCTGTTTGCCATTATTGCCCGTCAGTGTTGCCTATGCATCGAATTCAGTGCTGGATAGGGCTGTCTTGGTAAGGCTACTCCGTTGGAGGCACAGCGTTCCTGCTCGGCGTATTACATGCTAATGTTAGCGGCGCTAGGCGGGGCACTGTTCACGACCTGGCCCGCTGGCGTTTATTATTCTTTCAGCGCGACAAAAAAATCAGGCCGATGAGGTCGCTGGATACCAGGAATTGACACATGCTCCCCTTTATACGCTCTGCTTTATGCACGCCCTTACTCGTAGCCACCACGCTTTCACTTAGCCTGGCTGCCCAAGCGGAAACCCGCGTTACCTATAAGTCGGCAACGGCGGGAACGGCTTATTATCAGATGGGCGTCGAGTTATCAGAAGCCATTCGCCAAGGCACGGATGACGCTATTATTCTTACCCTGGAAGAGAGCCAAGGCTCGGTGCAAAACGTGATGGAAGTCATGGCGCGCCAGGGTAACTATGTTTTTACCACGCCGCCTGCGTTGGTTGATCAGGCCATGGCGGGTGAAGGGCCTTTTGCTGAACGTCAGAACCCACGTTTTCAGGAGATCCGCGGCCTGTTTCCCATTCCAGCGATTACCATGCACTTCATCCTGGGTGAGGATAAAGGTGTCGTGGGTATTGAGGAACTTGAAGATAAGCATATCCTGATTGGCCGGGGCACGTTCGGCGCACGTGAAGCCGCGCGTTACCTGGCGCTGTTTGGATTGGAAGAGAGTGTACAGGTCGCCGATGCTGCCTTGGGCAGCGGCCCCGACGCGTTGAAAAATGGGCAGATTGACGGCTTTGTAACCGCCAGCTCTTACCCAACGCCCAATATTATCGAAGTGGCTGCGGGCATGCCGATTGCGATGGTGAGTCTCACTGACGAGCAGATCGACATGACCGGCGCGCCGCGTCAGGTAATTCCTGGCGGCACCTACCCAGGTATTGATGAGGACGTACAAACCACGTCGTTGCCGGTCATGGCGTATACCACGTCACAAATGGATGACGAAACCGCGTATACGTTGACCAAAACCTTCTGGGAACGCCGTGACGCCATGGCCGAAGAGACCGCGTGGTGGGGCGGTATTACCCCGGACCAGCTCGACAATATGGCAGGTATGCTGCACCCCGGCGCTCTGCGCTATTACGAGGAAGCCGGCATCGACGTTCCCGAATCGCTGCGTTAATTCTCTCCCAGGCAGTGCCGACGCCACGAGGTCCGCTTCGTGGCGTCGCTATTTGTTGTTGACTCGTTTCTGATAGGCATAGGGCATGACACTTTTTTCAACTTCGACGCTAGACGACGAGGCGCCCGCTGCGCGTGGCTGGGTAGCGCTGGGCACCTTAAGCGTGGTTTTCCACATGGGGCTTATCTTTTACGGGTTAACGCCTGCGTTAATTAGTCGACCGCTGCATATGGCATTACTGCTGCCCTGGGTGCTGATATTTATGGCCAAAACGCCTTGGCAGCGGGCGAGCGGCTGGGTGCTGACACTACTGGGTGTGGCGGCCTGTGGCTATATCGCCCTTAACGAAGCATCACTGGCCAACCAGTACGGTTTTATCGATAGCCATCTGCAGATGGGAATTGGGCTTTTTTTGATCGCTCTGGCGCTTGAGGCGGCGCGCCGTGCTATCGGCTGGCCCTTACCGTTGGTTGCGTTGCTCGCTTTGCTGTATGGCGCTTTTGGACAGTATGTGCCCGGCACGTTTGGTCACCCAGGTATTCCCCTGCCAAGCATGGTGGGCTCGCTGACCATTGCCGAAGGCGGGCTGTGGGGATCGCTTACCGGTGTCAGTGTGGGCGTCGTCGCGATTTTCGTTATTTTTGGCGCGGTGCTTAACGCGGGCGAGGCAGGCCAAGGGTTTATGAATCTGGCAAGTGCTGTGGCGGGCCGATTAACCGGTGGCGCGGCGAAAGTCTCGGTGATCTCTTCGGCGCTGATGGGGTCCATTTCCGGGTCGGCCTCCGCCAATGTGGCGTCTACCGGGGCCATTACCATTCCTTCCATGGTGCGTTTGCGTTATCCGAAATCCCTGGCAGGGGCGGTGGAAGCCGTGGCCTCCTCGGGTGGGCAAATCATGCCGCCCTTGATGGGAGCGGGGGCTTTCGTCATGGTGGAGCTCACTGGAACCCCCTACACACAGATTATGGCGGCGGCTGTTTTACCGGCGTTTCTTTACTTTCTAACGGTCTGGATGGGGATTAATGCTTACGCGACTCGGCATGATTTGCAGCCTTTGGATAAAAGCGATCAGCCCAGCCGTAAAGAGGTGTTGATTACCTCACTGTTTTTTGCAGTCCCGTTTGTGTTGCTGCTGGTGTGTATTTTTATCAGCGGATACACCCCTCAGTATGCGGCGAGCATTGCCATTTTCGCCAGTTTGGCCCTGCTGTTTTTTAACGTCACACTGCGTTTTTCTCTTTCTGGTTTTATAACCCGGTTTATGCTTGCCATGGTGACCGCTGGGCGGCAGATTGCGATGATTGGCGCGATTATTATTTGCGCCTCGCTGGTGATAGGCGTGCTTTCGCTGACCGGGCTTGGGGTGAAAATTACCTCCGGTATCCTGTCGCTTTCCAACGATATGCTGTGGCCTGCGCTGTTGTTGACGGCACTGGCGTGTTTGATTCTGGGCATGGAAGTCCCCACCACGGCCGCCTATGTCATCTGTGTCTCAGTGGCGGGACCTGCACTGACATCGCTGGGGCTTGAGCCGCTCCTCGCGCACTTGTTTGTCTTCTGGTATGCGCTACTGTCGACGATTACACCGCCGGTGTGTGGTGGTGTCTTTATCGCGGCGGGCATGGTGGGAGAGAACTGGCTTAAGGTAGCGTTGAAGGCCATGGCGCTGGGCATTGGGCTTTATATCATTCCGTTAGCAATGGTCGCTAACCCTGACATGATTCGGCTTGCCTTTGACCCCGCTGGTGCGCTGTTCGATACCGCCAAGGTGGCCGTTGGCTTGGGGGCGATCTCCTTTGGCATCATTGCCCATAAAGCGCTCTGGCTGCGCCTGGCGCTTATGGTGGTGGGCGCGCTGATTATCTTCGCACTCTAGCTTGCCGGGTTCGCCGCTGCCAATGCACGCTATAAATGCAGCGGCGAATCTTCATTCAGCGCTTCGGTGGCGTAGATAACCCAGCTATCAATGGCCGGTCCTAGCGAGCGTACCAAGGTTAGCGTATCAGGTGCCTGGGCCAGTGCTTCTTCTGCACAAATACCGGCCTGATAACGACCTTCAATCAACCCATTGGCAACGTCGACGGTTGTCGGTGCCTCAATGATCGTCTTGAACGCGCTTAAATCAGTGTAGTAGCGCGTGGCAGGCTGAAGCGCGATATGTTCTGGTTCGGAAGCATCACGACGGGCGAGCAGCGCCAGCGGCTTACTGCCCGCAATAAACGTATCGACTGGAAAGGCGCGATGCATATAGCGACCTACGCAGTCGGCATGGCTGAAGTGGGCCGTACATTGCAGTACATGGGTTAGTTCTCCGGCCAGCAGTGCCTCGAAAGCCGCCTCAAACGTGTCGAAGAAAATGCATTGGCCACCTTTCGGTACCCGGTGTTTGAGATAGCGCTCAGCGACCAGCGCATGATTGTTGCCTTCAGGCCCCAGAGTACCAAGCATCATTGTGCTTCCTTATGCCTTTAATGCCGTTATGGTCGAGCGCAAGCCGTTGTCGTAAAAAGCCTAACTAATCACCGTAAAACTGGCCGCTAAATACGCTATATATCCTACCAGGAGCAATAACCCCTCACCACGTGATAAACGTAGGCCGGTATAGAGGAAAGCAATCAGCAGCGCAGAGGCGCCCAGCATTACCCACTGGTCAAAGGATGCCATGCGCTCAACAAGCGGTAGCGGCTGAAGAAAGGCGGAGATGCCCAGTATGCCGAGTAAATTAAAGATATTGCTGCCCAGAATGTTGCCCACTGCCACATCGGCATGACGCCGTAGCGCCGCGATCACCGATACCGAGAGTTCAGGTAGTGAGGTGCCGATAGCCACGATGGTAAGCCCGATAACCGCTTCTGAAATCCCCAGCGCCTGAGCAATGCCGACGGCGCCATAAAGCAGCAATTGGGAGCCGCCGATCAGTAGAGCCAACCCGCCGATTAAAGCCACCACGATAAACAGCGTGCTGCTGGGCAGTTGGGTCACTTCCTCTGCCTCGGCCGTGTGTAGCTCGGCAGAAGGGGAGTGCTGGCCGCTTTCGCTGCAGTAGGCCCATACCAGATAAGCCGCCAGGCTTGCGAGTAGCACCGCTGCATCGAAACGCCCCAGGCTGCCGTTAAACGCTAAAAGAATAAACAGCCCAGTGGCGAGCATCATTACCAACCCATCGCGCTTAAGCGCTTGGGGCTGGGTGGTCAGCGGGCAGATAAGTGCACAAAGGCCCAGAGTCAACAGGATATTGCCGATATTGCTGCCGACCACATTGCCAATCGCAATGTCGGGCTGCTGGTTCATGGCGGCATGGATCGAGACCACCAGTTCAGGCGATGAGGTACCAAAGCCGACAATCACCAGTCCGGTAAACAGCGGTGATACGCCCAGCCGTTTGGCCCCGGCGACGGCGCCGCGAATCAATCCTTCGCCACCAAGCGTTAAAAGCACGATGCCGGCTAATAAACTCAGTCCATAAAGCAGCATAAAGGGCCTCCACCATGTAGCCTAAGCGCTTATTGTTAGTGACTATAAGCGTAAACTCGGTGCGTGGCGAGACACATTATTTTTCAGCCATAGGGGGTTAAAATATTCGCTAAGGGTCAGCTAGGGAAGGGGCGTATCGGACGTTACTTGCTTGAGCCAACGCTGCTTTGCATGGTTTCTAAGGTTCTGAATTTTATCTGTTTCATCTACAATATCCTGCCCCAAAATCGTTTCGATAACGTCTTCAAGGGTAATAATGCCAAGCCATGTCCCATGTTCATCATGGATCACACGCATATGGTGGCGGCTGGTTAGCATGTCGGTAAATACCTGCTCAACGCTTGCGCTATCGGCGATGGTCCCCATTGGGTGCATCAACGTTTGCATGGTTTGGCCAGGCTCGGCGTGATAAACATCAAGCTTATGTACATAGCCTAACGCCTGCTCGTTTGCATCCATCACAGGGTAGCGCGTAAAAGAGAGCTTGCCGAAGCGCTCATCGAAAGCGCTCACCGTCATTTCCGGGGTGACCGTTTCACTGACGGCGCGTGGTGTCATCGCCTTGGTCACCGGAATCTCATGCAGATTAAGGATATTAGTGATCGTGCGTGTTTCATCATTATCCATCACTTTTTCCTCCAGGCCTGCGCGCGCTAATACTTTTATTTCACTGCGCACATCGATGCCTTCATCTGCCTCACCCAGCCGTTGAGTAATCATTTTTGATAGCCAGATAAAGGGCATTAACACCACCATTAAGGTATTTAAAATAGGAGGCAGAAAAGGAGCCAAACGGCGCCAGTAGTTGGCACCTAACGTTTTAGGAATAATTTCTGAAAATACCAGAATGAGAATGGTCATAACTGCCGAGGCAACAGCGACATAAACATCCCCAAATACAGCGGCTACCTGAGCGCCTATCCCCGTCGCGCCCGCCGTATTGGCGATAGTGTTAAGCGTTAAAATGGCCGCAAGCGGGCGGTCGATGTTGGCTTTTAATGTATCAAGTGCTTTATGTAATTTAGGACGCTCTTCTTTAAGCTGAGCAATATAGCTTGGTGTAATCGACAGCAATGAGGCTTCAAGTATCGAACAAAGGAAAGAAGCTGAAATAGTTAAAATAACAATGATTGTTAAGAGCACCATATATAATGTCTCGCCAGATAAAGAGAGCGTTAAGCTCTTTATAGTTAAGCTGTTTTGACTGTCAATGAAATGGCGCCGACTTCTAATTTATGTTGTTTTAATAAAAGCTATATAATGTATAACCTCTTTGAAAATAATTTTTACTTCGACCAAGTTTGGCGGCTGGTTGGCGACTGATTGGCTAGTGATAATGGCTCCGTTGTGCTTGTTGGATCTGGCACGGCCGGTACGATGATGGTCGACCCACTTGCCGCCAAGAAGCGTTAGGCGCTTTAACGTTTCAGGCCAACATGCTTTGTTTGATTAGTGTTATGTTATAATGTATCTTTTATGTTGATTTAAAAACCATTCATTCTCTGAAAAAGGAAGTCTGAAAAATGCCATTACTTTCATCAAAAGCACTCAGCGCCTTAGCCATCAGCTTGCTGGCAGTGGCGGGTATTCAGCCGGTGGTTGCAGATGACAAGCATGAACACCACGACCATGATCACTCCCATGGTCATTCACACGACCACTCCCATGACCATGCGCACGACCACAGTAGTGATATTTATTCCGGGCATTTCAGTGATGACCAGGTAGCGGACCGTCCACTTTCCGACTGGGAAGGTGATTGGCAGTCCGTTTATCCCTATCTAGAGGATGGCACGCTGGATGAGGTGTTTGCTCATAAAGCCGAGCATGGCGATAAAACGGCTGAAGAGTACAAGGAGTACTACGACACCGGTTACCAAGCAGCGGTTGACCGTATCGTTATTGAAGGCAATAACATTACCTTCTACGAAGACGGCGAAGAGAGCACGGGCGAGTATCAATACGACGGCTACGAGATTTTAACCTACGACGCAGGCAATCGTGGCGTGCGGTTTATTTTCGAGTTAGAGGGTGAGAGCGCTGAAAATCTTCCTCAGTACATTCAATTCAGCGACCACGCTATCTACCCAACCGACGCGCATCACTTTCACCTTTACTGGGGCAATGATCGCGAAGCACTGCTGGAAGAAGTCTCTCACTGGCCGACCTACTACCCGTCCGATTTAGACGGTAATGAAATCGCTGAAGAAATGACTGCTCATTAAGGTCGAGCCACCTTTTTTATAGCTAGTCGACGGGCGCCAGCAGAAATGCTGGCGTTTTGCCGTTATGGGCGCATGAAAAAGAGGCTAACCTGTAAGGCAGGTAGCGTTCTTGTTACCACGTTGGCTTTATCCACCAGAATAGGTACGACGATGCGACTACTTTCACGATGGGCAGGCATGGGGATTTTGATCTTCAGCGGCTTGGTCAGCGCTAATGAAGAGTGTGTTAGCCCTGAAACCCAAGCGGAAATGACGCAGTGTTCAGCGAACACGTATCAAGCGGCTGATGATGCGCTTAATGAGGCTTATCAGGCATTGATTGGAAGGCTTGATAGTAATGATTTATCGCTTGAGAAGCTCAGAGTGGCCCAGCGCAGGTGGATTGACTTTCGTGACGCCGAATGTGCGTTCGAGAGTAGCGCGGTCGAAGGGGGGAGCGCCCAGCCCATGGTACGTAATGGCTGCCTTGAAGCGCTCACCAAAGCACGTACGCAAAGCCTGCAAGAGCATGCCAGCTGCGAAGAGGGCGACCTTAGCTGTGTAAGGTAGCTAAAACAAAAGCTGCCCATAGAAACAAAAAAGCACCGATAGTCGATTGATTTATAGGGGGATGGTGGAGGCGGCGCTTTATAGTTGGCCGCTCTCTATCCTGTTGCCGGCTCTTGGCTATGGCGTGTCAGGTCGTGAAAGTGAATACCTGTTGCTTTGATGACGGCGGTCATCGTGCGTAGCGTGGGGTTGCCTTTAGGTGAAAGCGCTCGGTAGAGACTTTCGCGTGACACTTTGGCACGTTCCGCAATGGCGGCTACACCGCCTTGGGCTTCCACTACATGGCGTAGTGCCAGCAGAAAGGCAGACTCGCCGCCTTCTTCATCCAGCTCATCGAAAGCGGTGCGCAAATAGTCCAGCGCCATATTAGGATCATCGCGCAGCATTTCGACAACAGCAGCATCATGGCTTTTCATGTACTTGCTCTCCTACGGTGGTCAGCTAAAAACGCCTTTGCTTGCTCTATATCGGCTTGCTGGCGTTTCTTGGTTCCACCGGCTAATAACATCACTAAACGGCGGCCTACTTTGGCGTAATAAACGCGGTAGCCCGGCCCGTAATCAATCCGTAGCTCTAGCACACCATCGCCCACTGCCTTGGCGTCGCCTCCAGACGGCGCTAAACGCTTGTCTTTGCTGGTAAGTGGCGCGGCGCAGAGGAATGCATTTCTCAGGGTAACACCTGTACATGCTTTGCCTGAATAAGTGGGGGGCACAGGTGATGCGCCGCATGGCTACGCGGATGCTGCCCACCTGTGGCGGTGCACGCTGGGATTCCGAAAATTTCACGGAATCCGGGGCTGCTTGCCCCCGTGGTTCAGGCATTTGAGCGCTATAAGAACTTGGTTTTTTATCGCAGGGAACTGGAAAGTCTATGATCATCGACGTTTGATTCGAACAAGAGCGCCCGGAATGAGCAGGAGCGCGGTCTTCCCTTCACGACAGCAGAGCGCTTTGATTGGGAAGGCGCTGTATTTTCGGAAGATACCCGCTTTGATTACCCCGAACAGCGCTTCATAGGCTTGGGGAAGATAGGGGAAAGGGTGCACGTAGTGTGCTTTACGCCTATTACCGATGGCATTCGGGTTATCAGTCTCAGGAAAGCCAACTCACGGGAGATGCGACGCTATGAAAACGCGACTCACGAATAAAGACGGCGAAGTTAGAGAGCTAACAGAAGCGGACGTGAAGCAAATGCGGCCCATGGCTGAGGTGCTACGA